>NZ_DATJWR010000081.1:0-5779 GCF_035501035.1 Paraburkholderia sp.
AGCTCGATCGCGCGCGCTCGCGCTGGCGATTGTGCGCCGTGCAATAGCTTCATGACGCTTCCCTCGCTCGATCCGTGCCGAATCTCTGGACAAAAAACGCCGACGAACATACCGCTGCCGACCCCATCATGCGCACGCGCGTCGTGCAGCGTGCGCCAACTTCCCGGCGTTCTCGGACATGTGCGCGGTGCCCACGTGGTGCCGGATCAGAATGTTCCTTCTGCCGCCACAACCCCGTCACTTCGCGCCACGCGCATGCGCAAGCCGCTCGCAGCGTTTTATATTGAGTCGAGCCATCGCATGCGACGCGTTTGCCGCGTGCGTACTTATGCAATGCACCGCACCGGGAGAAACGCCGATGCGAAACAAACATACCGTTGTGTGGATCTGGCTGTGCCTCGTGCCCCTCGCATTCGACTACAAGGCACCCAACTCCCAGTTCGGCCACAGCGCGCAATGGCTGGCCGTCTTTCCGGCTATCGCGGGGGCGGCCATCCTGGCGATGATCGGCCCGCGCTTCGCGCGTGCGTCGCGCCTGCGTTCGTTCGTGACTTGCGCGCTCGTGCTGAGCCTCGTGGGCAGCGTCGTCGCCCAGTTGCTGCAGCACAACCCGGTCGGCCAGTACCTGCGCGTGATCCTGCCGTTCCTGCTGTTCGTGCTCGGCTACTTCGCGACGTGCCGCCCCTGGCACCCGATACGCCTCGCCCAGATCCAGCGCGCGCTCTACTACGCGAACGTGATCGGTCTCGTGTTCACGTTCCTTTTCGGGGTGTTCGCGGTGGGCGGCCCGCTCGCCGACATCCGCTTTCGCATCGTCTCGCCGACGATGCTCGCACTGCAGGCCATGTTGCTGCATCAGTTCATCGTCGCGCGGCGCTTCACGATGACGATGGTGCTCCTGTTCATCGCCACGCTCGTCGTCGAGCTGCTGAGCGTCACGCGCAGCCTGCTGCTCGCCACCGTGCTGCTCGCCATGTTCGCCGCGTGGCTCGCCTCGCCGTCGTTCAGCCATCTGATCAAGTCGTTCGTGCGCACCGGCGTGGCGCTTTCGTTCATCGTGGCGCTCGGCGTGGGAACCGCGTGGCTGTTCCCGTCCATCACGAACCACTGGACACAGCGCGTAACGGCGGCGGAGAACCAGGACTCCGACCGCGACCCGACAACGGTCACGCGGATCGCGGAGATGCGCGACCAGTACGACCAGGTCATGGAGTCGGGGCAATCGCTGCTGTTCGGCAAGGGCTATGGCCACGTGTACCGCTATTCACCGATCTACTATCCCTATGTGAGCGAAACGTTCAGCAAGTCTGATTACTTCGACGCCAGCGACTGGGTGGCGGGCCACAACTTCTGGGAGTACCAGTTCTATGCGGAAGGCCTGGTGTTCGGCGCCTGCATGCCGCTCGCGGTAATCGTCGCGCTCGTCGTCGCGGGCTGCGCGTTCCGGCGCTGGCACCGCATCGCGCCGCGCCACCCGCTGCTCATGCCGTTGAGCATGTCGATCCTCGTGCTCGCGGCGCTGCCCGGTGCGTCGATCGGCGGCAATCCGCTCGGCACGCGCTTTTCGGGCCTCGTCTACGGCATCGCGCTCGGACTCATCGTCGCGCTGTACTCGCAGCTTCATTACCGCATCGACCTCGTGCGCAGACGCCAGCACCTGCATCCGTCCTACCGGCACGCGCGCCACGAACACGCCGAACCCGTTTTCCGACCCACGGCGCCCCCGGCGGCGCCGGTGCCGCTCAACACTTACGCGACCCCGGAGCCCCGATGAAAATCCTGCATCTCGTGTCCACCGTCGACCCCCGCTCGGGCGGCCCGATCGAGGGCGTGCGCCAGAGCGGCCTCGCGATGGCGGCGCTCGGCCATCAGATCGAAGTGGCATCGCTCGACCCGAACGACGCCCCTTACGTGCGCGAGTTCCCGCTCTCGCTCCATACGCTGGGCCCGGGCCGTGGGCGCTACGGCTATAGCGCGGGCTATGTGCCGTGGCTGCGCGCAAACGCCGGGCGCTTCGACGCGGCGATCGTGCACGGACTATGGCAATACCATGGCTTTGGCGCGTGGCGCGCGCTGCGCCACACGCAAGTGCCCTACTACGTGTACACGCACGGCATGCTCGACCCGTGGTTTCGCCTCACCTACCCGTTCAAGCATCTGAAGAAGTGGGCGTACTGGCCGTGGGCCGACTACCGCGTGCTGCGCGACGCCAGCGCCGTGATCTTCACGACCGACGAGGAACGCCTGCTCGCGCGCGAATCGTTCTGGCTGTATCGCGCGAACGAGCGCGTGGTGCCGTTCGGCACCCGCGCGCCTCGCGAGGACGCGCACACGTTGCGCGAGGCGTTCCTGCGCGAGTCGCCGCATCTGCAGAACAAGCGCATCGTGCTGTTTCTGGGGCGTCTGCACCCGAAGAAGGGCTGCGACATGCTGGTGCACGCGTTCGCCGCGCATGCGCGCGAAGTGCCGGACGCGCACCTGCTGATGGCGGGCCCCGACCAGAGCAACTGGCAACCCGCGTTGCAGGCGATCGCACGCTCGCACGGCATCTCGCACCGCATCAGCTGGCCGGGGATGCTGCAGGGCAACCTCAAGTGGGGCGCGCTGCACGCGAGCGACGTGTTCGTGCTGCCCTCGCATCAGGAAAACTTCGGCGTTTCGGTAGCGGAAGCGCTCGCGTGCGGCCTGCCCGTGCTGCTCTCGGACAAGGTGGGCGTATGGCGCGAAATCGAGACGGATCACGCGGGCTTCGTCGCGCCCGACACGATCGCGGGCACACAGCAGCTCTTCGCGGCATGGCGCAATCTGGACGAGCACGCGCGCACGGCGATGCGCGCGCAGGCGCGGCGCACGTTCGACACGCGCTTCGCGATGGACGGCATGGTGCGCTCGCTGCTCGGCTTGTTGCAGGAGCATCCGTCGCATGCCGGCACGCGTTCACGCGCGGGGCACCCGATGAGCGCGCTCGCGCGCGTCGATCCGGCGGAGCCCACGGAACAAACGGCGTCGGCACAAAACTGAGCGCGGCGAGCGGCGATGCGATGAATGGATGAATGGCCCGCCGCCCGCCCGCGCAGCGAACAGCGCCCAGATAAGGGATAGATAGGGATGGTTAAGGATTGGCAGGGGTGAGAAAGCAGCGCAGCTGAATCGGCAAAAAGCAGAACGAAGAGCAAGCGCTGCACTTTCGTAGCAATGTGCGAATCCTGTGAGTGAGGGGGCAAGGCTATGTTACAGAACATACCTGTTGATTCAGACGGTTCCGGCGCGCAGTCCGCCGACGAGCGCGCAATGGCACACACGCAAGAGGCGCTCTCATGCGATAGCGCACGCGGCCATCGCAGGGCATCGGCGGGCCGCGCGTGGATGGCAATGGCCGCCGTGGTGGCGCTCACGGCCCTGATCTCGGGCTGCGGGATGTCGCCGGGCATGTCGGCGCCTTCGAGCGTCACGCAGGCGAAGGCCGCCACCGACGCGGCGCGCACCAGCGGTGGCAACAACGATCAGCCGCCGCCGGGCGCGCTCGTCGAGATCAACAACGAGTTGGTCGCCAAGCAAGCGTCGTCGAGACCGACGACGGTTTCGCCCGACGTCGAGAAGCTGTTCGGCACGCCCAAGCCGTACACGCTCGGGCCCGGCGACGTGCTCAGCATCGTCGTGTGGGACCACCCCGAGATGAACCTGCCGACGACGTCGTCGAACAGCAGCGCGTCGACGGACCAGAGCACGAGCCAGATCGTGTCGGGCTATACCGTCGACTCGACGGGCTCGATCCAGGTCGCCTACGTGGGCGCGATCCACGTGGCCGGGCTGACCGAGTTGCAGGCGCGCGACCTCGTGTCGAGCAAGCTCTCGTACTACCTGAACAAGCCGCAGGTGACGCTGCGCATCGAGGCGTACCGCAGCCGCCGCGTCTACGTGGACGGCGAAGTGCGCACGCCAGGGTTGATGGTGCTCAACGACATGACGATGTCGCTGCCCGAGGCGATCAACCGCGCGGGCGGCTTCACGGCGACGGGCGACCGTTCGCGGGTTAGCGTGACGCGCGGCAAAGAGACGATCATGGTCAACATTCCGGACATGATCAAAAAAGGCGTGAACCCGGACAACATCCTGCTGCAGAACGGCGACCTCGTGCGCGTCTACTCGGAGAATGAAAGCCGGGTGTACGTGCTGGGCGAAGTCGGGCACCCGGGCCCGCTGCCGTTCGACAATGGCCGCCTCTCGCTGAACGACGCGCTCGGCGACGCCGGCGGCATCAGCCAGGGATCGGGCGACGCCTCGCAGGTCTATGTGGTGCGCGGGCAGAAGGAAGGGCACCGGACGGTCTTCCACCTCGATGCGTCGACGCCGGAGGCCATGGCCACCGCCGACGAGTTCGAACTGCAGCCCAACGATGTGGTGTTCGTCGACGCGTCGGCGCTCGTCAAGTGGAGCCGCGTCATCAACCTGATCCTGCCGAGCACGCAGGCGGCCGCGGCGGGCCGGGTGGCCGGTACACCTTACTAGCGCAGGGATCGTGCGTGAGCGGGCCTTGCGGCCTGCTCACGCCATGAGCGACGCGCTCGCACTACGGCTGCTTGCCGTCCTCGAAGCGCCAGCGGATGAAACGGCACGGATTGCCGCCATACACGCCGCCCGCTTCGAGTGACCGATGCACGACCGAGAGCGGCGTGACCACCGCCGAACGCCCGATCGTCACCCCCATCTGCACGACGCATTTCGACGAAACCCATACGCCGTCCTCGATCACGATCGGCGCGACGTGCAGGTCCATGTTCGTGCTCATGTCGTGCGACCCGGCGCTCAGAAACGTGCCCTGCGAAATGCACACGTTCGAGCCGATGCGAATGGGCGCCTGGTTGTAGATCCACACGTCCACGCCTATCCAGCAGTTGTCGCCGAGTTCGAGATTCCACGGCGCCTTCACGCGCATGGGATGCACGAGGCGGCACCCCTCGCCGACGGTCGCGCCAAAGAGGCGCAGCAAGCCCACGCGCAGCGCCGAGAGCGGCAGCAGGCGGTTGTCGAGCACGCAGGTCTCGAGCACGTACCACACGGCCTGAACGAGCTTTCCGCGGCGCGCGACGTAGTTGCCCTTGCCCGCGAGGCTCAAATCGATCACGCGCATCTCGGGGCGCGCAGACTGTGGGGCGTGCGGCTGCGCAACACCCGCCGGCGACACCTCGGGGGCCCCGCCTGCGAGCCCGCCAACGCCGATGCTCCCGATACCATCGATCGCTTCCGTCATGAACGCTCCTTGCCCGTTCGGGTCCGTTCGTGCAGGCTGCGAGCCCATGCCGCCCGCGTGCTGGAATGCATCGGGGCTGCCTCGGGCCACCGGATCATTATCCGGCGCCCGCCACACTGCCTCGCACGCCTGGCCGACGCAGCCGGGGTTTTGGCGCAGCCGCGCGACGCGGCATGGGCACCATAAGGGCATGGCGCCGCGTGGTTCGCGGCGCGCAAGGTAAAGGCCATGTCCATGCTCGCTCGCCGGTCCCTGTCGGACGCTTGCCCGCCCCCCGCACGCGTGGCGCGCACGGGCGGCATGGCTCGCGGCGCGGCGCCCTACGTGCTCGCCGCCGCGCTGCATGCCGCGTGCTGCGCGTGGCCATGCACGGCGCTTGCCCAACGCACGGCGCCTGGCGGCGCATCGTCCGCATCGGCTGTCGACCAGCCGGCCAACAGCCAGTCCTCGCCCGCTCAACGCGAGCCGTCCGACGAGCAACGCCTGCTCGGCGGCCCATCCTCCGCAGGCGGCAGCCCCTATAGCGCC
>NZ_DATJWR010000082.1:0-36287 GCF_035501035.1 Paraburkholderia sp.
TCGAGCACGCAACCGATGCGGCGCAGCGCCTCAACATCACCTACGCGCCAACGGCGGCCACGCTCGATTTCGATAGCGCGAAGAGCCAGGCGCATACGCCGCCAAGCCCGATGGGCCGCCCCGTCGAATCGACGCGTGGCAACGTCGAGGCCGGCATGAACGAGGGCGCGGTGCGTATCGAGGCCGTCTACACCACGCCCACGCAGTTCCATAACCCGATGGAGCCGCACGCCACGATGGCGCACTGGGACGGCCCCGACCTCACGCTCTACGACGCCACCCAGGGCGTGAGCGGCTCGCGCAATGCCGTTGCCGCCGTGTTCGGCATCGCACCCGAGAACGTGCGCGTCATCTCGCCGTTCCTTGGCGGCGGCTTCGGCTGCAAGGGTTCGTCGTGGTCGCACGTGAGCCTGTGCGCCATGGCCGCGAAGCAAACGGGACGCCCCGTGAGGCTCGCGCTCGCGCGCCCGCAGATGTTCGGGCTGGTCGGCTCGCGCCCGCACACGGAGCAGCACTTCTCGATCGCCGCGCGTGCGGACGGCACGCTGACCGGCTTGCGCCACGACACGCTCGCGCACACCTCCACGTTCGAAGACTGGCAGGAGATGAGCGGTCTCGTCACGCGCATGATGTACGCCGTGCCGAATTGCAGCACGAGCCATCGTGTCGTACCCCTGAACGTCGGCACACCGACCTTCACGCGCGCGCCGGGCGAGACGACAGGCTCGTTCGCGCTCGAATCGCTGATGGACGAGCTTGCGTGGCGGCTGAAGACGGACCCGATTGCGCTGCGCCTGAAGAATTACGCCGAAACCGAGCCGCAGGACGGCAAGCCATGGTCGTCGAAGGCGCTGCGCCAATGCTACGAAGCGGGCGCACAGCGCTTCGACTGGTCGCGACGCGTGGCCACGCCGCGTGCGATGCGTAACGGCAACACGCTCATCGGTCTCGGCATGGCGAGCGCGACCTATCCCGCGAATCGCAGCGACGCCGCCGCCGTGGCGCGCATCCTGCCCGACGGCACCGCGATGGTCGCATCGGGCACGCAGGACATCGGCACGGGCACGTACACGGTGATGACCCAGGTCGCCGCCGACGCGCTCGGCTTCCCGCCCGACCGCATTCGCTTTGCGCTGGGCGATTCGACCTTGCCGCCCGCGCCGGGCTCCGGCGGTTCGCAGTCCGCCGCGAGCGTCTCGCCCGCGGTGCAGGCCGCCGCCACGGCGGCGCGCGACAAGCTCATCGCGCTCGCGCGCGCCGATCGCGGCTCGCCCGTCTACGGTTTGGCCGCCGAAGACGTGACCGTGCGTGACGGCTGGGTCGTGAGCCGCAGCGACACCTCGCGGCGCGACCCGGCCGCGGCCGTCATCGCTCGCGCGGGCGGCCAGCCGGTCGAGGCGCAGGTCGGGACGAAGCCTGGCGCGGAACGCCAGCAGTACGCGTTCCACTCGTTCGGCGCGGTGTTCGCCGAAGTGCACGTCGATGCGGAACTCGGAACGATACGGGTCGCGCGCATCGTCGGCGCCTATGACGTGGGGCGCGTGCTCAACGAAAAAACGGCGCGCAGCCAGTTGATGGGCGGGATGGTGTGGGGCGTGAGCACGGCCCTGCACGAAGAGGGCCTGCTCGACACGCGCGTGGGCCGCATCGCGAACAGCAATTTCGCGGAGTACCACGTGCCCGTGAACGCGGACATCGGCGAGCTGGACGTGCTGTTCGTCGGCGAACCGGATCTGCGCTTCAATGCACTCGGGGTGCGCGGCATCGGTGAAATCGGCATAACCGGCGTGCCAGCGGCGATCGCCAATGCCGTGTATCACGCCACCGGCGTGCGCGTGCGCGATCTGCCGATCACGCTCGACAAGGTCGTGCCGCAGATGAACTTGCTTGCATGATCTGCAGTGCAGGTCCTGCAATGCAGATCATGCACTCGTCTTGTGCATGAACGGTCCGCAAATGCAGCACGAATGGCGTGTGCGGGGCTTGCCTCGCGCGCGCTCGCGCCGCACAATCAGCGCTTCCCCTCCTCGCGCGTGACACACCATGGCCTATGCGTCGTTCGCCACCGGCGTGTTGCTCGCCGCCGGCACCGGTTCGCGCTTCGATCCCAATGGTCTGCGCAATAAGCTCCTGGCACCACTCCCCGATGGCTCCTGCGTCGCGCGCGAATCCGCGCAGCGGCTGCTGCGCATCGTGCCGAAAGTGATCGCCGTGGTGCGACCGGGCGCCGAGACGCTCGCCCACGTGCTCAACGACGCGGGCTGCGACGTGGTGTTCGCGCCCGGCGCCGGGCGCGGCATGGGCGCGAGCCTCGCGGCCGGAGTCGAAGCCGACCACGAAGCGGAAAGCTGGATCGTCGCACTGGCCGACATGCCGCGCATCGCGATCGAAACGATCGAAGCCGTGGCGCGCGTGCTGGACGAGGGAGCATCGCTCGTCGCGCCGTTCTATCGCGAGCAGCGCGGCCATCCCGTCGGCTTCGGCTACCTGCATCGCGCGGCGCTCGTCGCGCTCGACGGCGACGCGGGCGCGCGCGCAATCCTGAGCTCACACCCGCTCACGCGCATCGATGTGGACGATCCCGGCATCCTGCGCGACATCGACACGCCGGCTGACCTCAGCGGGCTCTGAGCGGGCACGCAAAACGCCGGCGGCAGACAAGCTGCATTTCGCCGATTGCTACAAAGCGATACGCGACGTGCTCAATCGCGCGCGATTTACCCCGCAAACGTGGGGCGATCGCAATGCGCCTCTTGCACACTCGAAACTCCACAGGCCGGACATCGATCGCCTAGGCTATATAGAGACGCGCCCCACCTGGCCAGGCGCTTCAGCGCAAGAGGACCCCGCGATGATCTGCTCGCACACGAACCCGCTTCCCGATCCGCTCGCCGATCCGACGCGGGATCCGGAACACGACCCGCTCAGCCCGCCGTCGCCGGGACATCACAACGACGAACCGCAGCAGCCGGAAGGCCCGCCGGACAAAGACCCAGTCTGATCGCGCGCCCGGAACCCGCCTGGGCGCCCCACCCCACAGCCAACGCGGCGTTTGCGCCAGACAAGCCCGGCGCCGCGACCCGGCCTGCGCGCCGCGCACCCCCTTGCGCCCCAAAAATCGACGCCTTTCGCAAAGCTTGCGCCAGTCGCGGCTGATCCGTAAAATGCGAACGATTCTTATTTGCAATATTTAGATCGTCGTGAGCATACTCGTGATCGCGTTCGCCTCCGCACGCCTACCGGCGAGCCGGGCCTTCGCATGAGGCCGCTGCTGGTGCGCCTGCACCGCTGGTTCGGCCTCGGCATTGCAGCCTTCCTGTTCCTCGCCGGACTCACCGGCGCGGTGATCGCATGGGATCACGAGCTCGACGCGCTGCTCAACCCTTCGTTCTTCCATAGCGCGACAGCGGGCGAGCCGCTGCCCGCCGTCGAACTCGCCAGGCGCCTCGAAGCCGGCGAGCCTCACGCGATCGTGACCTTCATGCCGCTTGCCGTCGAGCCGGGCCACACCTGGATCGCGCGCGTGGCTCCGCGCCTCGACCCGCAAACCGGCCAGCCCTACGCACTCGGCTTCAACCAGGTCGCGCTGGACCCCGTGACCGGCGTGGAGCAAGGCCGGCGCATGTGGGGCAAGGCCTCGCTCGCTCGCCTGAACCTGATTCCCTTCCTCTACCAGTTCCACTACACGCTGTTCCTGCCGACGAAGATGGGTATCGACTTCGGCGTATGGACGATGGGCGTGGTGGGGATCGTATGGCTCCTCGACGGCTTCATTGCGATCGTGCTCGCGTTCCCGAGCCCGAAGAGCTGGCGCAAGTCGCTCGCGTTTCGCGTGAAGCGCGGCGGCTATGCGCTCACTTTCGACCTGCACCGTTCGGGTGGCGTGTGGCTCTGGGGCCTGCTGATCGTCGTGGCGGTCACGTCGATTTCGATGAACCTCGCCGCGCAAGTCGTGCGGCCCGTCGTGTCGGTGTTCTCGACGCTCTCGCCCGACCCGTTCCTCAGCGTCGCGCCAGGCCCCGCGCTGACACCCGCCGAAACCGCCTCGTCACGCGAGCGCATCGTCGCCGCTGCGGCGGAGGTGGGCCACCGCGAAGGCATCGCGGCGCCGCCGGGAGGGCTCTTTGCGATGACGGCGTCCGGCGTGTACGGCGTGGGCTACTACGCGGCGGGCAACGACCACGGCGACGTGGGCCTCGGCAACGCCTGGCTCATGATGAACGCGCGCACGGGCCAAGTGGTCGGCCGGCAGATTCCGGGCAGCGGCAGCGCCGGCGACCTTTTCATTCAGGCGCAGTTTCCGCTGCACTCGGGCCGCATCGCGGGGCTGCCGGGACGCATCGTCATCAGCTTCACGGGCCTCGCCGTCGCGATGCTCAGCGTGACGGGCGTGCTCATCTGGCTCAAGAAGGCGCGCGCGCGGCGCAAGCCCTCGAAGCAGCCGAACGCGGCCAGCACGTTGCGCGCCCGCGCGCGCGCCGCGAACTGAGGAAAAGGCGAAGGCACGCGACGGATAACGCGAGCGGAGCGTACGACGCAAAACAAAAAGCCTTGCGGCGATTCCTCGCTGCAAGGCTTTTTTCATGCGATAAAACCAGGCGCTGCGAAAAACCTCAGCGCACCACGTCGTCGAACGCCGCCAGCAACCGCTCGACATCGGCGGCATGAATGTCGCCCATCGTCGAAATGCGGAACAACTCCGCCGACAAACCGCCCTGCCCCGCGTAAATCACGAAGCCGCGCGCCTTGAGCGCATCGTGCAGCAGCGGATAATCGACACCCGCGGGCAGCCGGAACGCGCGCAGCACCACCGACGATTCGTCCTTCGGCAGCACGCTTTGCATGCCGCGCGCAGCGAGCCCCGCGCGCACCTGCTCCGAAAGCGCGGCATAGCGCGCGTGACGCGCCTGCCAGCCGCCTTCTTCCGCCAGTTCGCGCAATGCCTCGACGAGCGCGTAATACGCGTGAACGGAAGGCGTGAACGGCGTGTTGCGCTGATCCTGCAGCGTGGCAAGACGCTTGAGGTCGAGATAGTACGTGCGGCTGCGGGCCTGCGCGAGCGCGGCGCGGCGCACCACCACGAAGGCCGCGCCCGGCACGCCGTGCAGGCACTTGTTCGCGGTCGCGGCCACCGCGGCAATGCTCGTGTCGCCGAAGTCGATCGCTTCGGAGCCGAAGCTGCTCACGCCGTCCACGAGCATCTGCACGCCTCGGGCGCGGCACGCCTCGCCCAGCGCGCACAGATCGTTCAGGCGGCCCGTCGTGGTTTCGTGATGGATGATCGCGACGTGCGTGATCGAGCGATCCGCATCGAGCGCCGTGCCGATGCGCGCGAGGTCCGGCGCCTGCATCCAGTCGTGCTTCACGATCTCGTGCGCGATGCCGTACTGCTTCGCGATCGCCGTGATGCGCTCGCCGTACACGCCGTTTTCAACGATCAACAGCTTGCCGTTCTCGGGCACGAGGGTCGAAATCATGCTTTCGACCGCGGCCGTACCGGAGCCCGTCATGAGCACCGCCTGCCACTGCGCGGGATCAAGGTCGTAGACGCCGACGAGGCGCGTGCGCGCCTCTTCCTGCACGTCGAAGAACTCGCTTTCGCGATGGCACAGGTCTTCCTGAAGCAGGCTGCGGCGCACGCGTTCGGTGAGCGTGACCGGGCCGGGATTGAGCAGCAGCATCGGTATTTCCTTATTGAGCAGACTCATGAGCGAGCGCGCCGATGTGGCGCATGAGACGCGTCTTCACGTCGGGCGGCGTGATCGTGGGGCGCGGCAGGCCGTCAGGCGTGCCGCGGCGAATCGTCAGGCGTACGAATCGTGTGCCTCCGACGCCCGAAGCGCCCTTCGCTCGCTCGCGCGCGGCGGCGAGCACGGCGTCGAGCGCCGCGAGATCGTCGCTTTCCACGGCTTCGGCGTAACCGCACGCGGCGGCCACGTTCGCGAAGGAGACCTGCGTCGAAACGGTGGCCTGGCCGCCCGTCGAGTCGTGTGCGCCGTTGTCGAGCAGCACGTGCGTGAGGTTGACGGGACCATACGCGCCGAGCGTCGCGAACGCGCCCATGCGCATGAGCGCCGCGCCGTCGCCATCGAGCGCAACCACGTTCAGGTCAGGTCGCGCGAGCGCGAGGCCGAGCGCGAACGGCGTGACGCAGCCCATCGAGCCGACCATGTAGAGCTGGTTCGCGCGGTCGTCGAGCGCGTAGAGTTCGCGGCCGCAAAAGCCCGTCGAGGCGACCACCACGGTCGATTCGGCGGGCGTCGCTGCGATCACGCGTTCGAGCGCCTGCTGTCGCGTCGGCAGTTGCTCAGGAGTCCGTCCGTTCCAAAGCGACCGCGCAACCGGTAGTGCGTGCTTCTGCGGCATCGCGCCACCACCCTCGAGCTCGCAGGGCGCCACGCTGCCCTTTTGCATCACGAGTGCATACGGGCGGCCCGTTTCATCCATGTGCCGGATCGCGCGATCGAGCGCCGGGCGGATCTGATCGGCTTCGGTCGGGAACAGCTCCCAGGGGATTTCCATCGTGTCGAGCATCTGCGGCGTGACCGGGCCCATCAGCGCATGCTGCGGCTCGTCCGATACACCCGGCTGGCCGCGCCAGGTCACGATCAGCAGTTGCGGCAGGCGGAAGGTCCACGTGAGCGAGGTGAGCGGGCTCACGGCGTTGCCGAGTCCCGAATTTTGCATCATCGTGATGCCGCGCTTGCCCGCGAGCGCCACGCCCGCGATCAGCGCAACCGCATCGCCTTCGTTCGCCGCGCTCACGTAGTGCAGCGAATCTTCCTGCAGCACGTAGTTGATGAACGGCGTGAGGAACGAGCACGGCACGCCCGCGTACCACTCGAAGCCGCGTGTGCGCGCCGCTTCGACAAACTGTGCAGCCTCGATCATGCCCTGCTCCCCGCGCCTGCGCCGTTGCCCGCATCCGCGCCGAGCGGCGTCTGCGCGTGCGCGAAATCGCCCGCGCGGCGGAAATCTTCGAGGTCGTTCACGCCGCGCCAGTGGCCATGCACGTATTGCACTTCGATCGACTCGCCGTCTTCGATCAGCGCATTGAGCAGCGTGGGCATGTCGAGCGTGTCGAAATCCGCGCGCGTCTGCAGGTGCGCGAGCTTCTTCGCGAGCTTGTCGCGGCCCGCGCCGCGCACGTTCATGAGGCCGATCCAGCGGCCGTGCGGCGCCTCGCCGTTCGCGGCCGGCTCGCTGGAAACGCGCTCGAGAAACACCTTGTTGCCGAATAGCCCACGGTCGTCGCCCGAAGAACACCACGCGAAGTCGCGCGTGCTGCTGTTCTCCGACTCCGGCGAGGAATCAACCACCACGCTGAAATCCGCTTCGTTCTCCGTAAGATCGCGCAGGATGTAGCTTCGGAACAGCAGGTCGCCGTATGAGATCACGGTGTCGTTACTGAGCACCCCGGCCGCGCACGCAAGCGATGCCAGCTCGTTCGTCTGTGCGTAGCGCTCGTTGCGCACGAGCTTGATGCCGGCGGTGTCGATGGCGTCGGCGCAATAGCCGCCCACCACGGTGATGTCGTTGACCGACTGCTTCTTGAACGCGTCGACGAGCCAGCGCAAAAGCGGCTTGCCCGCCACCGGCAGCATGACCTTGGGCTTGTCTTCGGTCACGGCGTCGAGGCCCGAGCCGCGGCTCGCGGCCAGCACGATCGCCGAGCCCGCGCCGCGCGAAGTGGCCAGGTAGCGGTTTTCCGCTTCCGAATATTCATCGGCGTCCTGAAGACGGAAAATTTCGTTGACACTCGCAATGCGGTCTTCCACGTCGACGAGCGTCTGCGTGTCGTGAATCGTCCGCGCGACGGCCTGCATGGCCGAAACCGAAGCGCGCACCAGATGGTTCGCCCAGATCACGGCGCTGATGCCTGCCTTGCGGAACACGTCGGTCGGCGTGCTGTAGTACTTGGTCGGCACGATCACGAGCGGGCCGCGGCCCGCCCATTCGCGGGCGAACGTGAGGATCTCGTCGGGTTTCGAGAGCTTGCTGTGGATGAGAATCGCGTCCGCGCCCGCCAGCCGGTAGGCTTCGGCACGCTTGAGCGCTTCGTCCATGCCCCAGCCCGCGATCAGCGCCTCCACGCGTGCGACGATCGAGAAGTGCTCGTCGGTCTGCGAGTCCTTGCCGGCCTTGATCTTGCCGCAGAACTCGTCGATGTCGGCAAGCGGCTGCGCCTCGCCCTTGATGAAGCTGTTGGTCTTCGGGAACTGCTTGTCCTCGATGCACACGCCCGCGATGCCGCGTTGCTCGAGCTTGCGCACGAGGCGGCGCACGTTGTTGAAGTTGCCGTAGCCAGTGTCGCCGTCGAGCAGGATGGGCAGATCGCTCGCGTCGGCCATGAACTCCAGGTTGTCGACCACCTGGGTCCAGCTCGCCTCGTTGTTGTCGCGTACGCCAAACTGCGCGGAGATCGAGAGGCCCGAGCCCCAGATCGCCTTGAAGCCGGCCTCGCGCGCAATGCGCGCGGAGAGGCCGGTGTGCGCTTCCATCAGGAATTCGAGTTCGCTGCCGACCAGCATCTGGCGCAGCCGTGCGCTGCGCGATGCGGGAACCAGCACGGGTTCGCGTGCGTTCATCTTTCTTTTCACTCCTGTGGACGTCGTCAGGGCGGCAGTGGTCGCTGCGCCTTGCGCGTCGCATCGTTGGCAAATTCCATCTCCGGCCCCGGAGGCTTCGGTCGCGGGCGAGACCGCGAGAGAAAGGCCTCGAAAATGAGCGCGTAAAACGACACGGCCGAAACCTCGAAGCAGCCTCATCCTGGCTTCTTCGCAAGCCTCGAAACCGCGCCGGCGCGGGGGCCAGAGCCGCGACTATAACGGAAATGATTCGCATCTGCGGTCGACGACCGCAAACAGTGGCAAATCATGGAATTACAGGGAATTTTGTGGCTTTTATCGGCAGATGCATGCGCTTTTCAGCGAAGCGTCATAAATGCTGCGCCAAGCATCTGTTTTGTATGATGATTTGCTGCCTGGGCAGGGTTCCTCCTGGGTCTCGCGCACGTTTGCGCGCGCCGTAAACATATTCTGGCGGCCTTGTCCGCCAGTCATGCAGCCCACGTGGAATACCTGACCGACCATGCAGAAGATGACACTCAACAAAAAGCTCCGCTCGATGATCGCGATCCTCTGGATCGGCCTGCTGTTGATCGTCGCGTTTGGCGCCTGGCAAAGCCGCGACGCCATGATTCGCGAACGGCGCGCGCAACTCACGACGCTCGTCGAAGAAGCGATGAGCGTCACCAACTACTACTACAGTCTCTCGCAACGCAATGCGCTCACCGAAGCCGACGCGCAGAAGCAGGCGCTCGCCGTGATCGGTTCGATCCGCTACGGCACCGACGGCTATCTGAGCGTCAACGACTCGCAGTCGGTCATGCTGATGCACCCGATCAAGCCCGAACTCGACGGCAAGAAGCTTACCGACTTCACCGATCCCGCGGGCACGCACGTATTCAGCGAACTCGTGAACGCAGCGAGCGGGCCGAACGGCGGCTTTCTCGATTACCTGTGGGCCAAGCCCGGCCATAGCGAGCCCGTGCCGAAGACGAGCTACGGCCGCCGCTTCGCGCCGTGGGACTGGGTGATCGTGACCGGCATGTACATGGACGACGTGCGCGCGGAGTTCTACGGCAGCCTGCTGCGCTGGCTCGGCGTGACCTTCCTGCTGGGCGCCGCCGCGACCGTGGTGATGGTGTTCGTGGTCAGGAGCGTGCGCGGCAGCATTGGCGGCGAGCTGGAAGGCGCGGTGGACGCGGCCAACCGCATCGCCGAGGGCGACCTCACGCTGCACGTGCAGGTAGAGGGCTCGAGCGAGCACAGCCTGATGCGTGCGCTCGCAACGATGCAGGCCGCGCTCGTGCAAACCGTCTCGCGCGTGCGCAGCGGTGCGGAGAACATCAACGTGGGTGCAAACGAGATCGCCGCGGGTAACACCGATCTTTCGCAGCGCACCGAGGAACAGGCGGCGGCGCTCGTGCAGACCGCCTCGAGCATGGACCAGATGACGGCGAACGTACGCCAGAACGCGGATAGCGCGCAGCACGCGGCCTCGCTCGCGAGCCAGGCCGCCGACGTCGCGACGCGCGGCAGCGCGGTCGTCGACGACGTGGTGCGCACGATGGGCGACATTACGACGAGCTCGCAGCAGATCGGCGACATCATCGGCGTGATCGACGGCATCGCGTTCCAGACCAACATCCTCGCGCTCAACGCGGCCGTGGAAGCCGCGCGCGCGGGCGAGCAGGGCCGCGGCTTCGCCGTGGTGGCCGCCGAGGTGCGCAGCCTCGCGCAGCGCTCCGCGACTGCCGCCAAGGAGATCAAGGCGCTGATCGAAAAATCGACCGGCACGGTCACCGAAGGCCAGCAGCTCGTGACCAACGCGGGCGCGACGATGAGCGAGATCGTGCAGTCGGTGCGCCGCGTGCACGAGATCCTCGAAGAGATCAGCCATGCCTCGCGCGAGCAGAGCGCCGGCATCGAGCAGGTCAACCGCGCCGTGGGCGAGATGGACCAGGTCACGCAGCAGAACGCCGCGCTCGTCGAAGAGGCGGCCGCCGCCGCGCATTCGCTCAAGGATCAGGTGAGCGTGCTGCGCGAATCGATCGCGAGTTTCAGGTTGCCGGCGCACGCGTAACGCCGCATCTTCACTGGCCCGCGCCGGTTTCCCCTCCTCGCCACCGGGCCGCATTTGCGGCCCGGTTCGTTTTCCGCCCTCCGTTCTTCTGCCCCGCCCGCACGCCATGACGGCGCGCAATCATCGAGCGTCCTCGCGCGCCTTTCATTTCAATTCAATTACATAGTGTTTACAATGCGACTCTGCCAAGCCACCCCGCCTTCCCGATGATCCGCTCCAGGAAACCGCCGCGCGACCCGCACGCCACCGCGACCCGTCACCCGATGCTCGCGCCGCGTCTGCCCGCGTGGCGCTCGAAGTTGATCGTGTTCATCACGTTCGCGGCCTTCGCGGCGCTCGCGGGGCGCGCGTTCTGGATTCAGGTCGCCAACCACGGCTTCTATGTGAAGCAGGGCCAAAAGCGCTACCAGCGCACGCTCGAACTCGACGCGATGCGCGGGCGCATCGTCGATCGCAACGGCTCGCTGCTGGCCGTGAGCCTCGCCACCTTCGAAGTGTGGGCGCATCCCAAGGTGCTCGACGCCGCCGCCCGTGGACCGCTCGCGCGCCTGCTGGACATGCCGCTCGCGGAGCTGGACCGACGCCTCGGCGGCGACCGCTCCTTCGTGCTGCTCAAGCGCCAGGTGGACGCCGACACCGCCGCGCACATCGACGAGATGGCCACAGGCGGCATCACCCTGATCGCCGACTCGAAGCGCTACTACCCAGAGGGCGAATCGGCCGCGCACGTGGTGGGCTTCACCGATATCGAAGACGCGGGCCAGGAAGGCGTGGAGCTCGCCGCCAACGCGCGCCTGCGCGGCACGCCAGGCCAGCGCGAAGTGATCCGCGACCGGCTCGGGCGCGTCGTTTCGGAGCCGCGCGAGCGCGTGCAGCCGCGCAACGGCGAGACCGTGCAGCTCACCATCGACCGCCGCGTGCAGCAGCTCGCCTATACGCAGCTCAAGGCGGCCGTCGCGAAACATCATGCGGAAGCGGGTAGCGTCGTCGTGCTCGACGCGCACAACGGCGAGATCCTCGCGCTCGCGAACTGGCCGTCGTTCGACCCGAACGACCGCACGAGGCTCACCGGGCAGCAATTGCGCAATCGCGCCGTGATCGACACGTTCGAACCCGGCTCGACGATCAAGCCCGTCGTCGTCTCGCTGGCGATGGACCTACGCAAGGTCAATCCCGGCACGATCATCGACACCTCGCCGGGCAGCTTTCGCATCGGCCCCGCGACAATTCACGACACCTCGAACCACGGCCGCATGACCGTGGCCGAGGCCATCCAGAAGTCGAGCAACATCGCGCTCGCCAAGCTCGCACTGAACCTGCCCGCGCAGACCATCTGGGACAAGTACCAGGAATACGGGCTCGGGCAGAAGCCCAGCGTCACGTTCCCGGGCGTGGCCGCGGGCCGCGTGCGGCCGTGGGCGCGCTGGCGCCCCATCGAGCAGGCGACCATGGCATACGGCTATGGCCTTTCCACCTCGCTCCTGCAGATGGCGCAGATCTACACGGCGTATGCCGGCGACGGCACGCTGCACCCGGTCACACTGCTGCGCGATTCGCAGGGCAACGCGCAGGCGCTCGCACCGCGCGCGGTCACGACGCCGGCCACGGCCGCGGCGATGCGCAAGATGCTGGAAATGGCGACGAGCGACGGCGGCACGGGCCGCGCGGCCAACGTGGAAGGCTACCGCGTCGGCGGCAAGACGGGCACCGCGCGCAAGCAGGTGGGCGCGGGCTACGCGAAGAACCGCTATCGCGCGCTCTTCGTCGGCATGGCGCCGATGAGCGCGCCGCGCGTGATCGTGGCGGTGATGATCGACGACCCGGCGGGCAAGTCGTACTACGGCGGCACGATCGCGGGCCCGGTGTTTTCGGGTGTGACGGCCGGCACGCTGCAGTTGCTCGGCGTGCCGCCCGACGCCTGAGGCGCCGGTTAGCGCAGCGCGCGCATTCGCGGTATTCTCGGGACTTTCGTTCGCGCGAAAGAGCCGTGCGGTGGCAGCCGCCCCTGAGTTTATCTGCGCTCATCCGCGTTCGCCGTCCGCAACCCCACCAACATCGCCATGAATTTTCTGCCTCAACTCGCCGCCATTGCCGGCGTCATGCTGCTCGCCTGCGCAAGCCCCGGTCCGGACATGCTGGCCGTCACGTCGCACGCATTCGCGCGCCGCCGCGCGGGCCTCTTTACGGCGGCAGGCATCGCCACGTCGCATGCGCTCTGGGCCACGCTGGCGGTATTCGGTCTCGGGCTGATCCTCGCGCAGATCGCGTGGCTCTATGAGGGCATCCGCATGGCGGGCGCGGTGTATCTGCTGTATCTCGGCGCGCGCATCCTGCTGAGCCTGCGCCAGGGCGCAGGCGCCGCCGAGCCCACGGCCGCCGCGAAGCAAACGGGCGCGGCGCATGCATACCGGCGCGGCCTGCTCGTGGGCCTCACCAACCCGAAGGCGGCCGCGTTCTTCGGCAGCCTGTTCGTCACCCTGTTGCCCGCCCATGCGCCGATGTGGGTGCATGGCGCAACGGTCGCGACCGTCGCGGGCGTGTCCATCTGCTGGTTCAGCGCCATGGCGCTGCTGTTCTCCACGGACCGCGTGCAACGCGGCTACCGCAAGCTGCGCCGTCCCATCGATGCGGTAATGGGCGCCGTGCTCGTCGGCATTGGCGCGCGGCTCGCGCTCGACCACTGAGCGCCGCGGCCCTACCCGTCACACGCCCAGGTCAGTGATGGCGATACGCGGGCGGTTCGTCACCGCCTGACACGACGGCAGGTGCGCCCGCTTGCGCCTTCGACGCGGCAGGTGAGCCGTAACCCGATTGCTCGAGCTGTTCCTGTGCCTGCTCCTGCTGCTGGCCCGACTGGGCGAGGCGCGCTTCGTCGGCGCGCTTCGCGGCGAGGCGGCGCATGGCCTTTTGCGCGTCTTCAGGGTAGGTGGCATCGTTCGCCGACGCCGGGTTGTAGCCCACCGATTCCAGATCGACCAGTTCCTGTATCACCTGCGCGCGTGTGGCCGCGCCATTGCCGGCAATGTCGGCGGACTGGGCAAACGACACTGCGGGGATGATCGCCATCATCGAAACGAGTGCCGTGCGTACGACTGCGTTCTTCACTCTGCTCTCCCATCTCATGAGGACTCGCGGCCAAAGCGCCAGGCGAGTCGATGGGCGAAGTCTACGCACGGATTCGGCGCTCAAAAACGGCCTCGCACGACAGGGACTTTTCTATTCCTCGCAAGATTGATAAGGACTTCTGCGCGCCTCAAATCTGGTCGCGGCCGAACGCGCGCAGCGCTTCGAGATTGAGCACGTCCACGCGGTTGTACGAGAGCGCGACGAGCCCCTGCCGCTCCAGCGTCTGCAGTGCCTGATTGATCCGCTGCCGCGAAGCGCCCGCCAGCATGCCGATCTCCTCCTGCGAGATTTCGAGCGCACTGCCTGTCTCTGGATAGAGATCCGGATTGAACATCTGCGCGAGCGCCTGAGCCACGCGCGCATCCACGTCGAGCAACCGGCTGTTCTGGATCAGCGCGATGAACTCGCCCATGCGGTTGTTGAGCTGATGAATCACGAAGCGGTTGAACGGCAGGCTGCAGTCCATGAGCCGATGGAACGTATCGGCCGGCACGGCCATCACGAGCGAAGGCTGAAGCGCGATCACGTCGTACTTGCGCGGCTCGCGCTTGATGACGCTGCCCTCCCCGAACCAGCCGCCATGCGGCACGCCCGAAAACGTGCAGCCGCGCCCCGAGGCGTTGAAGATCGCCAGCTTCACGAGGCCCGAGTTCACGCCGAGCCACCAGTCCGAGGGCGCCTCGCGCGCGGCGACGATCGCGCCCGCGGCATAGCCTTGCGCATGCGAAGATGCCAGCACCCACTCGCGGTGCTCGGGCGCGAGCGCGCGAAACCACGCGCAGCGCTCGAAGAGCGCTGCGAGGCGCGGCGCGTTCGCGGCATCGATACGCTCGCCTTCGCGCCAGGATTTGGGGGATGCCGTGCCGCCGGCATCGGTGGCCGGCTCGCGGGCAGGCTGGGTCCCATCTGGGGAAATAATGGATTGCGACATCGCGCTTTCCTGGTGTTGGATCAAACGTATCGTGCGAAATCGTTCGCGGCGGGCGGCTCTGTCGTGCCGGCGACAGACTGGCGCGCGCGCTCTTGCTACGGTAGCGCGAATCATACCCATAAACCGATCACCGGCCCCGGTCCGGCTTTGCGCCGACCACCGCGGTCAACTGGAGACACCGCCATGTTGCACCAGTACGAAGAAGGTCTCGCGCAACGCGAGGCCAACTATGTGCCGCTCACGCCTGTCGACTTCATCGCGCGTGCCGCCGAAGTCTACGGTGAACGCCTCGCGATGGTCCACGGCGACGTACGTCGCAACTGGCGCGAAACCTACGCGCGCACGCGGCGGCTCGCGAGCGCGCTCGCGCAAGCCGGCATCGGTCGCGGCGACACCGTGGCGGTGCTGCTGCCCAACATCCCCGCGATGGTCGAAGCGCACTTCGGCGTGCCCATGGCCGGAGCCGTGCTTAATACGCTCAATACGCGACTTGATGTCGCAACCATGCTGTTCATGCTGCGTCACGGCGAAGCCAAAGCGCTGATCGTCGACACCGAGTTCGCCGCGCTCGCGCGGCGCGCGGCGCTCGAATTCCCGCAGCTGAAGATCATCAGCGTGGCCGACATCGCGCCTGCCGACCCCGAGTTCTTCCCGCGCGCAACCGACTACGAGGCCTTCCTCGAACAGGGCGACCCCGAGTTCGCGTGGCTGCAGCCGCGGGACGAATGGGACGCCATCGCGCTCAATTACACTTCCGGCACGACGGGCAACCCGAAGGGCGTGGTCTATCACCATCGCGGCGCGTACCTGAACGCGGTGAGCAACATTCTCGAATGGGATCTGCCCAAGCACGCCGTGTACCTCTGGACGCTGCCGCTCTTTCATTGCAACGGCTGGTGCTTTGCGTGGACCCTCGCCGCGCGCGCGGGCGTGAACGTGTGCCTGCGCAAGTTCGACGCGAAGCTCGTGTTCGATCTGATTCGCAGCGAGGGCATCACCCACTATTGCGGCGCGCCGATCGTGCAGGGCGCGCTCGCCGACGCCCCTGCCGAGTATCGCGAAGGCATTACACATACGGTGCGCACCATGGTCGCCGGCGCACCGCCCGCGCCGGCCGTGATCGCGAAAATGAAAGCGATCGGCATCGAGCTCACGCATGTCTATGGCCTCACCGAGGTGTACGGTCCCGCTGCGGTGTGCGCCGTGCAGGAGCGCTGGAAGTCGCTGCCCGAAGAGGAACAGGCGCGCCTCGCTGCGCGCCAGGGTGTGCGCTATCACCTGCAGAGCGGCGTGTGCGTGCGCAACCCGCAGACGATGGAACCCGTGCCGGCAGATGGCGAAACACTCGGCGAAATCATGTTCCGCGGCAACATCTGCATGAAGGGCTACCTGAAGAACGAACAGGCAACCGACGAAGCGTTCCGCGGCGGCTGGTTCCATACCGGCGACCTGGGCGTGATGACGCCCGACGGCTACGTGCGCATCACCGACCGCAGCAAGGACATCATCATCTCGGGCGGCGAGAACATTTCGAGCATCGAAGTCGAGGACACGCTGTATCGCCACCCGGCCGTCGCGCTTGCCGCAGTCGTGGCGATGCCTGACCCGAAGTGGGGCGAGGTGCCTTGCGCGTTCGTCGAGCTGCGGCCCGGCGCGAGCGCGACAGCCGAAGAGATCATCGCGCACTGTCGTCTTTTTCTCGCGCACTACAAGGTGCCGCGCGTGGTGAAATTCGGCGATTTGCCGCGCACGGCCACGGGCAAGATCCAGAAGTTCGAGTTGCGGGCGCAAGCAGGTTCGCAAAGCGCAATCGATCTGAGCGGCGCACAAACGCCACCGAAGCCGCCCCTCTGACACGGGCCCTCAAGGCAGTTCCGTGACAGGCAATGCCGTGAGCACGTGCTTCATTCGGGCGGTGGACGCCGCCCGAATGTAACCTCAGTTGACAACCCGACCCTCGAACGCACACTCATATTGGTCAAATACGCCGCGTAATCCTTTCTGCATCAAGGGCCGACTGTGAAACCGCCCTCTCCCGCGTAAGCGATCATATGAAACGAAAGCTTACAAGTGGTCACGTATTCCTCCTCTTCGGGCCGATAAGCTTTGAACCATGGTCGAAACACAAAGCATCTCGATGCAGCGTGACGACGAAACCGAAGAGGAGGTAATACATGAATACGAAGAACTGGAAGACCCCCGCCCGCGCTTTGGCCGCCGCGCTCATTGCAGGCGGTGCGCTGATGGGTGCATCGAGCGCCTTCGCTCAGTCTGCTCAATCCGCTCCGTTTGCGCTGCGCGCCGACTCGGCGCCGCACTACGGTGAACCGCACATGATGCCGGTGGACGTTCGAGTGTCGGTCGGCTGGCACGACAACCGCTACTGGGACGGCCACCGCTATTGGGAACGCGACGAGTGGATGCATCACCACCCGCACGATCCGGGCCCCCAGGGCTGGCACGACGACCATCGTCCGCCGCCCCCGCCGCGTTACTGACGCGCCTGATCGCCGGGCCGCTGCGTCTCGCAGCGCCTGATAGCGACACACCGAGGCCGGTCTTCCCCCCAAAGGGAGACCGGCCTCGGCGCATTTCCGCTTCTTACTTCGCCATGTGCCGATGCTTGCACGCAATTGATTCGGACGCCGAATTAATCTCCCGACAATACCCGTCACGCGGCAGCTTCGGCGCGCCATATCTCATGGCGAGCGCCGTACGAAAGCCGGCTGTCAGTAATGGCAGGTAATGCGCAAGCGTTGCCGCCTGCTCGGCGCGAGGGTACCGTTAATGGGCGTTTCGTTCCCCGGAGCGCACGGTGTATTCTCATCCCCGGCCAGCGATGGCCGGTTTTTTTTTTGGGCGCGCGCCAGAGTCGGTCGTCAGACGCAGCTTGCTGCCCAGGATTATTTCTCATTGCCCACGGATTTTTGAAATCGTAATGTAGGTTCGCCTCTTGAGAACAGGCGAGCCTTGTGACCCCGGTCGTGAGACATTGCGACCGGGGCTTTTTTTCGCGCTCTTGGTGACGAGAATCGCGTCGGCTGGAACGGCGCCGCGAGAAAAGAGATATGACGGATCACCGAATGAGGAGTTCGGCGTCGCTCCAGCCAGAGCTAGACCCGTCATGCCGTGCATTATCGGGCCTGACGGACGGTACGTCACTAGCATCTCGCGCAAGAAACCGTTACATAAATTGGCAAGATATGGGGACGGACGTCGGAGGTCGCCACCCGGCATCGGCTAACATGGTGGTTTCGCCTGCGCCTGCCGCGCACTATCGCGCCCACCCGCGCCACTACTCGCCGACCGACCGCCCTCCGCATCTGCTGTGCCGACCTTTACGCTAGCCCATCCTGTCAGCGCGGAACTCGAAATCCGCAAGAGCCGCTTCATCGCGCACGCGCTTCCCGTCGCCGACCGTGAAGCGGCCATGGCAGAGCTGCGCCGCCTGCGCGACGAGCACCCCAGCGCCACCCATGTCTGCTGGGCGCTGCTCGCGGGCGGCCAGTCGGGCATGTCCGACGACGGCGAACCGTCCGGCACCGCAGGGCGCCCCATCCTCGAAGTGCTGCGCCATCACGACCTGGACGGCGTGCTCGCGGCCGTCGTGCGCTACTACGGCGGCGTGAAGCTCGGCGCGGGCGGCCTCGTGCGCGCCTATACCGACGCCATCGCCGTCGCGCTGCAAGAGGCCGTACGAGTCGAGCGCATTGCGCAGGCCCACCTCATGGTCGAACTCGGCTACCCCGACGAAACCCGCGTGCGCCACTGGATCGAGCAGCAGCAGTTCACGCTCGCGCAAAGCCAATACGCGATGACTGTCCGCCTCACGATCCAGTTGCCCGCCAGCGCCGTGGAGGCTGCCCGCAGCGCGCTGCGCGATCTCACGCAAGGCCGCGCGGGCTTTCCCGAGCACTTCTGAAAGACGCCGCAGCCAGCCGCTGCAAGCCCTCGCACATCTTTTCAAATTCTTTTCGTTTCTTACATAAAGTTTCACGAAAGCTTTCCGTAATGAAAGCAAGGCCGCGCCTTGACGCGTCCCGCCGATCCGACTCACCAGAACGAACGGACTTCTTTCATGGCCAGCACGATCACGAATACCACGACCACCAGCACGAACAGCGTGCTGAGCGATGCCGCGCAGTCGATCATCAGCGGCGCGACCAACTCCACGCTCGACGTCAACCAAGTCGTCAAGGCGCTCGTCAACGCCAAGATCGCCGGGCCGAGCGCCGCCCTCGCCGCGAAGCAAACGGCCAGCAACACGACGCTTTCGGCGCTCGGCACGCTGAAGTCGGCGCTCGCCTCGCTGCAAACCGCGCTCGTGCCGTTCAAAGATGGCGCCGCGCTGAACCGGTTCACGGTGACGACCAGCGAGAAGGACAAAGGCCTGAGCGCAGTGGCCGGCAAGAATGCCGTGGCCAGCAGCTACGCCATCGAAGTCGATCATCTCGCGACGGCCCACAAGCTCTCCTCGGGCAATCTCGACACCGGCGCGACGCTCGGCGAAGGCGGCCTCGACATTACGATGGGCGGCAAGTCCATGCACCTGACGCTCGCCGCGGGCAGCAACAAGCTCTCGGACGTTGTCGCCGCCATCAACCGTGCGAAGGACAATCCGGGCGTCACGGCGTCGATCGTCAGCGGCGCCGACGGCCAGCACCTCGTCCTCACCGCGAACAAGACCGGCGAGGCCAACCAGATCGAAGTGACGACGGGCACCGGCGTCGAGGCGCGCCTCGCTTCCTCGCAGATGCGCGAAGTCGTGGCGGCCAGCGACGCCGCAGTGCGTATCGACGGCACGCGGGTCACGAGCGCGAGCAATACGCTCGATGCCGCAATCAGCGACATCACGATCAAGCTCGAAAGCGCCTCCGTGGGCACGAAGCAAACGCTCACCATCGCGGCCGACACCGAAGCGACGGGCACCGCCATCCGCGATTTCGTGAAGGCGTACAACAGCTACGTAGACGCGCTGAGCGGGCTGACCTCCTACACGCCCGCCAACGGTTCGACCAGCGCGCAGACGGGCGCCCTCCTCGGCGACTCGATCGCGCGCTCGCTCGCCGCATCGTTGCCCACAAGTATCTCCACGGGTGCGAAAGGCAGCGACGGCGTGCGCCATTCGCTGAGCGAGATCGGCATCAAGCTCGACAAGAGCGGCAAGCTGGAAATCGACGACAAGACGTTCACGAATGCGCTGCAGCCCGACAGCCGCGCGATTGCGGCGCTGTTCGGCAGTGGCGGCATGACGGCGAAGCTCGACGCGGCCATCACGCCCTATGTGCAGTCGAGCGGCATTATCGAGCGCCGCACCAACGCCCTCAACAAGGAGATCGACGACATCAAGCAGCAGTCGAGCAAACTCGATGCGCGCGCCACGCTCCTCACCGCGCAGTTCAACCGCCAGTTCACGGCGCTCAACGCGCTCATGACGACGATGAACAACAACGCGCAATATCTGACTCAGCTGTTCGGCGGCGCGAACAGCGCAGGCGCCCTCGCGACCAATCACAAGTAAAACTGGCAGCAAGCGCGAAACGGCGGCACGGCTCCGGCAGCGGCCGCTGCCTTCGCGCGTTGGTAATCGTGCGTTCTGCGGCAGGAAGTCGCGGGCAAAAAAAAGCCGCCGATGGAATCGGCGGCCAACAGGGGACGTGAAGAACAACCGCGAATCGAACGATCAAATCGACCCGACCCCACGATCATGGCGACGCAATATTAAGACAAACTTAAAAAGCGCAAAAAACGCCGGGATGTTCCCGGCGCGGCGGCACGCAGGCAAGTGGAAAAGCGCGCAACGGCGCGCTCGCTATAATGATTTAAGCCGGACGCGCGCAATATCGCGCCCGCGCGACCGCCCGCTACCCAACCTGGAAGAGCCGCCATGTTCTTCGATCGACTGCATCGGTTTATGGAAGGCGCAGGTCCCGAGCGGCGCCATCGCGTGTGGAGCAAGCTGCGCATTCTCGTCGCCGCCATCGGCACGCTCGGTTCCGCCACTGGCATCACCATCGCGGTGCTCGGCCTGATTCAGTTCGACAAGCAGAAAGTGATCGCCGGCGTCATCGTCATCATCGTCTGCACGGCGGTGTACGTCTCGATCCTCGTGCGCGACCACGATCGCGTCGATTAGCCGGGTCGGGCGCCGGCGCGGCAGCACGCCACGCGCAACGCCCCCCCAATGATGCTGCCTCCCACTTGCCTTACTGCACGGGCTGACCGTTGCGCGTCACCTCGACGGCCGTCGCGCTCACGTAGTCGGCGCGAATGCTGTCACCCACCTTGAGTGACTCGAGCGATATGTCCGCCGGCGCGGTCACCACCACCGTGTGACGCGGCCCGCGCAGCGTAACCTTGCGGTTCTTGCGGTCGATCTTCTGCACCGTCGCGACCACCTGCACGGAATGCGCGGCGACCGCTATGCCTCCGGAGGCGGGTTCGGTGGCGACCGTATCGACGCGCGAGCGTATGCCCCTCGTCGCCACCTTGTCGGCGCGCAGCAGCACCGCCTGCTTGTAGACGATGTTCACCTGATCGCCGGGCGCGAGCTTGCTCACGTTGGCCACGGCGGGGTCGACGTCGACCGTCACCTGATCGCCGCGTGCCCCGCGCAGCGTGACCGCATTGCTGGCCGCGTCGACACTCACCACCTTCGCCGTAGTCGCCAGCGCGCCGGCCTGCAGCATGGCGCCGCCCGGCGCGCTCGCTGGCGCAGCGTCCGATGCCGTTTGCGCACGCAGCGGCACATGCGGCGAAACCCCGAGGGCAAGGACGAGAACAGCGCCGAGCAACGGCGCGGACGAACGGTAGCGCAGGGCCATGGAGGAACTCCTTCTTCGGATCGTGGATGGCAGGACAACGAAAACGCGAGACGCGCGCGGCGCGGCCCGCGCGACTCAGGCGCCGTTCTCGCACGCGGCCTCGGCAACGCAGCGCCGATAGTGGGCATACACGCGCTCGCGCTCCTCGCTCGCGAGCTGACGCTTTTCGGCGAGGCGCAGCATGCGATGCCGGTCCGCGCCGAGCGTGGCGTAGTAGCGCTCGGCATGCAGCCGCCTGAAACGCACATAGAAGTCCGGGCCGGGCAGCCCCGAATCGGTTGCGAGCAACGACGCGTAGTCAGCCTCGCGCGGCTCGCACAACGCCGCCGCCGCCGCCTCGAGCTTCTCGTAGCGCTCGCGCAACGGCACGTCGCCCGCGAAGAGGGCATGAAACGCGCCATATGGCACGAGAGAGCGGCGGCTCGCCGCGCGCCGCAACAAGCGACTTACCTTTTCATCGATTTCGGTTTCAGTACTCATCCCCAGCGGCCAGAAAGCGGACCATCACCTTTGCCGCGCACCGTTTCCCGTGGCGCGCACGCGCGTGGCAGCCCTGCATGATTCAGGGAGAGCCGGCTCGCTGCGCGAGGCGCCGTGACGCGAATCCGGTTTTCTCCATTCGTTACATTCAAATCCAATCCGCATTCGAATCGATTGCGAATGTTTGCGAAAAACATTCTGCACAAAAAAATCAATTCGCTCCCTGAAATTGCCCAGCACTTACCTTAGCCCGGCGGCGACGATTTGCACCAGCATCGCCAAAAAAAGTTAGCTAACGTTCAAAAACCCGGCCACCGATATCTGATACGCATTACGCGAGATCGCACGCCGCGCGGCCGAATGGCACGAGCGATTACTCATACGAATTAATGAGTGGTTTGTTTTTCTGTAAATGAGCAAAAAATCAGGCTATCAGACGGCGATGACGAAACGATTGCATGGCAAGTCAACGCGAAATGACGGCGCCCATTGTTGAGCAATCCGGACCGGTTGTTTTTTCCCATTAGTTCAGGATTATCCACAAGTCAAGCAGACTATTTTTCCGCTAGCTATACACAATCCCTACGAAAACAATTATTAATATCCGCTGCGGAACACCGAGGCGTTTCGCAGCACGCGTCCTTTACCGGGCGTCGATTTCGCCGTCCGTCATGGCTTTCGCGTCGTCGCATCGACCCGGGGCGCGACCATGGCAAGCGAGAAGACCCGCATGCAGGAAGAGGGTTACAGGAGCGGCACATCCGCAATGCCGCATGACCGGAATCTTTCGTCGACGAGTGAACACATGCTTACCCGAACCGAGAACCTGCCGAGCGTCGCGAGAAGAATGGCCGCCGGCCAGATGCTGATCGAAGGCGCGACGGTGAATACCGTTGCCGACTCTCTCCACCTTTCCGCCCAGACGGTGCGACGCTACAAAACGATCGTCGAGGACGGCGGCCTCGCCGCGCTCAAGCAGATGAGCGTGGGCGGTCGGCCCTCCGTGCTCGATCAGGCCGCGCTAGGCTGGATTGCGAGCGCCCTGCACGGTTCAGCGCGAGACCACGGGTTCCCGAGCGACGCGTGGACCAACAGCCGCGTGCGCGAGCTGATCGGCCGCCAGTTCGGCGTGCACTATTCGCGCGTCTATACCTGGCAGATCGTCTCGAATCTCGGTCTCGGCCACCGGCTGTCGAAATCGGCGCGCTGACCGGCACGCCCTGGCACCGCGCGCTCGCGTAAGCGGACGCGCTGCAGGTTCAGCTTGCGGGCGCATCGCGGCCTCGGGTTCCCGTCTCGGCACCCACCACCGAATGCGTCCCCTCGCCCGTCCATTGCTGCGCCCGGACCTGATTGCGGCCCGCTTCCTTCGCCTCGTAAAGCAGGCGATCGGCGGCGGCCAGCAGCCTCGCGCCGCTTTCGCCCACCGGCGGGTCGCAGCTCGCGCACCCGGCGCTCACTGTCACGCACCCCTGCTGCGTTCCGCTCAGCGCGAGATTGTCCGACTCGATGCGCTTGCGGATCTTCTCCGCAATGCGCGTCGCGGCGTCGAGCGTCGAGCCGGGGAGCACGAGCGCGAACTCCTCGCCGCCGTAGCGCGCGGCGAGATCCGTTGCGCGCCTCGATCCCGAGGCGATGCGCCCGGCGACGAACGCGAGCACCTCGTCGCCGGCAGCGTGCCCATAGGTGTCGTTGAAGAGCTTGAAGTGGTCGATGTCGAAGAACAGCACGGAAAGCGGCGTGCGCGCACGCATCGCGTGCTGCCATTCCTCCACGAGGCGCCTGTCTAGCGCGCGGCGGTTCGCGAGGCCCGTGAGCGGGTCGGTCACGGCAAGACGCAGCAATTCGCCCTCGGCCAACACCTTGTCGCGCAGCGCGAACGCAAGCGCCCATGAAACGAGGACCCACGCGCCGCCGAACACGGTCGTCATCACGAGCGCGAAATCGCTGCGGCGACGCCAGCCGGCGAGCACGCTCTCCACGGCGGGCGCCACGACGATGATGAGCGGCGCGTTGCCCACGTGCGCGAAGGTGTAGATGCGCTCCACGCCATCGAGGCTCGAACGGGCCGTATAGGTGCCCGCATCGCGGCGGGAAAATTTCGCGAAATTCTGCGAACTCGAATAGCTCGTGCCGGCGCTGCCCAGCGCTGGCGGCTTGCTCGCGAGCATCGTGCCGCCCTGCATCAGGATGAACAGGTGGCTGCCCCGCCCGAGGTCGACGCGATCCAGAAGCTGCTGAAAATAGTGGACCCGCACGCCGAGCAGCGCGACGCCCGCGAACGAGCCATCGGGCGCGTCGATGCGGCGCGTGAGGCCGATGCTGGGCACGCTGCCGCGCAGGCGCGAGCGGTACGGCCTCGAAAAAATGAGGCCCGCATGCGGGTCGCCGCGTTGAGCGATGAAGTAATCGCGGTCGGCCAACGAGACGCCCTCCGCCGCGGCCGCGGCGGCGGCGCTCAGGGACGCTTTCACATAACCCGATGCGTCGATCACGTAGACGCCGCCGATGTTCGATGCCGCCGTCGCACGGTCGAACAGCACACGCTGGCGCAGCGCCGGGGGCAAGCTCCAGGTCTGCGGTTGCTCGGCCGCCGTGACCACGGCCTGAAGCGACAGGTCGTAAATCTCGACGTTGCGCGCAATGTCGTTGCCGATGAGCTGCACGAGGTTGCGCGAATTCTCGGCCGCATGGCGCAATTCTTCGGCGCGGCCCTCGTAGAGCGCAACATAGGTCAGGACTGCCATCAAAGTCGCGATGAGCGTGCCGGCTATCCCCACGAAGAACGGATAATTGCCGATCAGGCGTATTGCCCTCTTCGCCCGCACGATGAGCCAACGGCGCACCCGAAGACGCACCGAAAGAACCCGTTTTGGCATCTGCGCAAACCTCCGTCGGTCGGCGGCCCGCTTCGCGGACCGTCGTCATCTCCAGTCGTCGTAAATCAGCGCTTACTTCTCGCCCTGCTTGTACGCGATGGCTTATTTCTGGTGCATGGCTGCCACAAATCCGTCATCAAAACGACACCTGCCCGGTTCAGGATCGGAAGCGAAACCTTTGTCGCCCCTCCACCCCCGGGAGTCCGCCTGCCATGCCAGATCTTTCCCTGTCACCGCAACCGGGCGCCGCCCCCGCGCGCGGGCGCAATGTGAGCCTGCTCGCGTTCCTCATCGTCATCGCCGCCGGTGCCGTGTATGTGGGGATGCATCTCGCCGACGATCTCTCGGCCGTGCGCCAGAGCTCCGCGCTTCCCTGGATCCTGCTCGGGGTCGCGCTGCTCATCGCGCTAGGCTTCGAATTCGTCAACGGCTTTCACGATACCGCGAATGCGGTCGCGACCGTGATCTACACGCACTCGCTTTCGCCCAATGTCGCGGTGATGTGGTCGGGCGCATGGAACTTCCTCGGCGTGCTCACGTCCACCGGCGCGGTGGCCTTCGGCATCCTGCAACTGCTGCCCGTCGAACTGATCCTGCAAGTGGGCAGCACCGCCGGCTTCGCGATGGTGTTCGCTCTGCTCATTGCCGCGATCATCTGGAATCTGGGCACGTGGTACTTCGGCCTGCCTTCGTCGAGCTCGCATACGCTGATCGGCTCGATCATCGGCGTGGGCCTCATGAACCAGCTGATGCACGGCGCCAACGGCACGAGCGGCGTGGACTGGAGCCAGGCGCTCGGCGTGGGCAAGTCGCTGCTCTTTTCGCCGATCGTCGGCTTCCTGCTGGCCGCCCTGCTGCTGCTGATCCTCAAGGCCGTGGTGCGCATCCCCGAACTCTATGCCGAGCCCAAGGGCAAAGAGCCGCCGCCGTTCGGGATCCGCTCGCTGCTGATCCTCACCTGCACGGGCGTCTCGTTCGCGCACGGCTCCAACGACGGCCAGAAAGGCATGGGCCTCATCATGCTGATCCTGATCGGCACGGTGCCGACCGCCTATGCGCTCAATCGTGCCGTGACGGCCGAGCAAACGCAGACCTTCGTCGCCGTCGCCCACGACGCCACGCGCGCGCTCGAGCGGTACACGAACGACGTGGCCGCGCCCGCCAACCCGCGCGCGGAAGTGGAGCGCTTCATCGGCACGCGCACGATTTCGGCCGCAACGGTGCCGGCGCTTGCCGCGCTTTCGGGCGTGGTGGCCGACCAGGTGAGCGCCTCGGGCTCGATGGCGGCGGTGCCGCAATCGATCGTCGACAACGTGCGCAACAACATGTACGTGGTTTCGGAAGCAATTCGCCTGATCGACAAGCAGAACGCGGTCGCCTTCTCAGCCGACGACGCCAGGTCCATCCACAACTTCCGCAGCCAGATCGATCACGCCACCAAGTTCATTCCGACGTGGGTGAAGGTGGCCGTGGCGATCGCGCTCGGCCTCGGCACGATGGTGGGCTGGAAGCGCATCGTGGTGACGGTGGGCGAGCGCATCGGCAAGCAGCACCTGAGCTACGGCCAGGGAGGCTGCGCCGAGGTCGTGGCAATGGCGACCATCGGCATGGCGGACGTGTATGGCCTGCCGGTCTCGACGACGCACGTGCTCTCCTCCGGCGTGGCGGGCACGATGGCCGCCAATGGCTCGGGCCTGCAATGGAACACGGTGCGCAGCCTCGTGATGGCGTGGGTGCTCACGCTGCCCGCTTCGATCGTGCTGGCGGGCCTGCTCTACTGGGTGTTCCGGCACGTGTTCTGATTGCGCGTGGGCCAGGCCGGCCGTGCCTGCCAAAAAAGCAACGACGGACAGCACGAAAAAAAGCCGCGCTTCCCGGTTATCGGGGAACGCGGCTTTTTACTGGATCCGGCGCAACGCGCCCACGCCTCAATACATTTCCGGCACGAACATGTCCTGCGGCACCGGCTGGCGAATGTAGTCGGGATGATGCACGCGCGCCGGCAGCGTGACTTGCGGGTGCTCGATCTCGTGATACGGCACCTGGCTCAGCAGATGGTGGATGCAGTTCAAGCGCGCGCGCTTCTTGTCCACGCCCTGCACGACCCACCACGGCGCCTCAGGAATGTGCGAGCGCTGCAGCATCACTTCCTTCACGTGCGTGTAGGCCTCCCAGCGGCGGCGGCTTTCGAGGTCCATCGGCGAGAGCTTCCACTGCTTGAGCGGATCTTCGATGCGGCTCTGGAAGCGGACTTCCTGCTCGTCGTCCGTGATCGAGAACCAGTACTTGATGATCTGGATGCCGCTCCTCACGAGCATCTTTTCGAACTCGGGCACCGAGCGGAAAAATTCTTCGTATTCCTCGTCGGTGCAGAAGTTCATCACGCGCTCGACGCCCGCGCGGTTGTACCAGCTGCGATCGAACAGCACCATCTCGCCGCCGGCCGGCAGATGCTGCACGTAGCGCTGGAAATACCATTGCGTGCGCTCGCGGTTGTTCGGCGCGGGCAGCGCGGCCACGCGACACATGCGCGGGTTCAGGCGCTGCGTGATGCGCTTGATGACACCGCCCTTGCCGGCAGCATCGCGCCCTTCGAAGATCACGACGAGCCGGTGCCCCGTGCTCACGACCCAGTCCTGCATCTTCACGAGCTCGCCCTGCAAACGGATCAGCTCGCGGAAATAGACGCGGCGCAGCGCGCGCGACTCGTCGCTGATTTCCAGCCCGCTTTCCTGCAAGCGGTCGTCGACCTCCATTTCGAGCTCTTCGTCATAGGCGTCGATGAGCTCTTCGTCCAGTCGCCGGCGGCGATACTGTTCGGCGTCCCGCAGTTCGGCTTCCGGTGCGCGGTCGATTTCATTCATGGCGACTCTCTCCTTGTTCGACAAGCTGGCAACTCGCGTCACGCCGGCTTCTGCCTCGCTCAGGCCGACGCGGCCTCGCGCCACTATCGGCGCGGCGAGTGTCACGAATATTTCAAATGCATTGACGCACGACCACGGGCCGCGCGCGGCGGCTCACGCAAGCGGCTTCGCGAAGCTCAGCTCGTGGCCGTCCGGGTCGACGAGATGGAAGTAACGCTCGCCCCAGGGGGCGTCGCGCGGCGCGAATTCGGGGTTCGCCCCGGCCGCGAGTGCGTGGGCGTAGAACGCGTCCACGTCGGCGACATGGAGAATTACGCGCCCCCAGCCGCCCACGGCGCCATGCGGGCCCTCCAGCAGGTTCAGATAGCAGACGCCCGTCGCGCCGCCCAGTTCGAACGAGGCGAAGCCCGGCACCGCCGGCCCCGGCCTCCGCACGAAGCCTAACGCCTCATAGAAAGGCACCGAACGCGCGACGTCGCTGACGGTCAGCGTCACGGCACTCAACGATACGATCTGTGCGGCGTGCTCGTTCATCGCCCCCTCTCGCTGTTCTGCACTCCGTTATCTCCCATCGACCGATCCAACCGACTTTAGCAGCGTTCGGCCGCACCGGGCGGGACGCTGCCGCAACGTCGCGTTTCTCCTCGGCAAAGAACGCGGCGCGCTCAAGCTTCGCGTGCCTGCGGACGGCGCCTGACGCGTGCCGCGCCCACGCTCCCGGCCGGCGTTGCCGCGCGCCCGGTGGTGCGCTTGTCCGTGCCCGCATTGCGGGCCCGCTTGGCGCTTTTCCCTGGCTTGGCGGATTGGAACGCCGACGCGCCAGCCGCACCACCGTTCGTGCTCGGGCTCGAACCGTTGGCCCCGGCCCACGCCGCGCCATCACCGGTTGGACCACTTTCCGGCCAACCGATCTCCTCGCCTACCCGCGTGCGCACGAAGTCGATGTGCGTCTGCATCGCCGTGCGCGCCTCCTCCGGACGCCGCGCGACGATCGCTTCGCACAGCGTTCGGTGCTGCTGCAGCAAGAGGCCCGGGGCGTCTTCGTTCTGCACGCGCAGCCCCGTCCCGTTGATCGTGATGTGCTCGCGCAGCACACCCAGCACGCTCGTGTGCAGATGCAGAAACATCGCGTTATGCGAGGCCTGCGCGATCACCTCGTGCAGCTTCGCATCGGCGTCGGCCTCCGCGGCCTTGTCGTCCGCTTCCCGCGTGCGCTCCAGTTCCTGCATCAGCGCGCGAATGCGCGCGAGGTCCTCGTCGCTCGCGCGCAGCGCTGCGAAATACGCGGTCGCGCCTTCCAGCACGCGGCGAAACTCGAGGATATCGTCGCGCAACGCCGGATGATCGGCCACGAGCTGGCCCCACGGCGAGACGAAACCGGTGCGCAACTGGTCGGTCACGAACACGCCCGCGCCGCGCCGGCTCTGCACGAGGCCGCGCGCGGCGAGCCGCTGGATCGCCTCACGCACCGTATTTCGCGCGACTTCGTATTCGAGCGCGAGCACGCGCTCGGAAGGCAGCTTCGTGCCCGCGCGCCAGGTGCCGTCGAGCAGCGAGGTCTCCATCTGCCGCATCACGGTTTCCACGCGTCCGCGCGTGGCCGCCCTGTCCCTCATTGCCATCCCCGAATCCCGTTCTCGCTTGCCACGCGTGGTCCAACCAGTTTGAACCGCTTGCCCGAAGCGGGAATTATGCGCTCAAACCACCGCTCGTCCCTACGCACGGCTCCTGCCCGGCCACCCTGGCCCGCGGGGACGGGCCGCCTCGATGGGCGCACGGCACGACGACGCACGACAGCGCGCAACGAAACAAAGCGAGACATGAAGCCACGCCAATACCCCACAGCGGCCCAGCAACGCCCCACGGACGTCTATCTGTTCGCCACCTGCCTCGTCGACCTGTTCGTGCCGCAAGCGGGCCTCGACGCGGTGAAGCTGCTCGAACGCGAAGGGCTCACGGTGCATTTCCCGCGCAGCCAGAGCTGCTGCGGCCAGCCGGCCTACAGCAGCGGCAACCCGCGCCAGGCGCGCGAGGTGGCGCACGCCCAGCTCGGCCTCTTCGATAAGCCTTGGCCCGTGATCGTGCCCTCGGGCTCGTGTGCGGGCATGATGCGCCACCACTGGCCCACCCTGTTCGACGGCGACGACGCCAATGCCGCGCGCGCGCTCGAACTCTCGGGCCGCGTCTACGAGCTCACCGAATTCCTCGTGCGCGTGCTGAACGTGGATTTCGGCGCTTATTGCAGCAGCAGTGCTGCGGGCGCGACAGGCGAGCCGGCTGCGGGCAGGCAGCCCGATGAGCGCGTGGTGCTGCACACTTCGTGCGGCGCGCGGCGCGAGATGGGCACGCGCGTGCACGGTGTCGAAGCCGTGGACGCGCTGCCGGGCGTCACGCGCGTCGAGCACGAGCGCGAATCTGAATGCTGCGGCTTCGGCGGCACGTTTTCGCTCAAGCACCCCGATATCTCCGGCGCGATGGTCGCCGACAAGATCGCCTCCGCCTGCGCGACGGGCTGCGAGCGCCTCGTTTCCGCCGACTGCGGATGCCTGCTCAACATCGGCCACGCAGCCGCGCATCGCGGCGCACCGCTCGCCGTGGAGCACCTCGCCTCGTTCCTGTGGCGCCGCACCGGCGGGGAGGCCGCATGAGCATCGATACGATGAGCGCCCGCGCCCGCATGCTCGGGCGACTGCGCGGCGCGCACACGAGTCCCGCGACATCGGTCGAAGCGCTCGACGCGCGCATCGACGCGCATTTCAAGGCACGCCGGTCCCACGCGCCGCTTGCGCTGGATGAGCGCATCGCGCAGTTCGAGCGCATGCTCGAAGCCGCCCACGCGCAGGTACTGCGCGCAACCACCTCGACATGGGCCGCCGATCTCGCGCAGCGCCTCGAAGCGGCCGGCGTGCGGCGCCTGCTGCTCGACACCGCGTGTGCCGAGGGCAAAGCGCTCACGGCCGCGCTTGCGGCCGCCGTGCAGACACGTGACTATGCGCAGCCCATCGAGCAATGGAAGGCCGAACTCTTCGACACGATCGACGCGGGCTTCACGGTTGCGCGTTCGGGTCTCGCGGCGACGGGCACGCTCGTAGTCGCGCCCGACGCGAACGCCCCGCGCACGGTGTCGCTCGTGCCGCCGCTGCACGTCGCGCTCGTCTACGCGCACACGCTGCACGCCGACCTGCACGCCGCCGTGGCGGCGGAGCGCTGGTACGAAGGCATGCCCACGAATCTCGTCATGATCTCGGGTCCTTCGAAAACATCGGACATTCAGCAGACCACCGCTTACGGCGCGCACGGCCCGCGCGCGTTGTGGGTCGTCGTCGTGACCGACGGCGATGACGAAACGGCAGCACAGCACGGAGTCATTCGATGAGCACCACGAATCAAATACCCCACGCAAAGGGCGCTGAAAACCCACTCCATTTCGTCCCGACCGCCGAATTCCGCCAGCGCGCACGCACGGCGCTGGACGACCCGCAATTGCGCAAGAGCTTTCGTGGCGCGATGGACTTCCTGCAAGGCAAGCGAGCGATGCAGTTCCCCGACGCCGACGAGCTCGAAGCCCTGCGCGACCTCGGCGAGGCGGTGCGCCAGCACGCGCTTGCGCGCCTGCCCGAGTTGCTGGAGCAACTGGAGGCGAAGCTGCGCGCGAACGGCATTCACGTGCACTGGGCCGAAACCGCCGACGAGGCAAACCGCATCGTGCACGGCATCGCACAGCGGCACGCGGCTACGCGCGTCATCAAAGGCAAGTCGATGGCGAGCGAGGAAATCGAGCTCAACCATTACCTCGCGCAGCGCGGCATCGACTGCATCGAGTCGGACATGGGCGAATACATCGTCCAGCTCGCGGGCGAAAAGCCCTCGCACATCGTGATGCCTGCCATCCACAAGACGAAGGGCGACATCGCGCATCTGTTCGAAGAATACATTCCCGACACGCCCTATACCGAAGACGTGGACGCGCTCATCCAGACCGGCCGCCGCGCGTTGCGCCACGCCTTCGTGGACGCGCAGATCGGCCTCTCGGGCGTGAACTTCGCCGCCGCGGATACGGGCACACTGTGGCTCGTGGAAAACGAGGGCAACGGCCGCCTCTCGACCACGGTGCCCGACGTGCATATCGCGATCATGGGCATGGAGAAGGTGGTGGCGAAGCTCGAACACATCGTGCCGCTTTCGAGCCTGCTCACGCGTTCGGCCACCGGGCAGCCCATCACGACATATTTCAACCTGATCAGCAGCCCGCGCCGCGAAGGCGAGAAAGACGGCCCGCGCGAAGTGCACCTCGTGCTGCTCGACAACGGCCGCAGCCAGGCCTACGCGGACGAACAACTGCGCGCCACGCTGCAATGCATCCGCTGCGGCGCCTGCATGAACCACTGCCCCGTGTACACGCGCATCGGCGGACACGCCTATGGCACGACCTACCCGGGGCCCATCGGCAAGATCATCTCGCCGCACCTGCTCGGTCTCGAAGCGACCGCCGATCTGCCCACGGCCTCGAGCCTGTGCGGCGCATGCGGCGAAGTCTGCCCAGTGCGTATTCCGATTCCGCAACTGCTCGTGCGCCTGCGCACCGAAGCGAACCGGGCTCCCGACGAAAGCGTCGCGCAGCCGCTGCGCGGCCAGGGCGCGAATCACAGCAAGAGCGAGCAGTTCGTCTGGCGTTTCTGGAGCGGCGCATTCGCGCATCCGCGTGCGTACCGCGCGCTGCGCTGGGCCGTCACGCGGCTGCGGGGTCTCACGCCCTCGCAGCAAATGGGCTGGACACAGCATCGCACCCCGCTCAAGCCCGCGCCGCGCAGCCTGCACGACCTGCTGCGCGAACGCAATCAACCGCAATAGCAAGCATTTCATCAGGCATACGAAATAAATCTCAAAGCATACCTGATGATCTCGCTTGACATTTTTATCCGCATCTTCGGAGGAGACCGTTGTGCAACCCTGGCATCAGATCTATACCCCGCTCGGCAGTCTGTGGCTATCCGCGCTCGTGGCCGCCGTCCCCATCCTGTTCTTCTTCGTCGCGCTCGCCGGCCTGCGCATGAAGGGCCATGTAGCCGCCGCGATCACGCTGCTGCTCGCACTCGCCGTGGCGATCTTCGAGTACGGCATGCCCATGCGCCAGGCGCTCGTTTCAGCGGGCTTCGGCTTCGCCTACGGCATCTGGCCGATCGCGTGGATCATCGTTACCGCTGTGTTCCTCTACAAGATCGTCGTGAAGACAGGGCAGTTCGAAATCATTCGCGCTTCCGTCCTCTCCATCACCGACGACCAGCGCCTGCAATTGCTCCTGATCGGCTTCTCGTTCGGCGCGTTCCTCGAAGGTGCCGCGGGCTTCGGCGCACCAGTGGCGATCACCTCGGCACTGCTCGTCGGCCTCGGCTTCGAGCCGCTCTACGCCGCGGGCCTGTGCCTCATCGCCAACACGGCGCCGGTGGCATTCGGCGCGATGGGCATTCCCATCATCGTCGCGGGCCAGGTGACGGGCATCGATCCGTTCCTGATCGGCGCGATGGCGGGCCGCCAGTTGCCGCTGCTCTCGCTCTTCGTGCCGTTCTGGCTCGTGTTCATCATGGACGGCAAGCGCGGCCTGAAGGAAACGTGGCCCGCCGCGCTCGTGGCCGGCGGCAGCTTCGCTGTTACGCAGTACTTCACATCGAACCACATCGGACCCGAGCTGCCGGACATCACATCGGCGCTCGTGAGCCTCGTCGCGCTCGCCTCGTTCCTCAAGGTTTGGCAGCCGCGCCGCGCCGCGCAAGGCACGGGCGTGCAGATGAGCGGCGGCGCAGCAGCGCTCGGCGGCTTTGGCGGCGGTGGCCGTGACTTCGGCGCCTCGCGCATGGCGGCATCGGGCCGCAAGGCCTCGCCGTACAGCGTTGCGCAAACCGTGCGCGCGTGGTCGCCGTTCATTCTGCTCACCGCCATCGTGACTGTGTGGAGCATCAAGCCGTTCAAGGCGCTCTTCGCCGCGAAGGGGGCGCTTGCCGGCACCATCCTGAGCGTGCATGTGCCGGGCCTCGACCAGCTCGTCGTGCGCTCCGCGCCGATCGTCGCGAAGCCCGTGCCCTACGAGGCCGTGTTCAAGCTCGACTGGCTCTCGGCCGTAGGCACCGCGATCATGCTGACCGCGATCCTCTCTGCAATCCTGCTGCACATGAAGCCGCGCGCGGCTGTCGCCGCGTTCGTCGAAACGCTCGGCGAGCTGCGCCGCCCCGTGCTCTCCATCGGGCTCGTGCTCGCCTTCGCGTTCGTCGCCAACTACTCTGGCATGTCGTCGACGCTCGCCCTCGCGCTCGCCGGCACCGGCGCCGCGTTCCCGTTCTTCTCGCCGTTCCTCGGCTGGCTCGGCGTGTTCCTCACCGGCTCGGATACGTCATCGAACGCGCTGTTCTGCTCACTGCAGCACACCACGGCGCACCAGATCAACGTGTCGGATACGCTGCTCGTCGCGGCCAACACTTCGGGTGGCGTGAGCGGCAAGATGATCTCGCCGCAGTCGATCGCCGTGGCCTGCGCGGCAACAGGGCTCGTCGGCAAGGAGTCGGCGCTGTTTCGCTTCACCGTAAGGCACAGCCTGTTCTTTGCGGCAGTGGTGGGCGTCGTCACGCTGATCCAGGCTTACGTGCTCACAGGCATGATTCCGCAGTAACTGCGTAGTCGCGCTCGCGGTACGCCTGGTTCGAGGCCGCTGCCCCCTATTTGCGGGCAGCGGCCTTTTTTGCTGGGTGCGCTGTCTGGTCAAATGCGTATTGCGATTGCAAATGCGATGTTCCAACCTCTTTCGTCGTTAAATGCGGCGCTGGTCGAAAGTCCCAAAGACTCAATCAGTGCGTGGAAAGCGATTTCGCCTCACGCGACGCGGAATGGAGTCACGCAGCGGCGCATTGATCCCTCACAACATTGCCCGCAATTTTGTTCTTCTTCTGATTGCCTTTGGCCACAAGAACTCAGATTCTGACGAGTTCATTTGTCAAGTGCCACATGATCAATCAATGGCACTTCGATTGTCGACTCCAGGGATCAGAAATATGAATAAGAGAATGAGGCGTGCCTGCTTGGCCACCTTGGCCACAATAGCGCTGGCCACTCTCGTCGGCAGTGCCGGATGCACCGCTATTCAGGCGCAGTCAACCGTGCCCATCAATGTGCCGCCAAGGATCGAACTCCAGAGCGGCGACATCGACGCGATGAATTACTCCCCCGATCTAGTCGCCATGTTTGGCATCGAAGGTCCGGCAGGCAGCCGAATTGGCGGCGGCGGCGGCAACATCGAACAGATCAAGTCCAACGGCCACCCATCTACCAGTGGCGGAAGCTGCTGTACCCGACTACCTGCCGTGTGGCAGCCCGACCTGAAGCTGACCGTACGCTGGCTCGCGTACATGGATGAAGGCAACAAGGTGGTGAAGTCCTGGTACAAAGCCGAGAACGTACGTATCCCGAAGTATGACGGGCGAAGCGCGGGTACAACGTGGGTGGTATTCCTTCCCGACCACAGGGTACGCGTCATGGAACCGGACGGCATTGACCCGAACGGCGGCAATAACCCCGATATAAGACCGGCAGAGAACGATCCTTTCATCGCTCAGGGCGTACGCGACGAAGAATCTAATAAGCGCTATCTGGACGGGGGAAAGCAATGAGTCTTCAATGGCCGTAAGCGATGACCCTCGGCGGTCGTCTGTCGCAGAGCGACATTGCCCGGCAGTCGGGCCAGTGCCGCGTTATCGACCCGAGGAATTCGTGCCCACAGACCCTCAATATCACGCTGTTCTTCGACGGGACGAACAATAACGACGACCCCAATAATGACCAATGGCGCGACTCGCGGAAGAAAACACATACCAATGTCGCCCGATTGCGCAACGTTGCACTTAACGACATGGAAAATGGCAACTTCAGGCTGTACGCCCCGGGGCGTAGGCAGGCCCTTCCCGGATATCGGCGAGGAAGTCTACACACAGGACGGCAAGGCGCTGGCGAAGGGTTTCAACCAGCGTTGTGTCTGGGGCTATGCGCAAGTTCTCAACTCGGTCTACCACGCCATTACGCGAAGCACCTTCCGCGAACTGATTGCAAAGTCAGACCTGAAAACGTTTTGCAACAACGGCGCGCGCAACGATACAACGGCCATGAAAGCCGCCGTCCACCGACTGAGCGTCGCGCACAAGCAGGCCTTTGACGAGAGCCGCTATCCAAGCACCGTCCGCCAGGTCTGGATCAACGTCATTGGCTTCTCGCGGGGTGCGGCGGCGGCGCGTGCCTTCGTGAACCGCCTCGTCAACCATTGGGCACCGGGCGGCAGCCTCAGTGAAATGTCCGGCAAGTATGCAATTCCCTATCAGGTCAATTTCATGGGCCTGTTCGACACGGTGGCGTCTGTCGGGTTGCCCGACTCGACGCGTTCCGCCGTCAATCTCAACATGTTCGACGGCCATTCAGACTTTGCGCGGACGGCGGACTCGACATTCCCGACTCCGTCCGCTTCTGCTATCACGCTATTTCAATCCATGAACAGCGCATG
>NZ_DATJWR010000083.1:0-21286 GCF_035501035.1 Paraburkholderia sp.
GCAAAGCGCGCCGGCGACGAGCGCCGTGCGGTACAGGTCTTCGATCGCGAAGAGGTTGTAGAGCGCGAGCGCCGTGGAGGCTTGCGTACCGTTCAGGAGCGCCAGACCCTCCTTCGCCTGCAGCGCGAGCGGCTTGAGGCCCGCAGCCGCGAGGCCCGCTTCGGCGCTGGCGCGCTCGCCGCGAATGAACACCTCGCCAATGCCGAGCAGCACCGCCGACATATGCGCGAGCGGCGCGAGGTCGCCCGAAGCGCCCACCGAGCCCTTCACGGGAATCAGCGGCAGCACGTCGGCGTTGAACAGCGCGATGAGCGCATCCATCACCTCGCGGCGAATGCCGGAGTGGCCACGGCCGAGGCTCGAGAGCTTCAACGCCATCAGGAGCCGCACGACCGGACGCGACATCGGCTCGCCCACGCCCACGGCGTGCGAGAGCACGAGATTGCGCTGCAGCAGTTCGAGCTGGTCGTTCGGAATGTGCGTGCTCGCGAGACGCCCGAAGCCCGTGTTGATGCCATAGGCGGGCTCGCCTTTCGCCGTGATCTCGGCGACGGCGCGAGCGCCCGCGTCGATGGCGGCGAAGCTGGCCGGATCGAGTTCGAGCCTGACCGCCTCGCGCGCGATCTGGCGCAGTTGGGGCAGGGTCAGATAGCCGGGCGTGAGGCGAAGGGTCGGGAGCATGGTCGAATCCTGTCTATACAAGTCGCGAAAGTGGCCGAAGTCTAGCCTGGCGCGCCTGTCTATACAACTCCCCTTGCCTGCCGATGTGACCTGGGACTATCCACGAGATCGCCGGAAGTCCCTTCACGCGTCGAGTTGCAGCCTGCCCCCAATAAACGAGAGAAAGCACTGCACGCGCGCCGCGAGCGCGGCGCTGCGGTAGTACACGGCATGGACGGGCTGGCGCTGCTCGAAGAGCGCGTCGTCGAGTATGGTGACGAGCCGGCCCGTCTCGCGGTCGGCGGTGGTGAGAAAGTCGGAGAGGCAGGCAATGCCGCTCGCGGCGAGCGCGAGCTGGCGTATCGTCTCGCCGCTCGATGCCGATAGCGCGGGCGCGATCGTGTAGCCGGGCTCCGCCGCTTGCGCCGCTTCTTGCACCGCTTCTTGCACCGCTTCTTGCGCCGCTTCTTGCGCCGCTTCTTGCGCCGCCGCTTGCACCGCTTCCTGCACCGCTTCTAGCCCCCGACTAGCCGCGCCGGCTTCGCCCTCGCCCGCCGCGCGCCCGATATCCGTCCCGGCCGCCCCCCGCAGCGGCCAGCGGTTCAGATGCGCGGGCGCGGTAAAGCCGATCAGCCGGTGCTCGCGCAAAGCGGCCACGCTGCGCGGCGTGCCGTGCGCCGCGAGATAGGCGGGACTCGCGACGATACGCAGACGGCTCGTGCCGAGCGAGCGCGCGTGGAGCGTGGAATCCTGCAGCGCGCCGATACGAATCGCGATATCCACGCGCTGCTCCAGCAGGTCGACGATGCGCTCGTTGTTCGTGAGTTCGAGCTGGATCTCGGGATAGCGCTGCGCGAACGCCGCGACGTGCGGCACGATGCAGTGGAGCATGAACGGCGTGGCGGCATCCACACGCAGCCGCCCCGAGGGACGCTCGCGGTGGCGCGTGACGGCCTCCTCGGCATCGGCCATCGCGGCGAGAATTGCGCGGGCACGCTCGAGGAACAGTTCGCCCTCCTCGGTGAGCTGCAGGCGGCGCGTGGTGCGCAGGATCAGCGCGACGCCCAGCTGCTTTTCGAGCCGCGTGAGCGCGCGGCTCACCCCCGATACGGTCTGCTGGAGTTTTTCGGCGGCGGCGGTGATCGACCCCGCGTCGATCACGGTGACGAATACGAGCAGTTCGTCGGTCGACGTCTTCATTGTTGATCCGCAGTCAAGATTCATTTGAGACTAACACGGTTTTTGCAAAGCGCAGATACCGCGATACTGGCCACCATCGCATTCCGGAAAGGACCAGGGAGCAACCCATGAAAGTATTCGTGACAGGCGCAGGCGGTTTCATCGGTGGTTCGATCGCGGCGCACCTCGCACGCTCGGGCCACGCGGTGCGCGGCCTCGTGCGCCGGCCCGAGCAGTTCGCCGAACTCGAAAAGCTCGGCATCACGCCCGTGCCGGGCGACCTCGACGACCGCGCGATCCTCACGGCAGAAGCACGCGCCGCCGACGCCGTGATCAATGCCGCGAGCAGCGACCACCGTGGCGCGGTTCAGACGCTGCTCGACGCGCTGGAAGGCTCCGGCAAGACGCTCCTGCACACGAGCGGATCGAGCATCGTCGGCGACGCCTCGGGCGGCGAGGCGACCGAGCGCATCTATCACGAAGACGCCCTGCCCGAGCCGACCGCCGACAAGGCGCCGCGCGTGGCCATCGACGATCTCGTGCTCGCGGGCGCGCAGCGCGGCGTGAACAGCGCCGTGCTCTGCAACACGCTGATCTATGGCGTGGGCGCCGTGCCCGGTGCGGCGAGCGTCCAGTTGCCCCGGCTCATCCGTCAGGCGCAAAAGAGCGGCGTGATGCGCCACGTGGGGCGCGGCCTGAACATCTGGTCGAACGTCCATATCGACGATGTGGCCGAGCTTTATCGCCTTGCGCTCGAGAAAACGCCTGCGGGCACGTTCTATTTCGTGGAGAGCGGCGAAGCGTCCTTCCGCGAGATGTCCACGGCGCTCGCCGAAGTCATGGGCCTTGGCGCGCCGCAAGACTGGCCGCTCGAAGCCGCGATCGAGGAATGGGGCTACGAAATGGCCTCCTACGGCCTCGGCTCGAATAGCCGCGTACGCGGCGAGCGCGCACGCTCGCTGCTCGGCTGGCAGCCGCGGCGTACTTCGGTCACCGAGTGGATCCGCACAGCCATGCCAAAGCCGCAAAAATAAGTGCTGTAGAGCAGATGATTGTTGCGTATCCGTAAGCTCGATCCGCTAGAATCCGGGCGTTTCGTGCTACCCGCCGACGCTTTGCAGGCGTTGGCACCGGATACGCAATGTTCCTCGCGCTGAACTTTTACTGGCTGACCAATCTGCTTGCCATCCTGTTCATCGTCGCGTGCCTCTACGACACGCGCTACGACGAATATGGCACGCTCACGCTCGCCGCCGCTGCGATGGGGCTCATCGTCATGGCCATCGAAGTGCTGCTGCGCCCCGCGTTCGAGATATCGCTCTAGCACGCCATGCCTACGCGACGGATGCCGCGCGCTTTCGTTGCGCTGACATCTACCTGACTATTCCACACGATCAGCCCGATTGGCGCTATTGCGCCTTCTGCTCGTGCGCACAGCACGACGACTGCGCCGGCGCGTCTTCGTAACGATCGTGATGGCGCATCCACTCGCGCATGTCCTTCTGCTCGTTGCGCCCCTTCGTCGTGAACTCCAGCATCGCATAGGTGCCGAGCACGCTCTCAACGCCTCGCGCATACGCCGAATACGTGTGATAGACGTTGCCCGCTTCGTCGCGATAGAACGCGCTGATGCCGGGCAGCTCGTCGCTCAGGTAGTCCTGCTCCGCGTAGTTGTAGAGCGCCTTGCCGCGCGCCTTGTCAGCCTCGCTGAACGACACGTGGTAGTCGAAATTGAAATCGCTGCCGTTGGACGACACCCACGGAAAATGCCAGCCCATGCGCTTCCTGAACGCCTCGATCTTCGCAAGCGGCGCGCGCGAAACCGCCACATAGGTCACGTCGTGATGCTCCAGGTGCGCCAGCATGCCGTCCACGTGATCGGAAACGAACGAGCAGCCCGGGCAGCCCTCTTCCCACTCGGGCCCGAGCATGAAGTGATACGTGAGCAACTGGCTGCGCGGTCCGAATAACTGCGCGAGCGTGCGCGGACCTTGCAGCGTCTCGAACGTATAAGTCTTGTCGACCTTCACCCAGGGCAACGCCTGACGCTTCGCCACGAGCGCATCGCGCGCATGCGTGAGAGCGCGCTCTTCGGCGAGCAGCGCCTTGCGCGCCACCATCCATTCGGCCTCCGAAACGATATTGTGCTGTTCCATCGTCGACTCCTCCTTCTGCGTGAACACGCGCCGTTCAGTCGAACAGCGCCGCCAGTTGATCGATTGCGCTCGTCCAGCCCTCGTTGTGCGCGTCGCGCGCCGCCTCGTCGAAGAAGCGCTCGTGCTTGAGCGTGAGATCGGTGGCGATCCCGTCGGCGACGAGTGTCACCGTCACGCGCGACTCTCGCTCGGGCGTGCTGCGCCACGCCCACGTGAACACGAGCTTTTGCTCCGGCACGACTTCGAGATAAGTGCCGCTCACGTCGTGCTCTTCGCCGTTCGCGCCGCGCATGATCACGCGAAAGCGGCCGCCCACGCGCACGTCCGCTTCGGCGTGAATACAGGTGTTATCGAGCGGTTGCATCCAGCGCATCAGCTGCGCCGGTTGCGTCCACGCGGCGTAGACCTTCGCGGCCGTGGCGTTGATGCGCCGCCGGATGGTGAGGCTTGGAGCGTGATGACTGCCGGGCTCGGCCGAGGGCTGGGTTGACATGCATCCTCCTCCACGAAAGCTGCGAGACGATCGAGTTGTTCGCTCCAGAAGCGTTGATAGTGCGCGAGCCATTGCATCGCGTCCTCCATCGGCCCCGCAGCGAGCCGGCACGCGACCGTGCGGCCGGTTTTCGCGCGCGTGACGAGGCCCGCCTCGGCGAGCACGTCCAGATGCTTCATGACCGCAGGCAGCGACATCGCAAACGGCTGCGCGAGCGCGCTCACCGAAAGCTCGTCGTGCTGCGCGAGCCGCGCGAGCAGCGCGCGCCGCGTGGGGTCGGCGAGCGCCGCGAACGTGCGGTTCAGAATCGCTTCTTCATGCTTAACCATGTGGTTAAGCATAGACGGCGAACGAACGATGTCAAGGAAAGCGGAACGGGCGAACGGCGGCGGCACGCACGGCCACGGCCCGGCGACTAGAATGACGCTTTCGTCACGTCACGTCGCGTCGCGCCCCTCCCGCCATGCCGTCCAAAATCCGCAACTCGCTACTCTGGATCTTCGAAGCGTTCGAGCGCGAATCCGGCTATCTATGCAAGCGCATGTTCGGCTGCGACGCCGCTTATCTCGACGGCCTGCTGTGCCTCGTCGCCGCCGATCGCGATGCGCCGTTCAATGGCTTGCTGGTTTGCACGTCGCAGGACCGCCATGCCGCGCTCATCCACGACATGCCGGCGTTGCGCCCGCATCCCGTGCTCGGCAAGTGGCTCTACGTGCCGCAGGCCGATCCGGCATTCGAGGACACCGCCGCGCAGTTGAGCGCGTGCGTGCTCGCGCGCGATGCGCGCATCGGCGTGGAGCCCAGGCCGCGCAAATCGAACCAGTCGGGTAAGGGCGGTAAGGGGAACAAGGGATGCAAGGGGCACGTCAACAGCCTGCTGCCGAAATAACGCGCGCGGCGCAGCACGCCACGAACACGCCACAAGCCACACGGCCCGCGCCGCCGTGAAGCGACGCGGGCCGTGCAGCCGCCCGGGCGGGCCGCCTCGTCCGCCCGGGCGTTTGACCGGGTCATCCGTATGCGCGAGCGCGCATCGTCAGATGGCCCAGCCGCCCAGGTAGAACGCGGCCAGCACGATGGCGATCACGACCGTGCCCACGTTCAGCTTGCGGTACTCGCCGCTCACGATCCGGCCGATCACGAGCGTGCTGAAGCCCAGCATGATGCCCGTGACGATGTTCGCGGTCAGCACGATGAACACGGCGCAAACCAGCCCCGCCATCGAATCGACCATGTCAGACATGTCGAGCCGGCTCACGCTCGAAAGCATCATCAGGCCGACGTACATCAGCGCGGGCGCCGTGGCGTACGAGGGCACGAGGCCCGCGAGTGGCGCGAAGAACATCACCGCGAGAAAGAGCGCGCCCACCACGGCGGCGGCGAGGCCCGTCTTCGCGCCGGCCGCCACGCCCACCGTCGATTCGATGTAGGCCGCCGCCGGCGCGCCGCCGAAGAAGCCCGAGAAGATCGAGGAAAGCGAGTCGGCCGTGAGCGCCCGCCCGCCATTGACGATGCGCCCATTCGCATCGAGCTGGCCCGCCTGCCCCGCCACTGCGCGGATCGTGCCGGTGGCGTCGAACACGGCCGTCATCACGAGCGCGAGCACGCTCGGCAGCACGGCGAGCGAGAGCGCTCCCTTGATGTCCATCGCGCCGATCAGCGAAGCATGGCCCGGCGCGGAAAGCGAAGGCCACGCGAACACGCCGTGAAAGGTCACAGCCGGATCGATGGCGAGCCCGAGCGCCGAGATCGCGACGATCACGATCAGGATCGAGCCCGGCACGCGGCGGCGCACGAGGCCGAAGATCGCCGCGAGCCCCACGACCGAGAGCAGCGCCGGCAACGCGGTGATATGGCCGAGCGAGACCGGCAGGCCCGGGCCGGGATTCTTCACCACGAGCCCCACGTCGTTCGCGGCGATCAAGAGCAGGAAAAGGCCGATGCCGATGCCCGTGCCATGCGCGATGCCGTGCGGCAGGTTGCGCAGGATCCACGAGCGCACACCCGTCACCGAGATCGCCGTGAACACGATGCCCATGAGGAACACGGCGCCGAGCGCCACTTCGGGCTTGAGCCCCTTGCCGAGCACGAGCCCGAACGCCGTGAATGCCGTGAGCGAGATCGCGCAGCCGATGGCGATCGGCAGGCGTGCCCACAGGCCCATCAGCAGCGAGCCGAACGCGGTGGTCAGGCACACGGCCACGAACACGGCGCTCGTGTCGAAGCCCGCCTTGCCGAGCATGCCCGGCACGACGAAGACGGAATAGACCATCGCGAGGAAGGTCGTGATGCCCGCAATCGCCTCCTGGCGAAGCGAGCTGCCGCGCGCGGCAACGTCGAAGTAACGGTCGATGAAACCCGTGGACGTGCCCAACGACTCGATGGGCTCGACTTCAGCGCCGGTTGCGCCGGCAAGCGGCTGCGCGTGGGGTTCGATCATGGTGAGTGCCTCCTTTATCAGCATGCTGAAACGGCCGCGGGGCTCGCCCGCCGGGTCCGTCATCAGGTTCGTCTCGTCTCAATGGAATAGTCGTGTCGACGCGTTGCCGGCGCCTTCCCGGCCACCGCCCCCGCACACAGGATGTGTGGGAAGCGCGGGCCGCGCGGCGCTCATCGTTTTGACATCTTTTTCTGGTTTGAGCGAAGGTTAGGCGAACACGTCCGGCGCTCCCATCGCGCGATTCGCATTGAGGTCATGCCACGATGCTTATATGCCCGCGAACAGGGCGCAGCGCGCACGCAGTCCCCGCGTTTACACCTGGGCGCGGCGCTGCGCGGGTTACACTCTCACGCACCCCGACCCGGTTTCCCCTGCCGCGCGAGCGTCGCGCCGGCTGCTCCAAGGAGTTTCTGTTGATGAGAGGCGGCTTCGCACGTTCTGCACGTTCCGCACGTCCTGTTTTTCACCTGCCTTACGCGCTGCCCCTGCTGATGCTGCTAGCGCTTTCGGGCTGCAGCTTGTTCCGGCCGGCCCCGCCGCCGCCGGAAGCGCCCGTGGCCGTGGAGCCGGAGCCGGTTGCGAGCGAGCCCGAAGCCGCCTCCGCCCCCGAGGCCGCGAGCGAGCCGGAAACCGAAATCACGGCGAAGCCCGCGTCGAAGAAGCCGCACCCCGCGCCCGTGCGCCGCCGCCGTCCGGCCCCGCCGCCGCCCGTGCCCGCGAGCGCGCCGCCCGCGCCGCCGCCCGCGCCGCTCGTGCAGGTGCGCACGCTCGAGCGCGGCAGCTTCCGCACGCTGCTCGACAGCGAAGTGCAAAAGACCGACGGCAAGGTCGTGGGCCGCGCCGTCGACCTCGTCGCGGGTCCTGGCGGCAAGCCCGTCGAGGTCGTGGTGAACCTGCAGGGCTTCATGGGCATCGGCGACCGCAAGGCGGACTTCCCGTGGAGCGGCGTGCGCATCAACACGCAGCCGAAGACGCCCGCCATCACGCTCGCCCTGCCGCCCGGCCAGCTCCAGGTGCCCGATCGGCCCAAGGCCGGCGCGCCGCAGCCCGGCGCCCCCGAGGCGAGCGCGACGCGCCTGCCGATGCTCGACACGACCGTGGAGCGTGCCAACGGCGCGAAGGTGGGCCGGGTGGTGGACGTGCTGCTCGACGGCAGCGCGGACCCGCAGGCCGTGGTGCTCGACGTGAGCGGCACGCTCGAGAAACGTCACACGATAGCGGCCGACTGGTCGGCGCTCCATTTCGTCACGAAGAACAACACGCTCGAAGCGCAACTCGAGATGTCGGACCAGCAGGTCGACGCTTCGCCGCCCTACGCCGCCGACCAGCCGGTGCGCGCCGTCTCCCCAGGTACGCCCGGTGCGCCGGGGGCAGCGGCCACTGCCGCGGCTGCGGCACCATCCACCACCTCAGCCGCCGCCTCCGCAGCCAACACGCACGGTGCCAAATGACGGACGGCACGATGCAACAACCAACCCCAAGCACGCGCAGCGTGCGTGCGCTCGACTGGCTGAACTTCTTCGTGGCGAACGTGCAGACGGGCTTCGGGCCTTTCATCGCCTCGTATCTGGCGTCGCACAAGTGGACCCAGGGCGAGATCGGCCTCGCGCTTTCGGTGGGCACGATCAGCGCGATGGTGAGCCAGGTGCCGGGCGGCGCGGCCGTCGACGCGCTGCGTAACAAGAAAGCCGCGGCCGCGTGGGCGATCATCGCGATCATCGTCTCGGCCATGCTGCTCGCCGCGAGCCCGACCATCATCGCGGTGATGGCCGCCGAGGTCTTCCATGGCTTCGCGAGCTGCATGCTCGTGCCGGCGATGGCGGCGCTCGCGCTCGCACTGGTCGGCCGCCAGAACCTGGGCGACCGCCTCGGGCGCAACGCGCGCTGGGCCTCGATCGGCAGCGCCGTGGCCGCGGGCCTGATGGGACTGTGCGGCGAGTACGTCTCGCCGCGCGCCGTATTCTGGCTCACCGCCGCACTCGCGCTGCCCGCGCTCGTCGCGCTCGCGATGATCGAGTACGACCGGAACGCCGCGCACGCGAAGCCCGCCGCCAGGCCTGGGAAAGCTGGCAACGCGAGCACGGGCGAGCCGCGCGAGACGATCTTCGATCTGCTGCGCGACCGGCGCATGCTGACGTTCGCGGCCTGCGTGGTCCTCTTCCACCTTTCGAACGCGGCGATGCTCAACCTCGCCGCCGGCGAAGTGACGGCCGGCATGGGCGACAACGTCCAGCTCGTGATTGCGGCTTGCATCATCGTGCCGCAGGCCATCGTCGCACTGATGTCGCCGTGGGTGGGACGCACCGCGCAGGCGTGGGGCCGCCGGCCCGTGCTGATCCTCGGCTTTTGCGCGCTGCCGGTGCGGGCGCTGCTGTTCGCCGCTGTCGGCAATCCGTATTTCCTCGTGCCGGTGCAGATGCTCGACGGCCTCTCGGCCGCGGTGTTCGGCGTGATGCTGCCGCTCATCGCCGCCGACGTGGCCGGGGGGAAGGGTCGCTACAACCTGTGTATCGGGCTCTTCGGGCTTTCGGCGGGGATCGGCGCGACGCTTTCGACGGCGCTTGCGGGCTTTATCGCCGATCACCTCGGCAACACGGTGAGCTTCCTCGCCCTCGCGAGCGCGGGCGCCGCCGCGGTGCTGATGGTATGGCTCGCGATGCCCGAGACGCGCGACGCGCTCGAAGAGGAAAGCCGCCGCGACGCTACCGTCTGAGCGTTTGAGCGTTTGAGCGTTTGAGCCTCGGACCGCCGCGCGGCGGTTGCTGCGGGAAAGCGCGGGGGTGCGCAACCCCGGGCGCAACCGCGGCGGCCTCGAGGTGCATGCGGGGTAGGCTACTCGATCAATATCCGGGCGACGCGCCCGCAAGAGATTGGGCCGGCGGTTGCGCCCGCTGCGGCGCGCGGTGGCGAGCCACCTGCCGCCAGACGCTCGACCACCGGTCGCCCGCATGGCGCCGGCTGGCACAGCTTTCCGATATTGAAATGACTGGCCGCGCCCACGCGCCCGGAAGCGGCGGCGGGTCGGCGGCAGGAGGACTCAACGTCAAACACGGCGCCCGCGCGACGCGGACGACCGGCGTGCCCGGGCAGCTCGCTCAGGCGGCGAGCGCCTCATCCAGACGCGCGGCGACGACGCCGCTGGGAAGGTTCTCGAGCTTGCTCGCGAGGATCATCGCGTCGGCATTGGCCGGGCGGTGGCGGCGATTGGGGCTCGGGCGGAATACCGCGTCGCCGCGGCGGATCTTTTCGCCGGTCAGCGCGCAAACGGCGCTGCGGCGTGCCGTGCACACCCGCCATAGCTGATCGGAGTAGCGGCCGTAGGTGGCGTCGCTCCAGCAAACGGTGATGCTGTCCGGATCATGACGCCGGATCAAGGTGATGCCCTGCGCATCCCACGAGCGCACGGTGGCGCGCCGCCGGTTGGCTGCCTCCGAAGCGCTGCGCGTGATGGGTACCGGTTTGCAGCTTCTGCCACCTTCGAATTCGCCGTCCATGCTGAGCGGCTCCGAAGCCGCGGACAGAAGGTCAATGGTTTGTTGCCAAACGCTGCCGGTATCTAATTTCGTCATAATGCACCTCGTGCACGTGGAAACGATTCAAATATGCCGGTCGAATAAGCTCTCTACCACGTCCGGATTATAGCGTGTCCAACTCGCAATCCACAGGGAAAACGCAATTTTCACACGATAATATCAAACAAAAAAACGGCTCGAGCGAATTTTCAGTGCCGGCTGCAAGTCTCCAATGTTGGTTTCTTTACATCCATGACTTTTTTTCCCGGTTTGACGATATCTGGCAATCCGCAGCGGAAAAAATACCCGCCCCGACGATTGAAGCACCGGCTGGCGCGACTCTCAAACATAACTGAATTGTCACATCACACGCGGCGGCTGCCGCCGGCCTGAACCCGGAGAAGCCCGCCCATGGGCCGTTTGGGGCCTTTCGCGTGCGTGGCGGCAGGACTGCGCATACCCGCGCCACACGAACGATCAATGAAACGCAATGCGCGGATTTGACATTTACGCATCCGACATATCACATACGAAACGTCAGTCTATTGACGGCGAAATCATCGCACAGTACCGCAGGCAGTCTGACGCATCGCATTTCGAAGCATCCCACTATTCGAAAAACAATTAATGGATTTTGAATATTGGTTTAAACGCTTTGCCGCCGGGCAATTCGGTCAATGCACAACGGCTGGCATAAGAATAGCAGTGGCGATACAAACCGCCATCATCCTCACCGATTCCGAGCGCACTAAGCCGACATTGAATCGCCGGATAAAGACAAACAAATGAAGATATCGCAGCCGGTGCGGCGCGGGTTTCAGACGCTGCGCCCCTGATCGAGAAAATCGCCGGCGCGAAGCTTCAGCATGGCGCCGAAGTCGTCGAGCCAGCCGATCGAAAGCCGCCAGCTCTGCCAGTAGAGCTCGACGTCGAGCGCGCGGCCGGGCGTGAGTTCGACGAGTTCGCCGCGCGCCAGATGCGGCGCGATCATGCGCTCGGGGCACATGCCCCAGCCGAGTCCGTTCAGGCAGCAGCGCAGAAAGCCGGCCACATGCGCAATCCAGTGCAGCGGCGCGTCGACCTGCGCGCGCGTGATGCGGCGGATGAAGCGCTTTTGCAGTTGATCCTTCGGATTGAACTCGATGCATGGCGCGAGGCGCAGCGTATCGCGCGTCACGCCCCCGGCGAAATAGCGCTCGAAGAACGCCGGCGAGCAGACCGCGAGGTAGCGCATGCGCCCGAGGCGCGACGAGCGGCAGCCCTGCACGGGCTCCGACTGCGTCGTGACCGCGCCTTGCACGCTGCCGTCGCGCATGCGTTGCGCGGTGTGGTCCTGGTCGTCGATCACGAGGTCGAGCAGAATGCCGCGCTCGACGCAAAAATCCGCCACGGCGTCGATGAACCAGGTACCCACACTGTCGTCATTGACGGCCACGCGCAGCGTGGGCCGGGCGGCCCCAAGGACGCTCGTGAAGGTGGGCATCGCCCCGCCCAGCTCCGCTTCGAGCAACTGCACGCGCTCCGTGTGGCGGCACAGCAAGGCGCCTGCGGCGGTAGCAACGCACGGCTGGCCGCGCTTCACGAGCACGGTGCCCACGCGCTCCTCGAGCAGCTTCACGCGCTGCGAGACCGCCGATGGCGTGACGTTGAGCGCACTCGCCGCACGATCGAACGAACCATGCCGCACGACGGCGGCAAGCGCATCGAGCAATGCGTAGTCGAGCATTAGCGTTCCTTAATCTGGTTAATGAAAATGAGCTTTGCTTAGGCGGATCCAGGCGGCAGACTAGCGCCGTTTGCCGCGCATGTCCAATGGGCGCCGGCACGGCGCAATGCGCCTCCCTATGAACTCTCGTGCGCGAGACGCGACCATCCGGCGCAGCCGGCCCCGCGCGCGCCCCAACCGACTCGCATCCGTCATGAACTGGCTCGCTTTCACACACGGCGCGGCGCTCTGCGCCTCGCTCATCGTTACGATCGGCGCACAGAACGCATTCGTGCTGCGCCAGGGCATCCTGCGCTCGCACGTCGGCAAGATCGTCGTGCTCTGCACACTGTCCGACTTCGTGCTGATCGGCGCGGGCGTGGGCGGCGCCTCGGCGCTCGTCGAGCGCTACCCAACCTTCGTGCATCTCGTGCTCTACGCCGGTCTTGCATGGCTCGTGTGGTTCGGCATCGGCGCGCTGCGTCGCGCGGTGCGTCCGGGACACGCGGTGCTGGAAAGCGATGCCGCCGCGCAGGCGCCCGAGCAGCGCGCCTGGCCGATCATCCTCATGACGCTCGCGTTCACGTGGCTCAATCCGCACGTGTATCTCGACACCTTCCTGCTGATTGGCACAGCCGGTGCACGCGAGCCGCAGGGCAGCCGGCTCGCGTTCGCGACCGGCGCCATGACCGTGAGCGCCGTGTGGTTCGTGGGACTCGGCTACGGCGCACGCGCGCTCGCCCCGCTCTTCCGGCGTGCGCTCGCGTGGCGCGTGCTCGACGGCGCCATCGGCGGCATGGTGCTGCTGATTGCCTTTGCGCAGTTGCGCTAACGCCCGGCGCTTACCTCGCATTTGACGGCCGCGTGCCGCCCGCGAAAGCCGCTAGCGCGCCGCACCCTTCGCCTTCTGCAATTCGAGCAGGCCCTGGACCAGCTCCGGCGACATGTAGTGCGGGCCGTCGAACAGATAGACGCGATAGCCGTGATAGGCCTCGAGTTGCGGCGCCAGCTCGGCGGCCGTGGCGGCGCGAAAGCCGCCGCCCTGCTTCGGCCGGAACGCCTCCGCGATGATGCGCACGCGCTTTTGCCCGAGGTGCGCGGCGAGCGCGTCCGCGTATTCGCGTGCCGCCGCCGGTCCGCGCGCATAGACGCCGCAGCCGTCCTGCAGCAGCACGCCGACATCGCGCGGCAACCAGCCATCGAGCCATTTCGCGAGCGCCTCGCCGCCAATGTTGCTGGTGTCGTACACGCTGATCCACAGCGGGTGCGGCAACCGTTCGAGCAGCGGCGCCATGCGCGGCGCGTCGGCCCAGGTGGGATCGACCTCGACCGGGAAATACCAGCCGGTGATGTGCACGGGAGGACGCACGGCCGCGAGCTTCAGCGACCGCTCGACCAGCGTTTCGAGGTTCGCGCGCGCCTCCTTCTCATTCGAAAAGCCCGCGAGCCCGACGATCACGCCACGCGCCCACGGTTCGTTGGCAATGCGCACCCAGTCGGGCACACGCGGCGCGGGCAGCCCGGCGCCCGCCATGAACGCGACGTCGTCGACGGCGATCCATTGCACCAGCAGTTCGTTCACCCCCAGCCGGTCCCAGTCGCCGCGCAGGTCGAGATGCTCGTTGTCGGGCTGCCAGACGATGCCTTGCGCAAGCGCATCCGCGTGCGCGGGCACCTGCAGCGTGCAACCGGCGGCGGCGAGCGCGAACAGCGCAGCGCACGCAAGACGCGCGCTGCGCCGCACGAGGCGCGGGCAGAGCCACCCGGCTTCCCCCGCGTCGACTGCTCCGCCATGAGTCCTTGCACGCACCATCATCAGGTTTCCTCAATAAGAAAGCACGGCGCCGAAGAACACGCCGCCCGCCCGGTCGTCGCCTGTGAGACGCCAGCGGTACTGCACTGAAACGTCCATATACGAGCGCGGCGCATCGTAGAAGCTGTCGCGGAACCAGTAGCGCGTCGAGACGCCCACGCCCATGCCCACCGGCACACTGCGGTCGATGCTCGAATCGTAGTCCATGCCGACCACGGCATACGGAAAGACCGTGAGCTTCGGGCTGATGGTGTCGAGCCGCCATGTGCGGCCCGCTTCGAGATAGCCCGTGCCGTAGTTCCAGCCGTTGCTCACGTAATGCCCGACCTCGCCATAGTCCTGCACGGTCCACCACGAAGGCACGTCGAGTCGCCGCTCGGTGCCGAAGCCGCCCGAATAGGCGAGGCGCACGAGCCAGTCGGACGGCGCATGCGAGCCGATCGGAATCAGCCGCTCGAACGCCACGACGAGATTGGTCGATTCGAACGGCTTCGCGCGCGCGCCCACGGCCGCGAGCGCGGTGGAGATGCCGCTCGGCGCGTCGCCCTTCGCACCGAAGTCCTGGTAGGCGCGCGCGTAGACCTCGAAGTTGCGGTCGCCGAGCGCGCCGAATGGCCGCCAGTACCCTTCGACGCCCATCTGCCAGTTGTTGTACGAGCCGGGCACCTCACCCGTCGACACGCCGGGCTGCAAACCCGAGCCGCGATAGTTGACCGAGGCGATGAATCCCCAGTCGCGCGTCACGTCCGCGTGTGCGTTGCGCAGATCCTGAAGCTCCAGCAGCGTGTCAGGCGCGACGCCCGGCGGCGGCGACGTGCCGTTGTCGATCGCGCGTTTGAAATAGCGCGCGGCGAGCGCGTCGAAGTGGGCGCGGTAGGCGCTGTAGCCCGCATCCCCGGTGGCTTGCGGCGGCAACTGGCCGGCTTCGTCCGCCTGCACGAAGTACGTGGCGGCGCGGCGGTCGTCTCCGGCGCGTTGTGCGATATACGCGGCCGACAGCGGCGGCAGCGCGTCCAGCAGGCCAGCGTCGTCCATGGCGCGCGCTTCGCGCGTGGCACCCTTGGTGTCACCGGCGGCGACGAGCGCGTCGATCAGTTCGAGGCGATGCTCCGGATTGCGCGGATCCGCGGCCACGGCCTGACGCTGGGCGGCGAGCGCTGCCTGCTTGTCGCCGCGCTGGGCCGCGAGTATCGAGGCGCGCCGTGCCGCGAAGCCGGGGTCGGCCGCGTAGACGTCGCAGGCGCTGCCGTAGCGGTCCACCGTGCAGTCGAGCACCGGCCGCGCCTGCGTCGCCACGCGCTCCCCGGACGCGGGCGCCGCCGCCGGATGCGCGAGTGCCTCGCGCGCGTAGTACCGACGCGCGGCGATCAGCGAGTCGGTGTCGTCACCTGCGGGCTTGAGCGTCGCGAGCAGATCGAGTGCGCGCTGGGGCTGGCCTTCGGCCGTCCACACGTCGGCGATGATCGCGCGCGCCACGCGCTGGTCGCGCACCGATGCGCCAGCGCTTTGCAGCGCCTGCGCGAAATCGTCGTCGGCGAGCGCCGCGCGGCCTTGCGCCGCGCGAGCGTAACCGCGCAGCACGTAGAACATCAGCGGCGGCTTCGCACCCGATTCGATTGCGTCGCCCGCCGCCGTCTCAAGGCCCGCCATGTCGTTTTGTTCGAGCACGATCTCGCCGAGCAGCAGACGGTTGCCGGACTGCGCCGGCGCGTAGCCGATCGCCTCGTGCATGAGCGCGATGGCTTCGGCTGCGTCGCCACGCGCGCGCGCGGCCTGCGCCGCCTGCACCGCTGCCGGCGCGAGCCGCGCGCCGATTTGCGTGCGCCGTTCACGCAGCGCCTGGCTGTCGCCGAAGCGGCGCTGCGTGTCCTGCGCGGCCTGCCATGCTTCGCGGTCGTGACCGCCGGCCGCGGCAGCGTCGATGGCGAGCAGGCGAAAACGCAGCAAGTCCGGCCGCAGCGCGATCACTTCGTTCGCCTGGCGCCAGGCCGCGTCGTACTGCTTCGCGCTGTACGATCTGTAGGCATCCTGAGCAAGCTGCCATGCCCGGCCAGTCAGATAGTCGGGAGGACCGGAACCCGGCGCCGCCGGGCGAGCAGTGCGAGCACCCGCGGTTACTGCGCCAGGCCGAGCCAATGCGGCAATCTGTATGTCGACCTCGCGCCGCCGCGCCTTGAGTGAGGCATCGGGACCGATCTGGGCGATCGCATCCGCAAGCGTGCGACTCGCCTCGCTCCATTGGCCGCGCGCCGCCTGCGAATTGGCAAGCAACAGGCGCAGCGAAGCCAGATCGGGGCGCTGCCGGATCGCCTCGCGCGCATAGCGCTCGGCCTGCGCGTAGTCGTGGCGGGCATAAGCGTCATAGCCCTGCTGCGCGACGCGATACGCCGCGCCGCTGAGCGGCAACGGTTGTGTGCCTGGCGGCAGCGCCTCGGCCTGAACGCGCCCAACGCCCGCGAGAACGGTAAGACCCGTACACAATGCGGCAAGCAGCAACGCGCGGGGCACGCTCGCGAGAAGCGGCGTGTACTGAGCTATCCGCTCGCCCGTACGCCTTGAAGTTCGCCTCGCAGCGAAATGATTCGGAGTGCGCTTCATGAATTCGACGCACCTTCGGCGCGCAAGCGCTCCTGTTCCGCGATCGCCGCGAGCAATGCGTCGCGGGTAATCACGCCCTGCTCCACCATGAAGTCGCCGATGCGCCCGTGTTCGGCGGGGCGATAGCGTTGCAGCGCCTCCTCGAATGCCGCGCGCTTCACCGCGCCACGCTCGATCAGCAGATCGCCGAGCAACGGCACGCCCGCTGGTGTCGCTCGTTGCGCTTCGGCATCCGCGTTCGCTTCATGCGCTTCGCTCACCTGCACGAGCGGCACGCCGCGCAACAGGCGCAGCCCATCTGCAATCTCGCCCTCGCGCACGATGCGCTGGACGATCGGCAACGCGCTATGCGCCTGCAACTGCTCGAGCGCCGGCTGCGCGAGCGGGCTCGCGCACAGCAGCACCGCGTGCCCCTTGCCGTCGTCGCCTTGCGGCAGCACGCGGTAGCGCACCGCGAGTTCGAGCGCGAGATCGTCCGCGTGACGCATGAGCCGTGCGCGATCGAGCCGGCCGCGCGGCAAATCGGCCTGGAACGCGATGGCCTCCGCGAGCGTCTCCTCGTCGAGCCAGCCTTGCGCCATCAGCACGCGTCCAAGCGGCGCCTCCTGGGCGTGCTCCTCGGCGAGCGCCTGCTCCAGCTCCCTGGGCCCGATCGCCTGCCACGAGAGCAGCAGCTCGCCGAGCCGCTGACGCCGGTCCGTGAAGCCGTCCGACGAAGGGAAATCGTGCATGGTCTTGTCCCACACGAGCCGTTTGCCGGTGGCGAGATACACGAGATACATCTTCCACGCGCGCGAGACCGCCATGAAGTTCACGAAGTTGCCGATCACCATGCGCGGCACCGAGAGCACGCCATGCTCCCAGCCATAGAGCCGCGACACGAAATACACGCGCTGGGCCACCCGCAGCAGCAGCGCGATGCCGTTCGCCCACAGCACGATGGTGAGAAAGCGCGAACCGGCGAACGGCGAGTCGATCAGATCGGGACGGATGCCGAGAAGATCGGCGTAGGCGAAAAGAAGGAACTGCACGAGCAGGATATAGGCCAGTATGCCGACGAACGCCGTGACGATACCCTTGCGATCGCGCGCGAGCAGATAGCGGTTCGCGAGCGTGCCAGCCCAGCCCGTCTGCTCCCATCCCTGCAGGCCGATGCCGAGCGTCCAGCGCGCGCGCTGACGATATGCAGTACGAAACGTATCCGGAAAGAACTCGCGCACGCACAGCGGCATGGTCAGCGTGACGTCGCGCTCGGGTCCCAGGCCGAACCACGATTTGCGCCGCGTGGCGAACTCCACCGGAAAGCGCGCGAAGATCGAATGCATGCCCATGCGGCCGAGGCGCTCGCCCACGTCGTAGTCCTCGGTCAGCGTCTCCGTATTGAAGGGCTGGTTATGGGTTTCCTTCGCGAGACCGGCCAGCGCGCGCCGCGAGAAGCACGTGCCCACGCCCGCCGAAGGCACGGTGCCCGCGAGGCTCTCCCGCACGACGAGATCCTTCGCGTGCCACTCGGCGAACTCGTCCATGTACGTGCCCGCGACGAGCTCGTACCACTGGCGTTCGAGCGAGGCCACCGGCAGCTGGATCATGTCCTTGCGCGGCAGCAGGTAGTTGAAGAAGCGCAGTTCGAGCGGGTGCAGCACGTCTTCGCTGTCGTGCAGGATCACGCCCGCGAACTCGGTGCCCGTCTCCCGTTCCATGCGAAAAATCGCCTGCACGATCCAGTTCAGGCAATCGGCCTTGCAGGTGGGGCCGTCGTGCGGCACCTCCACGCGGTGGAGCTGCTTGTAGCGCCGCCGCATGCGCTCGACTTCGGCAATGGTCGCCGCGTCGTTCTGGTAGGTGCCGACGAACACGACGTAGTTCTTGTAGTCGAGCACGCGCACGAGGTCGGTGACCATCGAGGCGATCACGTCCTCCTCGCGCCACGCGGGCACCATGATCGCGAGCGGTTGCTGCTCGCGCGCGTAAAGCTGCTCGGCGCGCAACGGCGCGTAGCGGCGCTCGATCGTGAAGTACCGGATGATGCGGCGGATCCAGTACCACGCGTCGATGAACAGGTCGTCGATGCTCGAGAGCAGGATGATCACCGCCACCGCCGCCGCCAGGTACTCCATGCCCTGGTAGTAGCGGCCCGCGAAGTAGTTGAGCCACCAGTCGATCGCGTTTGCGCTCACGGTCAGCCCTGCTTGTTGTCCGGATTGCCATCCGGCTCGTTGTCCGGATGGCCTTCGGCCTCCCGTGCCTCGCGCGCCGCCGCGGCCGCAGCCGTTCGCGCCCGTGCCCGCGCACGCGCGACGCCGGCCGCGAGCAGCAGCAACAGCAGCACCGCGATCGCGATGGTCGGCACGCCCCAGCCTGCCCAGTGACGCGTGAGCCAGGCGCGCTGGTCGTCCGCGGGCGGCACGCCGCCTGGGTACTGCGTATCGAGGGTCTTGAGCACGCCGCTCGCGTCGGCGATGGCCACGTCGCCCTGCGAAAGCTGCATCCCGGGCGGCAGCACGGGCGCGTTGCCCACGCTGCGATACACGATGCCCGGCGTGCTGCCCGAGCGCACCACCTGGATCAGGCCGATATCCGCGAGTCCCGACATATCGGCGAGCATCGAGCCGCCGCGCCCCTTCAACGTGAGGCGCCCGTCGCTGAAGCTCGCGTGGCCGGTCTCGCTGTCGAGCGCGACATCGGCGGCGAGGAACGGCGCCTTCGGCTGCGCCGTCTGGCCGTTCGCCACCACCTGGAGCGTCGCGCGCGAAGGCGCGACACCCGCCGCATTGGCGAGCCGCGCGACGCGCGGCAGCGTGCTCGCGGGATCGGCGAGATAAGCCTCGGGCACGATCACGTTCGCCGCGCGCGAGAAGCGCGCCACCATGCCCGTGAAGTTCTCGCCGAGCGGCCCGGTGCCGAGCACCAGATGGCTGCCCGGCAGCACGGCCGCGGGATAGCCCTGCTCACGCGGGCGACAGCCGCCCGCGGGCTGGCGCTGGAACAGCACGCGCAGCGTATTCACGGGGCCGAGCGCGTAGACCGGAATGTCTGCGCTCACGCGCTGCGCGTGGCCATCGGTGTCGAGCAGCTGCGAGCCGATCAGCACCCCGTTGAAGAAGATCGACGCCGTTTGCCCATTGCGGTCCGCGGCAGGCGCGGCAGCCAGATCGAGCACCACGCGGCGCGGGATCTTGCCGTCACCCGAGACTGCCGCGAGATCGAAGCTCGCTTCCCACGTTGCGCTCGTCAACACGTCGAGCGTGCGTGGCGTGCCGCCGATCAGCGAAAGCGCGACCTTGTCGCTCGAGCCGCCCGCGCTCAGGTTGGGCGACGCGGCAAGTTCGTGCACGACGAGCCGCTGCGAAACGGCGATGCCGGTCCACGTACGCGAGAGCGCGCTCACCCCGAGATCGTCGCCCACCACCACCGTGGGCAGGCCGCCCAGATGCGCGAGGCGCAGCTCGCCTTTGTCGAACGGCGCGACGAGCGCGCCGCCCGCGCGGGTGCGCCAGGCGTCGAAGGCGCTCGCGGCATCGGCGGACGCGGCCTGCATTTCACCGCGCAACGCGTCGAGCGCCGCGCCGGCCTGCGCGCGCAGCGCGTCGTCGGCGACCACGACGTTGGGCGCGAACACGCCCGCCGGCGCGAGTGCGATGAGCGCGCCAAGCTCGGCGGGATTCGCGAGCTTGTGCGAGCCGCCTGCCGCGAGCGCGGCGAATGCCGGAATCGCCTGCAATGCAGCCGGCACCTGCACGCTGCCGAGATTCACCGTGTCGCCCACGGCCGGCATGCGCACCGTGACGGGCGCGGCCGCGCCGCGCATCAGCAGCGCTTCGAGCCGCCACGCCACGTCATAGGCCGCCGCATCGAGCTTGCCGCCGCTCACGAGAACGACCGGCCTCGCGGGCAGCGCGCTCCATGCGGTGCGCACGTCGCTCACGGCCGAGGTGTCGAACTGGTAAGTCAGCCGCGTGGTGGGCGCGACTTTCCACACGTTGCCGATCGCCGTCTGGTCCGTGCACACGTTCTCGTCGAGCACCGACGACCATTGCAGCCCCACACGCACGAAGCCCGAGGGGCGCGGCTCGCCATCCACGCCGATGCTCAGCGAGCCGTCGCCCTGTGCGTCGGTCACGTTGCGTGCCTGCACGGGCGAGCCGTCGAGCGAGAGCAGGAAGGTCGTGCGCCCGCCGTTGGCCCGCAGATAACTCGCGTCGAGCTGCAACGTGGCGTTGCTGATCGGCAAGCCCGCGGGCACCGGCAGATAGAGTTCCTGGCTCGCATCGGGCGCGCGCAGCACGACCGATTCGCGCACGCCGAGATCCGCGAGCGAAACACTGCGTGACTCCACGCGGCCCGCGCCGAGTTGCGCGAACGCGCTGGCCAGGTCGCCGGGGGCGGCGCAGGCCGGGCGGCTCAGCGCAGCGAAAAGCGCCACGGCCACCCATGCGGCGAGCGGGACGCCTCGGCCCATGCATTGCGCTGCGCGTGCCTGCCGGATCGGATCGAATCTCACGTGTCATGCCTCATGTTGTCGACGCGGCGGCACGCCGGCCGCCTGGCGAGCCGCAGTGCCCGCCTACTCGGATGATTTGATTGGCACCACGATGCAACAGATGAAGCTGACGCGGCAGCGCGAAGTGGCAGCATCAAGGCGCCTCGTCCGCCTCGCCGGGCTCGGGCCGCATGGCGAGCACCGGATGGCGGTAGCCTGGCAGCTCGTGGCTCGGAAATGGCTTGAACGG
>NZ_DATJWR010000084.1:0-30475 GCF_035501035.1 Paraburkholderia sp.
GGTGCCCGTGGCGAACCTGGGCGACCTTGGCGTCAACGTTTCGTATGAATTCGATCTCTTCGGCAAGCTGCGGCGCGGCGTGGAAGCCGCGCGCGCCGACGACGAGGCCGTCGAAGCCGCCGCCGACCTCGCGCGCATCACCGTGGTGGCCGACGTGGTGCAGGCGTACGTCGAGTCGTGCTCGGCCGCCGAGGAACTCGCCATCGCGCAGGAATCGCTCAAGCTGCAACAAGAGCGCGTGGCGCTCACGAAGCGCCTGCGCGACGCCGGCCGCGGCAACCAGCCCGACGTGACGCGCGGGCAAACCCAGGTCGATACGCTCGCCGCCGATATCCCGCGCTTCGAGGGCCGGCGCCGCGTGGCCCAATATCAACTCGCCATGCTGCTCGCGCGCTCGCCCAAGGACCTGCCGCCGGCCGCGCTCGCATGCAACCGCCTGCCGAAACTCAAGCAGCCGATTCCCGTAGGCGACGGCGCCACGCTGCTCAAGCGCCGCCCCGACGTGCGCGAGGCCGAGCGCCAGCTCGCGGCTTCGACTGCGCGCATCGGCGTGGCGATCGCCGAGATGTATCCCGACATCAGCTTCGGCGCGGGCGTGGGCACGGTGGGCTTGACCGGCGACCTGTTCTCGCCCAAAACCAATGCCTGGTCGTTCGGACCCCTGATCAACTGGACCTTCCCGGCCAACGGCCAGCGCGCCCGCGTGCGCGCGGCCGAGGCCGCGACGGGCGGCGCGCTCGCGCACTTCGACGGCGTGGTGCTCAACGCACTGCGCGAAACGCAGTCGAGCCTCGCCACCTACGCGGCCGACGATCAGCGCGCCGATTCGCTGCGTACGGCCTACGAGTCCGCCAGGGAATCGGCGGACGAAACGCACCGTCTCTATGCGGCGGGCCGCGAATCGTTCCTCTCCGATCTCGACGCCACGCGCACGCTCACCAGCGTGCACGCGCAGCTCGCGGCGGCCGAAAGCCAGGTGGCGCTCGATCAGGTGCGGCTATTCCTCGCGCTCGGCGGCGGCTGGGAAGGCACACGGCTGACGAACCCGACGGAAGGCGCGCAAAGCGCCAATCAGCCGGCCGCACCGGCTGCCGTTCCGGCGAACGCGAACTGACGAGCGCCGCAAGCTGAGCGCGCTTGCGTTCAGCGCACCACGCCGTATTGCGGCATGGCGCGCTGGCGCGCGCGATCCTTTGTATCGGGCGCGCCAAATGCCAGCGCCGCCCGCTACGCGAAGCAGCGAATCACACGGCTTCGCGCGCTTCCCGATACCGCTGCGCCGGCTGCGACTGCCCGAAGTTCGCGAACATCGCGAAACGTGCGGCATCGAAATCGGCCCACTGCTGCGCGTCGGGCAGCGGCGGGATCGTCACGGTCTCGCGCCGGTCGTAGCCCACGAGTGCCGCATCGACGAGATCTCCCGCTTCCATCACCGCCGGCAACGCGTTCACGTCTTTGCCGGCGCGCGCCCAGATTTCGGTACGCGTGGCGCCAGGCAGAACGGCCTGCACATACACGCCCTTCGGACCGAGTTCCAGATGCAGTGCCTGCGAAAGGTACAGCACGAACGCCTTGGTCGCCCCATACACGCTCATGCCGAACTCGGGCGCAAGGCCCACGACAGAGCCGATGTTCACGATCGCCCCCCTGCCCTCGCGCGCGAAGCGCGGTCCCACGGCGGCAGCAAGACGCGCAAGCGCGGTGACGTTGAGATCGACGATACCGCCCACCGCCTCGGGACCCTGCTCGACGAACGTGCCTGGCGAGCTCGCCCCGGCATTATTGACGAGCACGCCAATGCGCGTGTCTTCGACAAGCCGCGACTCGACTTGAGCCAGGTCGGCACGCGAAGCGAGATCGGCGCGCAGGATATCCACGCTCACGCCATCGCGCTCACGCAGCCGCGCGGCGAGTTCTTCCATGCGGGCCTGGTCGCGCGCCACCAGCACGAGATCGTGCCCTCGCGCGGCGAAACGATCGGCATATACGGCGCCGATACCCGTGGATGCACCAGTGATCAGCACAGCAGCTTGAGCAGACATCGAAGTTTCTCCTTTTGGTTTCCATTTACATGACGAACATCATGTAAACGCAATGATGATGACCATCATGTATAATGTCAAGCACCAGTCGATGCAAACGTGGAGAAAACAATGAGGGTCAGTCGCGAGCAGGTGGCGATCAACCGCCAGGCAATCCTGAAGGCTGCTAGCCGCCTCTTTCGCGAGCGCGGCTACGACGCGGTGACGGTCGCGGACGTAATGAACGCCGCCGGGCTCACGCACGGCGGCTTCTATGGCTATTTCAAGTCGAAAGACGAGTTGATCGAGCAAACCCTCGCCCACGTGTTCGCCGAGGGCGAAGGCGGCGCTTCCGATCTCGCGCGCTACGCGGCAAGCTACCTTTCGCCGGAGCATCGCGACAACGTGGCGGACGGATGCCCCATGGCGGCGCTCGGCGCCGAAACGGTACGGCAAACACCTGAGGCCCGCGCGGCAATGGCGTCGGGCATCGAGCGTCAGATCGCGCGCTTCAGCGCGGGCATGAAAACGGCCAATGCCGCCACAGCGCGGCAGGCCGCGATTGGCGGCTGGGCCGCGATGGTGGGTGCGGTCGTGCTCGCGCGCCTGTGCGACGACCCCATGTTATCGGATGAGATCCTCACAGCCACGCGCGCGTGGATCGTTGAGCATGAAGCGGCGAAGCGCGGCTGACGCCGCCCGCCAAAAACGAGCACGCCCGCGGCGCGCCGTAGCGCGACCGCGGGCGTGAATCCGTCGCTGGCCCTGCGTAGTTTCAATCAGTCATGCGAACAAACGCGAGCCCGCGTGCAACTCAGTGCGCGTTATACACCGGCGGCGAGTAGCTGCTGACCGCTCCGTCGGTACGCGAGCCGCTTTGCGATGAGCCGTTCGTGGCCCCACCATAGCCGCTTGTCTGCGCGACGGCCGCGCCATTTTCCGCATTCACGCGCGCCTGGGCTTTCTGGAGATCGTCGGGATAGTAGATGTCGTTCACGGACGGGCGATAGCCGGCCGCCTCGAGTTGCGCGAGTTCATTGCGCACCTGGGCGCGCGTCACGGGGCCATTGTTGCCTTGCGACTGAGCGAAAGATAGGGCCGGCACTGCGAGCACGGCAGCGAACGCAACGGCCTTGATGAATGATTTCATGACTAACCTCCGGTAACTTGATAGGGCCGGTGCAGTTGCTTGTCTGCATCCGTTGAGCACAAGTCTAGGTAGTCGGGCCCTGCGGATAAATGCATCGAACACGAATTCACTGTTTTCGCAGATCACCTAATCCACGCCTCATTGCCCGAATGCATAAGCTTCTATCCGCATGGAATATGGGGCGCACACGTACCGCAGCGCCATGCTCTGGTGCATGATAGGGCCTCTTATTCGAATCTTCGATGAGGGGGCAGCAATGGCGACCTGGCAACCGGATCCGACCTTCTACCCATCTGCTCGCATGGCGGGAGACGCTCCGCCCGAAATGCTGGCGTACGTTGCGAGCTTCGACCCAACGCGCAGCGTGCCCGATTCGCTGGACGTGGTCGATCTGGACCCGCACTCGGCGGAATTCGGCCGCATCGTGCACCGCCTGCCGATGCCCAACACAGGCGACGAGCTCCATCACTTCGGCTGGAACGCCTGCAGCTCATGCCTGTGCCCCAATGCACCGCACGCGCATACCGAACGCCGCTATCTTGTGGTGCCCGGGCTGCGCTCTTCGCGCATCCATATCGTCGATACGAAGCCCGATGCGCGCCGGCCGCACATCACACGCGTGCACGAGCCCGAAAGCGTCGCGCAGCGTGCGGGCTATACGCGGCCCCACACGGTGCATTGCGGGCCCGATGGCATTTATGTGACCGCGCTCGCGAATGCGCAAGGCGAGGCACCCGGCGGCATCTTCCTGATGGACCACGAGAGCTTCGACATTCTCGGCCAGTGGGAGATCGACCGTGGCCCGCAGCAACTCGCCTACGACGGCTGGTGGCACCTCGGCTATGACACGCTCGTGACGAGCGAATGGGGCCTGCCCGCGGCCTTCGAAAACGGGCTCGTGCCCGAAGTGCTGCTCGGCGGCCACTATGGACATCGCCTGCACTTCTGGGATCTGCACACCCGGCAGCACAAGCAGGTGCTCGATTTCGGCGCGGAGAACCAACTCGTGTTCGAGCTGCGCCCCGCGCACAACCCCACGCGGCCCTATGGGTTCGTGAATTCGGTGATCAGCTTGAAGGACCTCTCCGCCTCGATCTGGCAGTGGTATCGCGACGGCGAGCAATGGGCCGCGCGCAAGATCATCGAGATTCCGGCCGAGCCCGCCGACCCCGAGCATCTGCCGCCACTGCTCAAAGGCTTTGCGGCCGTCCCGCCGCTCGTCACCGATATCGCGCTCTCGCTCGACGACCGCTTTCTCTACGTGGCGTGCTGGGGCACGGGTGACCTGCGCCAGTATGATGTTTCGGATCCCGAACATCCTCACCTCACCGGTTGCGTACGTATCGGCGGCATCGTGGCGCGTGCGGCACACCCGCGCGCGCCAGAGCGCGCCCTGAACGGCGGCCCGCAAATGGTGGAAGTGAGCCGCGATGGCCGGCGCGTCTATTTCACCAACTCGCTGTATGGCGCGATCGATCCGCAGTTCTATCCCGAAGGCATTGACGGCTGGATGGTCAAGCTCGATACCGCGCCCGAGGGCGGCATCGCGTTCGACGAACGCTTCTTCATCGAATGGCCGAAGTCGCACCGCCCGCACCAAATCCGGCTCGAAGGCGGCGACTGCTCTTCTGATTCGTTCTGCTATCCATAGCCACGGAGCTTCGCATGGACGGCTTGTTCGGCGCGCACTGGGCCACCTGGGCGGCGGTAGCGGGCAGCGGCGTCTTTCACGGCGCGAACCCCGCGATGGGCTGGCTTTTCGCAACCGCGCTCGGCCTGCAGCGCGGCAGCCGCGCCGCGCTCTTGCTGGCACTCCCGCCTATCGCGCTCGGTCATGCCGCCTCGATTCTGCTGTTCACAAGCTCCACGGCGGCGCTTGGCGCGCAACTGCCGGCCGGCGCGCTGCATTGCGGCTTGGGTGCGCTTCTGATCGGCTGGGCCGCGTGGCAGCATGTGTACGCGCACAAGCACCGAGCACGCGTGGGGATGACCGTGGGCTTTGCCGGGCTCGCCGCGTGGTCTGCCTTGATGGCGACAGTGCACGGCGCAGGACTGATGCTGATGCCGGCCATGCTGCCGCTATGCGGGGGCGGGAGCGCAGCAGCGGCGAACCCGCTTGAAATTTCCTTCGCGTTCACGGTCCTGCACACGCTCACGACGCTCGCCACCACGGCCGCGATCGCGCTGCTTGCCTATGAGTACCTCGGGCTTGGCGTGCTGAGGCGCGGATGGATCAACTTCGACTGGCTCTGGCGCGGCGCGCTCGTCGCCACGGGAACGCTGATGATCGCAACGGCGTGAGCGGCCGGCTCGTTGCGCCCACAACGAAGCCGCTAACGCGCTATCCTTCCCCGCCTTGCAGTCGCGGCATGCCCATCTTGAACCATGCTTTCGCAATCTTGCCGTCGACGACCTCGTAGATCGCAAAGACATCGATCTCGCCGGGTCCTTCCGGGAACGTGCGTGTCACCCGTTCCTGATCGATGACGATGTTCCCGATCGCAGCACGGTGAACGAGCTCGCCGAACAGATTCGGCTCCCGAAAGCGGGCGACATGGCGCTCGCGAACCTGCGCGGCGCCTCGTGCGAGCAAGCGGGAGGGGAACTCGTAGTACTCGCAGTCGTCCGCCCACCATTGCATGAATGCTTCGATGTCGCGTGCGTTGTACGCATCGAGTTGCTGTTGTACGGGAAATTCGGGCGCTTCGGGGGCATGTTTCTTTTCAGTCATTCTGCGCGATCCATTCGAAAGGTAACGGGACGGGCAAGCATACGCCCAGAGTCAATCTCACTCGCCGGCCGGATAGTCCGCCCCGAGACTCACTTCGCGCCACGCCTCGATATCCGCCAGCGCCGCGCGCAAGCGGTTCGCTACCGCATCCACGCCGAACGCCCCGAGCACGAGATGGCGTGGCGGCTTCTCCGCCTCGGTGAGACGTATCATCGCCTGCGCCGCGCGCGCCGGGTCGCCGGGCTGATGGCCGCTGCCCTCGGCCGTGCGCTGCATGCGCGCGCCGGCCGTTTGCGCGTAATCGTCGATACGGCTCGGCGTCTGCACGAGCGAGCGGCCTGCCCAGTCCGTGCGAAACGGCCCCGGCTCCACGCAGGTCACCTTGATGCCGAGCGGCCCGACTTCCGCCAGCAACGCATCGGAGAAGCCTTCAACAGCGTGTTTCGATGCGGCGTAGTAGCCCGAACCGGGAAAACCCACGAGCCCCGCCACCGAAGTTATGTTGATCACATGCCCCTTGCGGCGCGGGCGCATGCCGGGCAGCACCGCACGCGTGAGCGCGAAAAGACCGAATGTATTTGCATCGAATTGCGCGCGGATCTCGCGCTCCTCGCCCTCTTCGATCGAGCTTTGGTAACCGTAGCCCGCGTTGTTGACGAGCACGTCGATGGCGCCGAACTGCTTTTGCGCGGCCGCAACGGCGGCGTCGATCTGCGCAGCGTCGGTCACGTCGAGCGAGACGCGCAGCAGACAGTCACCAGCATCGGGCGCGAGATCGTCGAGCGACGCCTTGTTGCGCGCGCTCGCCACGCAGCGCCAACCGCGCGCGAGCACCGCGAGCGCAAGCTCGCGGCCAAACCCGGTCGAACAGCCGGTCACGAACCAGACCGGCAACGCATTCGGAGATTCAACGGACATGGGATGGCCTCCCGAAAGAAGCGGCAGACACGGCTACCGCAGTGGGTCGAATGCGCAAAGCAGGCACCGCCTTGCGGAACCAGCTCGAACGCGGACACAAAAGCAGATCATAGCGGGCACACCCGAAGTTTGCTGGAACGCCATTCGCGCAGCGCGCCGGATGCCGGCACCTATCAAATGCCAGTCAGCACCAGTCACCGTTAGTCACCATTAGTCAGCCCATATTCAGCACCAATCGCGCCGACCCATGTACCATACGGCGCTTGCGCAGCAGTCGCTGCGTGCGCGCCCCGATTCACCCGCCACTGCCCGGAGTAGAACCCCGATGTCCACCGTCGCCGAGCCCCAGCGCCCCGCCGATATCGCCGAAGCCGCGCGCGCTCTCGAAGCGCGTTACGGCACGCCCTGGTCCGCGCCGCTGCCCGCCTGGAACGAAACACTCGATACGCTGCTCGCGCATCGCTCAGTGCGCAACTACGCCAATCGTCCGCTGCCCGAGGGCACGCTGCAGACGCTGATCGCCGCCGCGCAATCCGCTTCGACCTCGTCCAACCTGCAGACATGGAGCGTGGTCGCAGTCGAAAACCCCGAGCGCAAGGGGCGCCTCGCCGAACTCGCGGGCGGCCAGTCGCACGTTCGCAAGGCGCCGCTCTTTCTCGTGTGGCTCGCAGACCTCGCGCGCCTCGAAGCCGCCGGCGCGCGCAGCGGCACGAGCGTCGAAGGGCTGCATTACATGGAAACGCTGTTCGTCGGCATGATCGATGCGGCGCTCGCCGCGCAGAACGCGGTAGTCGCACTTGAATCGCTCGGCATGAGCGCCGTGTATATCGGCGGGATCCGCAACCAGCCCGAGCAGGTGGCCGCGGAACTCGGCCTGCCGCCGCGCGTGCTGCCTGTATTCGGCCTGTGCGTGGGCTACGCCGACGAAGCGAGCACGACGCAGGTGAAACCGCGTTTGCCGCAAGCGGTCGTGCTCCATCGCGAGCAATACGACGCGCACTCGCAGACAGCCGCAATCAATCAGTATGACGAAGTAATGGGCGAATTCCAGACCTCACAGGGCTTGAGCCCGGCAGGCTGGACCTCGCGTTCGCTCGCGCGCTGGCGCAGCCGCGAGTCGCTGCACGGCCGCGACCGCCTTCGCGACGCGCTCAATGCGCTCGGCTTCGAGCTGCGCTGAACGCCACGACCAGGACGCGGCGCACGCAGGGTCTGCGCGATCCTGCGCAAGCCGATTGATTAGTGCGATGTAGGCACGCCACCCAGGAGAAACGCAAATGAAAGTTGCCGTCATGGGCGCGGGCGCAGTGGGCTGCTTTTTCGGCGGCATGCTCGCGCGCGCGGAACACGATGTGGTCTTGATCGGCCGCCCCCAGCACGTCGAGGCCATTGCACGCGACGGGCTGCGCCTCGAAGCCCTGCAGTTCGACGAGCGCATCGGCGCGCCGCATCTCACGGCCAGCACCGAGCCTTCCGCTGTTGCCGGCGCCGACCTCGTGCTGTTCTGCGTGAAGTCGACCGATACCGAAAGCGCGGGCGCCGCGATCAAGCCGTATCTCGGCGCAGAGACGCTCGTGCTCACGCTCCAGAACGGCGTGGACAATGCGGAGCGCCTGCGCGGCGTGATCCCGCAGGACGTGGCAGCCGCCGTGGTGTACGTCGCCACTGAAATGGCTGGCCCCGGCCACGTGCGCCACCACGGGCGCGGCGAACTCGTGATCGAGCCTTCGCGCGCCGGCGCCGCCACTGCGCGCACGCTCATCGATGCGGGCGTGCCCACGGAAATCTCTCCCAACGTGCGCGGCGCCCTCTGGGCCAAGCTGATCGTAAACTGTGCCTACAACGCGCTCTCCGCCATCACGCAACTGCCTTACGGGCGGCTCGTGCAGGGTACGGGCGTGAGCGACGCGATGCGCGACATCGTGGCCGAATGCGTGGCCGTCGCGCAGGCCGATGGCGTGACGCTGCCGCCCGATATGGACGGCGCGGTGACCCGCATCGCACAGACGATGCCGGGCCAGTACTCTTCCACGGCCCAGGATCTCGCACGCGGCAAGCGCAGCGAGATCGATCACCTCAACGGGTATGTCGTGCAACGCGGCGCGACGCTCGGCGTGCCCACGCCCGCGAACCGTCTGCTGCAGACGCTCGTGCGCCTCATCGAGGACAAGGCGCACGCAGCGCTGTAGTCTTCGCGCGCAAGCGTCTTTCCTTGCGGCCTGCGCCAGACGCGGGCCGCGAACGTGCCCGGCGGCGGCAACGTCACGCGAAAGACCACAAAGCACCCCTCGCGCGGATCAACCTTCGAGAAGTTCGGCTCGCGCCGGCACGAATCGGCAAAGTACAGTTTATTGCTATGGGGTCCGAACTGATTGATACATGGGGCACGCTGCGCCTGGTGCGAGATGCCATCCGTGCGCAGCACGAGCGTGCGTGCCCCACGATCGTCGAACTTCAGATGCGGGCGCAAGCCGCGCAAGACCCTCAGCGTTCGAACACCAGCAGGGTGGATGTGGCAGACGCGTAGAGCCTGCCCTGCGCGTCCGTGATGCTGGCCTCCGTGAAAGCGGCGCGCCGGCCGATGCTGAGGACGCGCCCTTCGGCACGCACGAGCCCGGTATCGGCGGTCAAAGGCCGGTGGTAGGCGACCTTCAGTTCCAGCGTGGTATAGCCCTGATTCGGGCCCAGGCGCGAATGGGCGGCGCATCCACAGGCGGAATCGAGCAGCGTGGCGGCATAGCCGCCGTGCACGGTGCCAATCGGGTTGTATACGTGCAAACCGGGCGTGCCGGCGAACACGACACGACCCTCATCCACTTCGGCAAGCTCGAAGCCGAGTGTTTCGCAGATGGACGGGCCACGGCCCGATTCCAGCATGCGCTGCAATTGTTCAAGGCCAGTCAGGCCAGCGGGCATTTCTGCAATGAGGTTCATTGAAGCCGTCTCCGTCGAAGGTGGCGCATCGCTGCGCGCTAGCGGGTCAGATGGCGGGGAAGTCCGCCGGTTCGCCATCCTACCGCCTTTCGAACGATCGTGCTTAAACGGGATCCCAGGTGATAGCCCAGAGCTCGAACTTCGTCACGCCGGATTCAGATCGAATTCCAGACGAATGCCGCCGGGCTCATAAATCATCGTATGACGTTTGGGCCCTTTGCCTAGCAGTTCCGGCGCAAACTCCACCTTCACGCCCGGCCACGTGGACACACGTTCGAATATCGCGTTGAAGGCCGCTTCATTTGCCGCGCGCAGCGCGAGATGATGCAGGCCGATATTCGATTTTCGGTCGAACTCGACACCCGACTCCGCGTTCTTGCGCTGCCACAAGGTCAGGAGAATGTGCCCGTCGGAAACGAATACCGCTGGATATTCGGGCCTTCCGCCCACCTGCTTCCAGCCAAGACAATCGACAAAAAAAGCGCTCGTTTGCGCGAGATCCCGAACCGTGAGACCGACGTGGTCCACACCTGCTGTCAATGCTGTTTCACTCATGTCACTCATCCTTTAGTCAACTCATAAAGAGGGATGCGTCGTTGCACGTCGATCCCCATCCTCCCGATGCCGTCTACGCCGCGATCATCATCGTGCCCTCGCCGATACGCGCGACCTCGACAAACGCCCGCATCGCACTCGATACATAGGCGTCCTGACGGCGGATGAACTGCGTGAGCACGCGCGCCTTTTCCGGCGCGAGTGCATGAACGGCAACGATATCTTGCGCGAGTGCCGCGGCAACCACGCCGCTCGGCAGCAACGTGATGCCAATACCCGCCGCGACGCAGGCGACAATCGCGTCCAGCGATCCGAATTCGAGCGGCGTCGCTGTGAGGACACCTAACTCGGTAAGCAGCGCATCGAGCCGCTGTCGATACGAGCAGCCAAGACGAAACACGATGGTTTTCAGGTCGCGGGCCGAACGGAGTGCGTCGATCGAGCGCAGCGTATGCGGCGTGACGAGCACGAGTTCCTCTTCGAACACCGTTTCGGCATGCAACTCCGGGTGATCGACCGGTCCGGCCACAAATGCGCCGTCGAGCCGGCATTCCACAACGTCGGCGGTGAGACTGCAGCTCGTTCCGGTCGTCAACGACAGCTGCACAAAGGGATAGCGCTTCGCGAAGGTCCGCAATATCGGCGAAAGGCGCAGCGCCGCCGTTGTTTCGAGCGTGCCGAGCGCGAGCGTCCCGCCCGGCGGTCCGTCGTCGAGCGCCGCCAGCCTCGCATCAGCCACCAGTTTCGCAATGCGCGCCGCGTATGGCAGCATGCGCTGCCCCGCCGGCGTCAGGCGCACGCCGCGCGCATTGCGTTGAAACAACGCAACGCCCACTTCGCGTTCGAGCGCCCGGATTCGCGCGGTGACGTTCGACTGCACCGTGTGAAGTTCCGACGCCGCACGGTTCATGCTGCCATGCCGCGCTACGGCCTCGAACACCTTGAGGTCGGCAACTTCCATTCCTCACACCTCGATGTCATCTGTCCGGCTTTCACGCAACTTGCAAAAAACGCATGCAGCCAAGGCTTCCATGGCCCGCGCCCGTAGCGCGGGGAAGGTGGCTATCGTACACCGAAAGTGCCTGGCGCCTTGCCGCGACAACAGCCCACGCACGACGACGAGGCAAGGCGAAGAAGTACGGCTGCCCACGCCAACGAGGCGGTGCCCCGCGCCGCCTGGGAAGCGATGCGACGCGTTCGTCAGCCGGTTTTTTTCAGGCGGAAATCCTCGCCGTTGATGCGGCTCGAGACGCTGATGTTCCCGGGAGGATGTTCGTGCAGTATGACGTTGATGATCTTCGGGTCCGAACCGATGGCATCGTGCGTGACCTGAATAATGTCGCGCATCAACTGGTCGCGGAGGGCCGGCGTCAGCGTGGCGCCGATATGGCATTCAATGAACGGCACAGTGATTCTCCAGCAATGAACTATTTGAGGCGTTCGATCAGCGCTTTGTCGTTCGCCGCGCCGTCCACATACTCGGGAAGATGCTCCCCGTGCTCTACGAAATTGATGCCGCGGCCTTCGCGAATCACGACGAAAATGTCGTTCTTCGTTTCGCCCGTTACCGCGCTCACCACGCGCAGCAACCCCGCCGCGAGGTCGCGTTTCTGCTCGTCTGTTCTTCCGTACCGCATGTCGCATGATATGAGGGACATTCGTATCTCCCAAAGCTCCTTGATTGACTATTGAATTCCCGGATGGCGAACCGGGAACCGCGCTTGCGGACTCACTTGCGCGAGTAGCTGCATGAGCTCCCCGATCGGTTGTTCGTCCAAAGTCGAAACCAGATCGATAATCTGGCGCCGCAGGGCTTCGTCGGCATACTGCTCGCTCAGCCAATGGAATTTCTCGACCGTGCGTTGCCACGAGAACGGGTTGTCGAGCCCGCCTTCGAAACCCACGTGCTCTTTGCTGACCACACGGCCATCGCGGCACGTGATCGTCACACGCGTATTCAGCGCTTGCGGGTATTGCGCGGTGAACGCCGCATCGGGCTGCACCGTCACCTTGCGCAACAGCGCTTGCGCGTCGGCTGCGCACACACGCTCGGGCTCCAGTTGCGCCGGCCCCACCTGATCGTCGAGCAGCGCCGCCGCGATCAGATACTTGAGGTTGTAATCGGCCTGCTCCTTGGTTTGCGGACGATCCTTGTTGCCGAAGCCGCCGCCGCCCGCAATGTCATAGCCGGTCTGGAAGATGTCGCACAGCACTTCGCTCACGTCTTCGCCGCGTATGCCATGTTGCCGCTTCAGGGCTAGCGTCGCTTCGAGCACCGGCTGTCCGTGTATCAGCGAGCAGTATTTCTTCATCACCGTCTGATGGACGACTTCGAGGCTCGGGTCCTCCCAGTTCACCTCGAGCGACTGATCGAACATCCGCTCGAGCCCGTTCGGCCCTTCGAAAAGACGCAGTGGCCCCGTGAAGCCGCGCTTCGCGAGCGACGCCGAATAAACGGCGCGCATGCCCGTGATGCCGGGCGAGAAGCCCTTCCATTGCGACACCGGCTCCGAATGCACACAGGAGAGCGAAATATTGTCGACGGCGGCGATGGTGATGGCGTGAGCAATCTGCTCCGCGTTCAGGCCGAAGAGTTTGCCCGCGCCCGCCGCGGACGAAATGGCGAGCTGGATGGCGTGGTTGAAGCCCTTCGCCATGACCGGCACGATGGCCGTGATGCGGCAGCCGATTTCGTAGGCAACCGCGAGGGCGAGCATGAAATCCTCGCCGCTCGCCTGCGCATGCTGCGCCGCCGCGAGTATGGCGCCAAAGTTGTCGCTCGGGTGACAAAGGCCGCCCGGTGACATATAGCTATCCAGAAGATCGACGTAGCGTACGAGGCCCGAGTTGTACAGCGCAGCCTGATCCGGAGAAGTCGAGCCCCCGCCGATCAGCGAACACGAACCGCTGCTCCCGCCGTACTCGCTGAACTGCTCGCGCAGGGCCTTGAAGGGCTTGCCCGGCAACGCGGCGATCGCACAGCCGAGGCTGTCGAGAATGTTGCGTTTGAACACCTCACGCGTGGGCGGCGTAAGGCGGCTGGCATGCGCATCGTGTGCGAACCTGCCGATGCGCTCGGCGATGGTGAGCGTGCTCATGGGAGGAGTGTCCTGTGTGAGAAACGACACCTCAATGTCGCACCTCCGCACCGCGCAATCAAGCGAAGCGTTTGCATAGGGGTATCTGCAAGCCAGATAGCCGGAGGCGCGAACTATCTGGAAACTCGCGTGGGCGCGTGGCGGCCGGCCCGATCTGTTCCACCGCGTAACAACTCTTTATCCATGATGGATCTTCGAAACCGCAGATTCGGCCCGGACAACAGGCAGAGCCAGAGGAAGGCGGCCATGCATGGGTGGATATGAAGGAATCCTACGTTTTATTCACAAGCGTTGGAAGCAAGCCGACGCGACCCTATCCCTCCTCACCCATCGCTGGCCCGGTTCGGCCGGACGGCCGCCGATGGTCGGAACCGTGTCAAGCGGGCATGGGCGGTACTTGAAAGGCACCTGAACAGGTACCCCGAGACAGAAGCGGCAGCGGCCGTGCCTTCTCCCGCCGAGACGGCACTCGATCGCCGCCGCGCAACCCTCAACCCACCTCGGCGATGATCTCGATCTCGACGCAGGCACCCAGAGGAATCTGGGCGACGCCGAACGCCGAGCGCGCATGTCTGCCGCCTTCACCGAACACGGCGAGGAACATGTCAGAGGCGCCGTTGGTCACCAGGTGCTGCTCCGTGTAATCCGGAGCCGAGTTAACCAGACTCATCACTTTGACAATGCGCTTGACGCGATTCAGATCGCCGAGATGCGCGTGGAGCGTCGCCAGCAGATCAATGGCCACCGCGCGCGCGGCGGCGCGGCCCTCTTCCGTGGTCATGGAGTCGCCAAGCTTGCCGACCCACGGCTTTCCGTCCTTCTTCGCGAGATGCCCGGAGACAAAGACCGTGTTGCCACTTTGCACGCACATCACATACGCTGCTGCGGGGGCGGCGACAGACGGCAAGGTGATGCCGAGCGCCTTTAGCGTGGCATAAGAATCTTGTTGTTGCATGAGGCTTACCAATTTCAATGACGTAGCGCCGCGACGTGGCGCGGCGCCTGGCGCAAACATGGGCGCAGGATTAAGCGGCCACACGCGCGAACGCGGCGACCGCTCTTGAGTACGGGTTTTGTGGGTCGCAGCGCGTCAGGCCGGCACGCTCTCGTTGGCGAATGCCGCGAGTTCGCGCACGAGGCTCTGTGCGGCGAGCTTAACGAGTTCCCCGCCCTTTTCCGGTGTCGCGAGACCCGGGTTCGAACCCATGCGGCCGTCCGGGAAACGGGCGCGGAAATCGAGCGCATCGCGAATCGGCCCGCTAGGCGCAATGGGTGGTGCGTAGTCCGCTGTCTTGATGCGATCCGGGAATGCCCACTGCGTGACAGCGATCTCTGAAGGCGTAGCGTGCGTGCCGTGTCCTTCGGGGAACTGGGTACGCGCCAACTCGCCCACCCCTTCAAGATCCCACCAGTTGCACAGCTTCAGCGCGAAGCCGGCGCGCTCGCGGGTGAAGCTCGAGTCGGCATAGATCTCGGAGAAAGCCGCTTCGATCGAAGCGATATTGCCGCCGTGGCCGTTGAGGAACAGGATGCGCGTGAAGCCGTGGCCCGCCAGCGAGCGGACCCAGTCGCCGATCGCGGCGATAAAGGTGGACGGGCGCAGTGAAATGGTGCCCGGGAAAGCCAGATGGTGTTGCGCCATACCGATGTTGAACGTGGGCGCGATGAGCATATCGGCGTCCTTCTCGGCCTCCCGCGCGATGATCTCGGGACACAGCCAGTCGGTGCCTAGCAGGCCGGTGGGACCGTGTTGTTCGTTCGAGCCAATCGGAACGACAATGGCACGGCTGCGCTGCAGGAACTGCGCAACTTCGGACCAGGTTGAAAGATGTAAGAGCATAAGGCCTCCTCGATTGAGCCGGCTTCGGCTGAATTGCGATGCGCGATCTGCATTGCGTCATCGCATCGTGTCAGCATCGAATGCATCGAGCAAGAGCAACTATGTGCACGATTCGTTGCTCGAGAGGCAACACCTTTGGTCTGTTCCCGTCGATTCCTATTGGAAACGAGCTTGCGCCGGCCACCAGAGTGAATTGTTGAATTGGGGAACGTTCCTTAACGCTCTAGCGCTCCCACGGTGCAAGCCCCGCATCCGAAGCCCCCATAACGCTCGCGCGCGGAGTGAACAACCTGAATGTCGAATGCGGGATCGTACGCGCGGCAGTTTGGAATCGTCGATGCCGCGAGGTGGCTGCTGCCATCCAGATGTTGCAGCCCTTCGCCGCCGAGCGTCATGCGCCCCGAAGTCGCGCCGACGAAAAAGCCACGTGCGCGCTGGTCGGCGGCGGTCCAGATCAGATCGCCGATGCGCCGAAAGCCGAACATCGAGGAGTAGATGTAGAACGGCAACATGGGCAGGGTCATGGGCAGGGTCGTGCACGCTCGCAGTCGCGGCGGCGATCCACGACGATCCACGACCAAACGGCGCCCCAACGTTTCAATACGTCTCGAGGTGCAGCCGCCCTTCCCGCTTGAGGCGGTCCCACAACGCCTCCCACTCCATGCCGTGCTTTCCGGCAATTTCCTGGAGCGTCTGCAGCACGCCGTCTTCCATGCCCTTGAGCCCGCAGACGTAGATATGTGTGTTGTCGTCCTTGAGCAGTTGCGCGACTTCCACCGCCCGCTCGCGCATGGCGTCCTGCACGTAGCGCTTCGGCTGGCCCGGCGTGCGCGAGAAGGCCAGATTCGTGTCGATGAAATCCTTCGGCAGATTCATCAGGGGTCCGAAATATGGCAGTTCCTGCTGCGTGCGCGCGCCGAAGAACAGCATGAGCTTGCCCGTCGCGCCTTTGAGCCGGCGGCGGCGGCGATATTCGGTCATCGCGCGCATGGGCGCGGAACCCGTGCCCGTGCAGATCATCAGCAGGTGCGAGTTCGGATGGTTCGGCATGAGGAACGTATGGCCGAACGGCCCGATCACGGTCACCACGTCGCCCTTCTTGAGGTCGCAGAGGTAATTCGAGCACACGCCGGAAGTGGCGTTGCCGCTGTGATCGTGCGTCACGCGCTTCACCGTGAGCGAAACGTTGTTGTAGCCAGGACGCTCGCCGTCGCGCGGGCTCGCGATCGAATACTGGCGCGCATAGTGGGCGCGCCCTTCGGCAGTCGTGCCCGGCGGCAGGATGCCGATCGATTGGCCCTCGAGCACTGGAAACGGGATCGTGCCGAAGTCGAGCACGATGTGATGGATGTCGCTTTCCGTGGCGTCGTCGGTGAGGCGGTAGTTGCCCACCACGGTCGCCGTGGTGGGCGCCTTGTGCGTGTAGAGCTGGACATAGGGGCGCGCAGCCGACCAGGGCGGCACGGTCGAGCCGCGCACCATGTCGGAGCCCGCTACGCTCGCATCGGCCGGCTCGGCTATGGCCTCCATCGCGGCGCCGCTCGCCGCCTGTGGCTCGGCCGGCGCACCCACCGAAGGATTTTGCGCGGGCAGTTCGTCCCACGTGAACTGCTCGTCGATGCCATACGCCTCGGCCTTGAGCACGTTGCGCCAGTTGTCGATCGCGCCAGTCGGACAAGGCGGCACACAGGCCATGCAGCCGTTGCAGACGTCGGCCTTCACCACATAGTTGGTGCCGTCGTGCGTGATCGCGTCGATCGGACACGTTTCCTCGCACGTGTTGCAGCGTATGCAGATTTCAGGATCGATCAGGTGCTGCCTGAGAATTTCCGCGGGTACCGGACCGTTCATCATTGTCTCCCACTGTGGCGCGCGAACCGGTTGCCGTGCACCGCAGTTGCCCTCCGAATGGCTTTGAATTTCGCTGGCGATAGCAGTTGAAGCGTCGGTTGAAGCATCAGTTGAAACGCACGTACTCGAAATCGATCGGCTGACGATTGATTCCGATGGCAGGAGGCGCGATCCAGTTGGCAAACTTGCCCGGCTCGACCACGCGGCCCATGAGCGAGGCCACGTAGGCGCGGTCTTCCGCGGTGGGCAACCATTTCGCTTCGTTCGCGGCCCATTCGGCCTCGCCGATCACGCGGCCGTCGGGCGCCACGCGCACGCCCGCGAAAGTGCCGATCTGGCGATTGAACGCCTTGTGCGGCACGTGCAGGCGAAAATCGATGCCCGCTTTCTCCAGCACCTTGTTCCAGCGGTTCACGCCCGCGATCGAATCCTTGATGTAGTCGTCGCGCAGCACTTCGTTCATCGCATTGAGCATCGGCACGTCGCGCTCGACGAGCTTGCCGTCCTGCACGTCGAGCAGCCGGTAATGCTGGCCTTCGAGCTGGTGGTCGTCGTCGCGCTTGCCCTCTTCGTAGCGGCCCTTCAGGCCTGAGCTGTAGAAGGTCGCCGCATTCGACGACTGGTCGGCGCCGAACAGGTCGATCGTCACCGAGTAGTGGAAATTCAGGTAGCGCTGGACCGTTTCGAGGTCGATCACGCCCGCGGCGCGCAGACGGCTCACGTCGTCGGTCTTCAACTCGTTCATGACCTGCGCGGTGCGCTGCACGACGCGCGAGATGCCCGATTCGCCGACGAACATGTGATGTGCTTCCTCGGTCAGCATGAACTTCGTCGTGCGCGCGAGCGGATCGAAGCCCGACTCGGAAAGCGCCGAAAGCTGGAACTTGCCGTCGCGGTCGGTGAAGTACGTGAACATGTAGAACGCGAGCCAGTCAGGCGTTTTCTCATTGAATGCGCCGAGAATGCGGGGGTTGTCGTCGTCGCCCGAGCGGCGCTCCAGCAATGCTTCGGCCTCCTCACGACCGTCGCGGCCAAAGTAACGATGCAGCAGATAGACCATCGCCCACAGGTGCCGGCCTTCTTCTACGTTCACCTGGAACAGGTTGCGCAAATCGTAGTTCGAGGGAGCGGTCAGGCCTAGGTGACGCTGCTGCTCGACCGAAGCGGGTTCCGTGTCGCCCTGCGTGACGATGATGCGGCGCAGGTTCGCGCGGTGCTCGCCCGGCACGTCCTGCCACGCGGCTTCGCCCTTGTGCGCGCCGAAATGGATCTTGCGATCGGCTTCACCTGGGGTGAGGAAGATACCCCAGCGATAGTCAGGCATCTTCACATGGTCGAAGTGCGCCCAGCCGCCCGCATCGACGCTCACCGCCGTGCGCAGATAGACGTCATAGCCGTGCGACCCGTCGGGCCCCATGTCGCCCCACCACGAGAGGAAGTTGGGCTGCCACTGCTCGAGCGCGCGTTGCAGTGCGCGGTCGTCTGCGAGGTTGACGTTGTTGGGGATCTTTTCGCTGTAGTTGATCGTGGACATTTGGGTTCCTTGCGGCACACTCGGCGGTGGACCCATAACGCGAATTACGCGGGCGGCGCGGATTGTGCGAATCGTGCGGACTGGGGGCGGCGGATATCAGACGCGGGCAGCGTCGAACTGTGCCTTGCTGCCCTTGCCGTACACCTTGAGCGCGCCCTTCTCGCCCACGGCATTGGGACGGTTGAAAATCCAGTTCTGCCACGCGGAGAGTCGCCCGAAGATGCGCGTTTCCATCGTTTCCGGTCCGTTGAAGCGCAGGTTCGCTTCGAGGCCCGTGAGCGCGTCGGGTGACATCGCTGCGCGCTCTTCCAGTGCGAGACGGATTTCGTCGGGCCAGTCGATGTCGTCGGGCGCGGCCGTCACGAGGCCGAGGCGCTCCGCCTCGACCGGCCTCACCGGCTCGCCGATCTTCGCGCGCACGGCGTCGAGTGGTTCGGCCTCCTCATAGAACCGGCGCGCGAGGCGGGATTGATGCGTAACCATCGGATAGAGGCCGAAATTGGCCTCCGAGAGCGTGATTGCCGGTTCCTCTTCTTCGTTCGACGGCAGCGCGGCCATATAGGTACGGTCGGCGGCGAAAGCGAGTTCGGCGAAGGTGCCGGCGAAGCACGAGCCCGGCTCGATCAGCGCGAACAGCGAGCGCGACGAGACATCGATGCGCGCCAGCGTGCGGCGCAGCATGCCGATGGTCTCGCGCACGAACCAGTGGTCGCGGTGTGCGAGGAGCGCGGCGTCGGCGGCGAGCACCGCGCGCGTGTCGCCTTCGGTCTTCAGGATCCACGTGCCGATGTCGAGCTCGTTGGTGCGCATGCAGAGTATCGCGTCGTCCAGTTCGCGGGCGAACTGCAGCGGCCACCACGATGCGCCGGCCGCGACGATTGTTTCGATGTCCGAAGCGGGTACTGAAGCGGGCGCCTTCGCGGTGAAGGTGGCAGTGCGTTTCGCGCGGTCGATCGTCACCTCGACGGTTGCATAACTCAGGCCGTTTTCCCGCTCCACGCGTTCGATGCGCGTGAGCGCGACGCCCTTCGCGCCGGCCGGACGATCGCTCGCGGCAGCCAGTTCGAGCGCGCGCGCCTGCACGGCCTGGCCGAACTGGTTCGGCTTCACGACTTCGTCCACGAGGCGCCACGCCTTCGCACGCTCGCCGCGAATGCCTTCCACCACCGTGCAGAAAATGTCGGCGCGGTCGTGGCGCACCTTGCGCTTGTCGGTGAGGCGCGTGAGGCCGCCCGTACCGGGCAGCACGCCGAGCAGCGGCACTTCGGGCAGCGCGACCGACGAGGAGCGGTCGTCCACGAGCATGATCTCGTCGCAGGCAAGCGCCAGTTCATACCCGCCGCCGGCGCACGCGCCATTCACGGCTGCAATAAACTTCAGCCCGGAATGGCGCGACGAGTCTTCCATGCCGTTGCGCGTTTCGTTCGTGAATTTGCAGAAGTTGACTTTCCACGCATGGGTGGACAGTCCGAGCATGAAGATATTGGCACCCGAGCAGAACACGCGGTCCTTCAGGCTGGTCAGCACGACCGTGCGTACTTCCGGGTGCTCGAAGCGGATGCGCTGGAGTGCATCGTGGAGTTCGATGTCGACGCCGAGGTCGTAGGAGTTCAGCTTCAGCTTGTAACCGTCGCGAATGCCGCCGTCTTCCGCAATATCGATGCCGAGCGTCGCCACGGCGCCGTCGAACGTGAGTTTCCAGTGCTGGTACTGCGACGGGTCGGTGCGGTAATCGACCCGTTGCGGGGCGACGACGGTTTCGGCTGCAGCCATGGGCGTCTCCTTGTCCGACCGGAGTTGGCGCTCCAGCGCTGACTCCGGTCCCTTGAAGGTTGGTTGCTTGTGCATTCGTTGGTGAACGATAGTGCACAGGCCTCCCGATGTAAAGCACTTTAATGCATTTTAGTGCATATGATGGGTAAACCCGAACGCTGGATGCCCGGGAAGCCCGCCGCCTATCAGTCGATGCGCGGTGCTTCGGCGCCGAGACGAGCGGCGAGGCGGTCGCGCAGTTGCAGATAAGCGTCGGCGAGCGTCTTTTCGCTGGTGTCGAAGGTCATGTCGGCGCGGCCGTAGAGTTCGCTGCGCCCGGCAAGGATGCGCTTGAGGTCGTCCATCGCCTCGCGGTTGCCCGACATGGGCCGCAGATCGCCTTGCGCCACCACGCGGCGCATGTGTTCTTCGGGCGTGGCCTGAAGCCAGACAGTGAAGCAATGCGCGAGCAGCAGTTTGAAGGTGGCCGGCTCGGAAACGAGGCCGCCCGGCGAGGCGATGACCCCCCGCGGGTGCTCGGCGACCACGGCCTCCAGCGCGCGGTGCTCGTAGCGGCGATAGGCGCTCGCACCATACAGCGAGTGGATTTCCGAGGGCGGGCAGCCCGCCAGTTGTTCGATCACGCGCGTGAGCTCGACGAATGGCACTTTCAGCTCCTGCGCAAGCATGCGGCCGAGCGTGGACTTGCCCGCGCCGCGCAGGCCGATGAGCGCGATGCGGTCGTTGCGGTGCGGGTCCGCGGGCGCCTGCGAGAACATCTCGGCGAGCGCGAGGCGCGCACGCTGCAGCGCGGCTGGGTCGCGCCCCTGCAGCAGTTCGCGTATCAGCAGCCATTCGGCCGACGAGGTCGTGACGTCGCCGATCACCTCGGCCAGCGGGCAATTCAGCGTGCTTGCGATCTGCCGCAGCACGAGCACGGATGCATTGCCGACCCCGGACTCCAGATTCGCCAGATGCCGCTCCGAGAGCCCGGTCTCCGCCGCCAGCGCCTTGCGCGTCATGCCGCGCCGGGCGCGCAGCAGGCGAACGCGCTCGCCCATGGCGGTCAGGAACGGATCGCGTTCGGCGCGTGCAGCGTCGTCGGCGGCTTCCGCCGGTAGCTCGGCAGTGTAAGTTTGCTTCATCTTCGGAGACCTCTGAACTCACGCTTGTGTACTATAGTGCTTGACATGCATTTTACGAACCGCTAATTTTCGGCCAAAGGTTTGCTATACGGCAAATATTGGTGCGCGTGACGCTGCACAGCCACGCATGGGACCGCACCAAGCGCTAAAGCGCCAAGTGCGGTCGACCGCCTTGCATGGGACCGCACTAAGCGCTAAAGCGCCAAGTGCGGTCGACACACAGGAGACACGCATGTCACTGCAAGAATTCGAGCGCCTCGTGGCAAGCGTCACCGGACAAATCGCCACCCGTCCGCTCGATGATGCACTCGACGCATGGCTCAACGCGACCTGGCCGAACGGCAGCCCAACCTTCAAGGCGCTCGCCACGGCCTGCCGAACCGGCGTAACCGAGGGCTGGCTCTGCAACCGTGAGGCCGGCGGCCTGCGCTACGGGCGCATCTTCAAGGCACTGCCCGCAACACACGGCTTCTCCGTCGACGTGGTCAGCATGAAAGATATTGCCGGCCCGCACCACACGCATCCGAACGGCGAAATCGATCTCTTCATGCCGCTCACCCAAGGCGCGACCTTTGACGGCCGCCCTGCCGGCTGGTGCGTCTATGGCCCCGGCAGCGCACACCGGCCCACCGTCGCCAACGGCGAGGCGCTGGTGCTCTATCTGCTGCCGCAAGGTGCAATCGAATTCAGCCTGCCTGCCTGAATGCGCCTGGGATCCAGCACCGGCGCGCGGCAGTGCAGGTGTTACCCACTGCGCTCAGCGTGCCGGCGAGCGCGAGGCGCCAAGGTGAAGCCGGATCACGGGCAGCCCCGAAAGACCGCGAATCACAAAGACTCAACATAAGCGAAGACCGGTGGTGCGCAGCGCGGCCCGTTGCCGAATCCACCCGATCGAGCCAGACAGAGTGGAGACAACATCGTGGAAAACCAAGCAGCGTCACCCGAACGTGCCGCGGCCGTGGCAACGCGTCCCGAGCCGCCGCCCGCGCAATTCAATTTCGCCTCGCATCTGTTCGCGCTGAATGCCGCTCGCGCCGGGAAGCCCGCTTATATCGACGACACGCTCACGCTGAGCTATGGAGAACTCGAAACACAAGCGCGCCGCTTTGCCAGCGCGCTGCGCGCGCTCGGCGTGCACACGGAGGAGCGCATCCTGCTTGTGATGCTCGACACCGCCGAGCTACCGGTCGCATTTCTCGGAGCCCTTTATGCCGGAATCGTGCCGGTGGTCGTCAATACGCTGCTCAATCCGGCCGACTATGTTTATATGCTCACGCACAGTCGCGCGCGCGTCGTGATCGCATCGGGCGCGGTGCTACCCAACGTGAGCGCCGCGCTCGCCGAAGCTCAATGTGAGGATTGCCAACTAATCGTCTCGCAGCCGCCGCTGAGTGCGGCCAGTGAAGCGGGCACGGCTGGCGCGCCGCGCGTGCTTGCCGATCTGCTCGCACGTGCCGAGCCCGCGCCGCGCGGCGTGCAAACAGGCTGCGACGATATCGCGTTCTGGCTGTACTCCTCGGGATCGACGGGCAAGCCCAAGGGCACGGTGCATACGCACGCCAACCTCTACTGGACCGTCGAGACCTACGCGAAGCCCATACTCGGCATTCGCGAGAGCGACATCGTGTTTTCCGCGGCGAAGCTGTTCTTTGCGTATGGCCTCGGCAACGCCCTCTCGTTTCCACTCTCGGTAGGCGCGACCACCGTGCTGATGGCCGAGCGCCCCACCGCCAACGCCGTGTTCGCGCGCCTCGTCAAGCATCGCCCGACGGTGTTCTACGGCGTCCCCACGCTCTACGCGAGCATGATGGCCTCGCCCGACCTGCCCGCGCGCGCCGATGTCGCGCTGCGCGTGTGCACCTCTGCCGGTGAGGCCCTGCCGCGCGAAATCGGCGAACGCTTCAAGCAACATTTCGGCAGCGACGTTCTCGACGGCATCGGTTCGACGGAGATGCTGCACATCTTCCTCTCGAACCACCCGGACCACGTCGAATACGGCACGACGGGCCGCCCCGTGCCCGGCTACGAAATCGAGCTACGCGACGAGAACGGTGGTCTCGTGCCCGATGGCGAGATCGGCGACCTCTATATCCGCGGGCCGAGCGCGGCCGTCATGTACTGGAGCAATCGCGAGAAGTCGCGTGCGACCTTTCTGGGCGACTGGGTGCGCAGCGGCGACAAGTATCGCCGCCTGCCGGGCGGCGCCTATGTCTACGCGGGCCGCAGCGACGACATGCTCAAGGTGAGCGGCCAGTATGTCTCGCCAATAGAAGTGGAAATGGTGCTCATGCAGCACGAGGCCGTGCTCGAAGCGGCCGTGATCGGCGTCGATCAGGACGGCCTCCTGAAGACCTGCGCGTTCGTCGTGCTCAAGCAGGAGGCGAGGGACGTGCCGCACGAAGCGTTGGCCGGGCAGTTGAAGGCGTTCGTGAAAACCCGGCTCGCGCCGCACAAGTACCCACGCGATATCCTCTTCGTCGACGATCTGCCCAAGACCGCGACCGGTAAAATCCAGCGCTTCCGCCTGCGCCAGCAGTTTCAATCGTGAACAGCACCATGTACGAAAGCGATTTCGCCGATTTGCCCGCCACTGCCACGCGCGACGCGCTGCGCATCGAATACCGCTGGATCGGCACGCCCGGCGCCGACGCGCCGCTCGCCGTGTTCCTGCACGAGGGCCTCGGCTCGATCGAGATGTGGAAAGACTGGCCGGCCGCGCTCTGCGCGCGTCTCGGCATGCGCGGGCTCGTTTATTCCCGGCCGGGCTACGGCCGCTCCACGCCACGCCCGAACGGCGTGAAATGGCCCGTCGATTTCATGGCCCGGCAAGCGCGAGACGTCTTGCCCGCGCTGCTCGACACGCTCGGCGTGAGCGCCGCCGAACGCGCGCGCATGTGGTTGATCGGTCATAGCGACGGCGCTTCCATCGCCCTGCTCTATGCCGCCGCCTTTCCCGCCGCGCTCGCGGGCGCGGTGGCGATCGCGCCGCACGTGTTCGTCGAAGACATCTCGGTCGAAAGCATCGCCGAGGCAAAGGTTGCGTACGAAACCACCCGCCTGCGCGAGAAGCTCGCACGCTATCACGACGATGTCGACTCCGCGTTCTACGGCTGGAACGACATCTGGCTCGATCCGGCCTTCCGGGCCTGGAATATCGTCGGCGAGTTGGGCGCGATTCGCGCGCCGCTGCTCGCCGTTCAGGCCTTCGACGACCACTACGGCACCATGGCGCAGGTAGAAGCGATCGGCGCGGCCGTTGCGCACGCAAGCATTCACACGCTCGCGCAGGGCGGCCACTCGCCGCATCGCGACGCGCCGGGGCCCCTCGACGAAGCCATCGAGCAATTCGTTTCCGCGCAGCGCAAGCCGGCGGCCTGAAGGCCGGCGGGAGCGGCGGGAGCGTCCATCGTCTGCCAGGCGCTTGTTGGTCCCTCGGTGGCTCCGTTGTCGGCCGGCTTCTCGGCCCCGTCGCCGGTCCGCGTTGCACCCCGTCGTCGCCCTGTCGTCGCCCCTGTCGGCGCCCTATCGTCGCCCCGTTGCCGGCCCCTGGTTGCGCTTGGTGCCCCCTCCAGCGGCCCCATGCGCGACTAGTCTGCCCCGCCCGGCGGCCTACTGCGCAACCAGGCCTGCCGCCCCATCCGTCACACCCACCCAGTTCCGCGAGGCGCTCTCATTGCCCCATCGCACCGGCACACCGCCCCCGTCCATCGGAATCGCCGCGCAAACCATAACACGCACACCCAGGCGCCCCATAACGCCAAAATCGATGCATGGCGCATGGATTCACCCCCGTCCAAAGCGCCAAAGCGCCTCTGGAGTCCATGCCTGCTCGTGGGCGCAATCCTTTGGTGCTATTGTCTTTCTTTGCCGCGGCGGCGAGGGGGTCCGACCACGCCAGCCCGCCGGCGAACGGGGAAGCACTGCGAGACGAAAGAAGACCGGCCGGACCGCGCGCGCCGGCCAGAACGATGAGCGATTCCACCCTGATGAACGTTTCGAGAATCTCGGTGCGGCTGAGGCGAGCCTGGGCGTCGATGCGTCCGCGCTTCGTGCGCGCCTTCGCGCCCGCGCTGCGCAACCTGCAATACGTGAAGCGCCGCATGCGCCCGCTCGCCATCGTGGCGAGCGTGGGCTTTCCGCTTTACTACTACGTCTGGAAAGACCTGTTTCCGCAGCCGTATGAAAACCTCACGCTACGGCTGATCGGCTCACTCCTGTTCCTGCCGATTCTCGCGTTCGAGCGCTGGCCCGCGCCGCTCAAGAAGCTGCTGCCGTGGTACTGGTACTGCGCCACGCTCTATGCGCTGCCCTTTTTCTTCACTTTCATGCTGCTCAAGAACAGCGGCAGCGAAGTGTGGGTGGAAAGCGCGCTGATCGCGGCGTTCGTGATGGTGCTGCTGCTCGACTGGCTCATGCTCGTGCTGCAGTTCCTCGTGGGTATCGGCCTTGCCGTGATCGCGTACTGCCTCACCACCGACCCCATCGTGCTCGGCCCGAACTACCTGATCCATCTCGCAATCTTCTCGTTCGCCGTGGCGATCGGCGCGCTGGCCAACTACGATCAGGAGCGCATCCAGATCGAACAGGAACGCGCCATGCTGGCTACCGCGGGCAGCGTCGCGCACGAGCTGCGCACGCCGCTCGTCGCGATACGCGTGGGCGCCGCGGGCCTCATGCGCTATCTGCCCGCGCTGCTCGACACCTACCAGCTCGCCCAGCGAAGCCGTTTGCCCGTGCCCAAGATACGCGTGGCGCATCTGCATTCGATGCAGGGCGTGGTGAGCCGCATCGAGCAGGAAGCACTGCATTCGAATGCCATCATCGACATGTTGCTCGCCACGGCACGCTTCACGGGCGGAAACATGCAAAACGCAACGACGTGTTCGATCGTGAATTGCGTGGAAACCGCACTCGCGCGCTTTCCGTTTCGCGAAGGCGATCGCCGCCGCGTATTTTGCAATTTGCGCCCCGATTTCGAATTTCACGGCTCGGAAATGCTAACCGTTCACGTCCTGTTCAATTTGCTCAAAAATGCGTTCCGGCACATGGGAAGTATTGACGGAGCGCAAATTTCTATTCGTCTCGAATCAGGGCAAAGGGCCAATAAGCTGATTTTCAGCGATACGGGCACCGGTATTTCTCCTGAAGTCTTGCCGCATATCTTCACACGCTTTTATACTTCGACAACCGCCACCGATGACGTATCGCTCGGAGCAGGAATCGGGCTGGCATTTTGCCGCGATGTCATGCAAGCGATGGGAGGGGCAATAACCTGCTCTTCCGTGAAAGGCGAATATACCGAGTTCGTTTTGACATTTCCCGCGCTATGACGAAAACCATCCAGCCGTTCTCGTATCCGACCACCGTCGCGTTTGTCGACGACAGCGCCGCGTTCCTCTCGAACCTGAGCCTGCAGCTCGAGCCCGACCTGGCCTTCCGCCTCTTCAGCTCGCCCACCGAGGCGCTGAAGTTTCTCAATGGCCGCTCCGCGCAGGAGCAGGCGGCGGAGCCCATGTTCGGCCCCTATCTCGACCGTACCGAGGAAAACGACGCGCATCAGGTCATCGCCATGCGCGTCGATGCCATTCGCAGCCTCGTGCACAACCCGGCGCGCTTCGAGTCAGTTTCGGTCGTGGTGGTCGATTACGACATGCCGGAGCTGAACGGCCTGGAATTCTGCCGCCGCATTGGCGACCCGTCGATCAAGAAGATCATGCTGACCGGCAAGGCCGACGAGCACGTGGCCGTGAGAAGCTTCAACGAAGGCCTGATCGACCGCTTCATACGCAAGCACGAAGTCGATGCAGTGGAAACCCTGAACCAGGCGATCCGCGATATGCAGCGCGCGTATTTCGACCGCTGCTGCAACACGGTGCTCGATGCGCTCGCCGTTTCCGAATACGCCTTCCTCAAGGATCATGCGCTCGCCGCGCACGTGAAGGGCATTGCCAATTCATTGCGCATAGTCGAGCACTACCTCTCGTACCAACCGCACGGACTCCTGATGTTCGACGGCGTCGGCACTGCGTATCTGCTCGTCATTCACACGGAGGAATCGCTGCGCGGCGTGCGCGAAATCGCCATCGAACAGGGCGCGCCCGAGAGCTTCCTCGCGGAGCTCGACAGCCGTCGCAGCCTGCCCTATTTCTGGCGCACCGAAGGCTATTACCCCGCGCAGTGCACGGACTGGCAGCCCTATATGCACGCTGCATCGGAATTCCAGGGCGACCGGCGCTACCTCTATGCGATCGTGAAGAAGCCCGCGGGGCTCGCGCTCGACGCTGTCGTGTCCTACGAGAAGCACCTCGACCAGCTCGATCGCGAGATCCAGGCGGCGTGGGATTCACCCTGAACTGCAAGCCCTTTCAGGCATTCCCGATTCGGGTTCACCCCACGCCAAACGCTGTCTCGCTCCAAACCGCCTCGAGCACTTCAGGCTCAGGCCGCGACTGCCACCATCGGCATGTTCACCACGGCCTGCGGCGCGCGCACGCGCCCACGGCCCGCATTGCGCTCGTTGCGGCGCGTGGACGGCCAGTTCCACATCTGCACCTCATCGCGAATTTCCTCGCACACGTCGACAATGCGCTCGAGCTCTTGCGCACTCAGCGCCGCGTTGATGGAAAGCCGCACGAGCGAACGGTTCTGCGCGGTGGCGGGCGCGCAGAACACCGAACCGAAGACGCCACGCGCTTCGAGCGCATCGCGCAGCACGATCGTCTGCGGCTCCGGGCCTGCTTCGAGCGCGATGATCTGCGTTTCGCTGCCGTTCAGGTTGTAGCCGAGCTCGGCCAGCCGCGCGCGCACATAGCGCGCGTTGGCCGCAACCCGCGTACGGCGCCAGTCTTCGCGCTCGATCACGTCGAGCGTCGCCGCAAGGGCCGCCGTTTCATGGGGCAGCAGCGTCGAGCTGAAGATGGCCGGCAGCGCCTCGCACTTGAAATACTCCTGGAAGCGGCGCGAGCAGCTGATGATCCCCGCACGCCCAGCAAACGCCTTCGCGAGGCTCGCCGTGCGGAAATGCACGCGGTCGATGAGCCCCAGTTCGGCTACGAGCCCCGCGCCATGCGGGCCATGCGTGCCGAGCGAATGCGATTCATCGACGACCAGCACGCAGCCATGCTCGGTGCATACGTCCGCGATGGCCGCGAGCGGCGCCACGCTGCCGTTCGTGCTGTACACCGAATCGACGATCACGATGCCCGCCCCGTAGCGCTGGATGCGCTGCTCGAGATGATCGACATCGTTGTGGAAGAAACTGATCGCGCGCGCCCCGGCGCTGCGAATGCCTTCCCACAGCGACATATGGGCCATCATGTCGACATACACGGGCGTCTGCGCACTCGCAATCGACTGGATGAGGCCCGTATTGGCCGCAAAGCCAGACTGGCACAGCACACTCGCCTCGGCCCCCATGTAGGCCGCAAAGCGGTCTTCGAGCACGAGTTGCGGGCAATCGTCGCCGTGCAGGAACACACCCGACATCAGCAGCCCGTTGCCTTCCGAGCGGATACTCATGCACATTGCATCGAGAATCTCGGGGTGCCGCGCGATCGAGAGGTAATCGTTACTGGAAAGATGCAAGGCGTCGATATCCGCTACGCGCCCCTTCATGATGTGCCCCCCGGCCCAGCTATCCTGCACGCGTTCCGTGTAGTAGCGGTCGACACGTGCTGCGAGGAAGGCGGGCAATGCCGCGTCGTTGTTTTGTGCGCTACGCCAGTTGCTGCCAATTTTCATCTCAGGCTCCTTGTGGTTGAAGGCCGCCCCCGGAGACTTGTCTGCTCAGAATGTTTTCCGGGAGGCAGATCCGTAATGCACCCGTAGCGGAACGTCACGCACGATGAGGCATGGCGTGAGCGCGCCGGCAACGGGCTTTTGAATGAGGGTATTGCAATGACTGGCGAGCGCGTGAGTCGCGGCGCGCGGAGGGAGGCGGTCCCGGCCGGCGGCGCCAGAGCGCGCTTGAGTGCGATGCGAATTCACGTACGAAGGCACGTGTGAATTCGAAAACCAATGCGGGCGCCGGGCGCCAGGAGCAGGTGCCTTCATGTCCACACGAATCCCGCTTCGCGTGATCGTCACTGGTTACAAGGGGAGAGGCGCCTGCCCGAAAATTCGAGGCGCGCCACGAAGGCCATCGAGGCCATGCACGTCATGCAGTGAAAAAGGCTTCACAGTACATGGAACGTCAGTCGCGCCTTTGATAATTATCGTTTAAAAACAGCGGCGTTATGCCGTTCATGTTGCGTAACTATGCGTTTCGAATGGAGAATCGACAAGGTTTGAGTATCACGCCGCGAAAATGCGCGATGCGCTCATTCATAACGCATAGCGCGGTTCGCGGTTCGCGATACGCGACGCGAGCGTGAAGCGTCAGGCGGCAACCACGCGGTCGCGCCCGCGCGCCTTGGCAACATAAAGTGCCGTGTCGGCACGCGCCATCAACGCGGCGAGCGTGTCCTCCTCCCGGAGTTCATCCACGCCCGCGCTGAACGTGAGGCCTCCGTGGCCGCCTTCTTCGGGTTCAAACGTGCTCGCATCGGCGCTGCAACGTACGGAGAGGGCTAAAACGCGCAATTCGTCGAGGCGTGCGACGGCCTCCTCGCGTGCCACGTCCACGAAAAACAAGGCGAATTCCTCGCCTCCCAGGCGCCCGAATACGTCCGAAGCGCGCACGCCGCCCTTCACGATCCGACCGAACTGAGCAAGCACGCGGTCACCCGCCGCGTGCCCGTAGCGGTCGTTGATCGACTTGAAGTGGTCGATGTCGACGATGGCGAGCGTGACCCGCTGGCCCGCGCCGCGCGCGGCTTCGAGCAACGCCCCCGCCTGCGCGAGAAAGGCGCGGCGCGTAAGGGCGCCGGTCAATTCGTCCTGGTTCGCAAGACGCTCGAGCCGCTCGGCCATGCGGTCGTGCGCGAGCAGGACCATGCCGATGGAGAG
>NZ_DATJWR010000085.1:0-63176 GCF_035501035.1 Paraburkholderia sp.
CGCCGGCAAGCACGTCTTGCTTGCCGATTTGCGCGAAGAGAATGCGGGTGCTGCAGCCAAGGTTCTCAGCGACGCAGGATTCAAGGTGAGCACGGCGAAGGTCGATGTCTCGTCCCGCGAATCTGTTCATGCGCTGGTCAAGAACGCCACCGTGCTCGGCGACGTCACGGGCCTCATCCACGCCGCCGGCGTCTCGCCCTCGCAGGCGTCTCCGGCAACCATCCTCGCGGTCGATCTCTACGGCACCGCGGTGGTGTTGGAGTCGTTCGGCAAGGTCATCGCCCGGGGCGGCGCCGGCGTGGTGATCGCCTCGCAGTCCGGGCATCGTCTCGGCGCCCTGACCGCGGAGCAGAACGAGGCCCTGGCGACGACACCGGCCGACGCATTGCTGGCCCTGCCGTTTCTCCAGCCGGCCGCGGTGAAGGATCCGCTGCACGCCTACCAGCTGTCGAAGCGGGGCAATTCGCTGCGGGTCATGGCTGAAGCCGTGCGATGGGGCAAGCGCGGCGCGCGGATCAATACAATCAGTCCCGGTATCATCATCACCCCGCTCGCGAATGATGAATTGACCGGTCCCCGGGGCGAGGGCTATCGGCGCATGATCGAGCTCTGCCCGGCCGGACGCGCCGGCACGCCGGACGAGGTCGGCAACGTCGGGGCCTTGCTCATGGGCGCGGACGGCGCGTTCATCACCGGCAGCGACTTCCTCATGGATGGTGGCGTGACGGCCTCCTACTGGTATGGCGAGCTCGCGCCGAAGACCGCCAAGCCCTCGGCGAAATAGACAGGTTGGATCGATGCGTATCGGTGTCATTGGTGCGGGTTGGCTCGGCGGCACGGTCGGCCGGCAATGGGTCAAGGCGGGTCACGAGGTGCTGTTCTCGTCCCGGCATCCCGAGCGCCTGAAGAACGAACTGAAGGATCTCGGTTCCGGTGCCTCCGTCGGTACTGCCGCCGCGGCGGCCGGCTTTGGATCCGTGGTCCTGATCGCAACGCCCTATGAGGCGCTGGCCGCGATCGGGCGGGACCATCACCAGGCCTTGCAGGGCAAGATCGTGCTCGACGCCGCCAATCCCTGGCCATCGGAGCCGTCTGCCCGGGATGCGGAGAAAGCGGGCGTCGGCCTGTTCTCGTCGGGGCTCCTGCCCGGCACGCGGCTGGTGCGCGCCTTCAGCGCCGTCGATGCGACGGCGGTCGAGGCATCGGCGGAAGGGCGCGGCGAGCGGCTGGCGGTGCCGGTGGCCGGAGACGACAGGGCCGCCGTCGATACCGCGGTCCAGCTGGTTCGGGACGCCGGATGCGAGCCGCTGATCGTCGGCGATCTCGCCGCGGCCCGGAGCTTCCAGCGTCACGGACCGGGATTCCGCGCCAACACGAACCTCGAGAAATTGCGCCGCCTGCTGGGACTGGCCGACCCCGCCTGACGTTGACTCACGCCAAATCAAGCGACGCTTCACGAGAGCGCCCAGGAGCTGTGACACCGATGCAAGTGCTTTCGAAGCGGGACCTTTCCAAGGTCTGTACCGCGGTCGATGCGTGCCGGTCGGTTTCCGATACCGTGCCCGTCGCAACCGGCGACGCTGCCGCGATCGTTCATCCGATTCCGGAACAGCGTCGTGAAGAGCAGAAGCCGGTCTGGTGGGTGCTTGGCATCCTTAGTCTGCTGATGGGATTCGCCTCGATCTCCACCGACCTCTATCTCCCCGCCATGCCCGCGATGGGACTCGCGCTCCAGGCGAGCACCGGCCTGGTGGAATGGACCGTCTCCGGATACCTGATCGGCTTCAGCCTCGGACAACTTTTTTGGGGGCCGGTCAGCGACCGCTACGGACGGCGCGCGCCGGTCGCCGTCGGGGTCGCCCTGTTCGTGATCGGGTCGGCCGGCTGCGCCCTCGCCGGGAGCGCCGCGACCATGATCGCCTGGCGCATCGTGCAGGCGATCGGGGCCTCGGCCGGCGTCGTCCTCTCGCGGGCTATGGTGCGCGATCTCTATTCGGGCCGCCGGGCCGCACAGATGCTCTCGACGCTGATCACCGTCATGGCGATTGCACCGCTGCTCGGTCCGCTCGCGGGCGGCCAGATCCTGGTGCTCGCAGGCTGGCGCGCCATTTTCTGGGTATTAGTGGTGCTCGGCCTGATCACCATCGCCGCGATCTTTACGTTGCCCGAAACGCATCCGGCAGAGCGGCGCAACGGTGTGCCCTTGGCCCGGGCCTTCCTGCAGTATGGCGAATTGCTGCGCCACCGCCGGCTGCTCGGCTATGCCGGGGCCGGCGCGTTCTTCTATGGCGGCGTGTTCGCCTATATCGCCGGCACGCCCTTCGCGTTCATCGCGTATCACCATGTGCCGGCGCAGCTTTACGGCTTGCTCTTCGCGGCGGGCATAGCCGGGATCATGGCGACGAACACGCTCAATTCCCGCCTGGTGCTTCGCTTCGGCGGCGACCGCTTGCTCGCCGCCGGCACGATCATGGGCGCCGCCTCGGGCATCCTCGTCGCGACGGCGGCCTGGAGCGGTTGGGGCGGTTTGTGGGGGCTCGCCGTCCCGCTGTTCATTTTCGTCGCGGCCAGCGGGTTGATCGTGGCCAACTCGATCTCCGGCGCGCTCTCGCATTTCCCCGGTCGTTCGGGCGCCGTGTCCGCACTGGTCGGGGCGCTGCAGTACGGGAGCGGGATTATCGGTTCAGGGCTCGTCGGCGCCTTCACGGATGGCACGCCCTGGGCGATGGGTTGGGTGATCGCTCTTGCCGGCATCGGCAGCGTGCTGAGTGCTGGGCTGATACGCGCGGAACACCGTCGGCAGGACCACTAGCGGGAATGGGGGCACGGCGAAATCCCCTTGGGGAACACCAGTTCGTATCGCGGGGCATGCTGAGCAATGGGCGAGCCTCATTTCGCCAGGGATAAGCCGGCACCCTGCGAGCGGATCAGCACAGAAATTCAACAACAAATCGCCCTCGATCCGCCGATCGTAGCGATGAACTCCCAGTTATCGGTTTCGTCACCGCTGGGACGCCACATCGCACGTTCGGGGCAGTGGATACTCCGAAGCCTCAGCCCGACGCGGCGCCGGTAGACTTCGATCTCATGCCTGGATATCGACGAGCTGTCCGGTGGACTGCGCGGCGTTCTTGGCGGGTCTGGTCGGCGTGCCGGTGAGGCCGCCGCCGGACTGGATGAAGCGCTTCGGATTGGTCGGGTCGGTGGCGGCATCGATGCCATAGGGCCCCGATTTCGGATGCGCCGGGTCGATATGCCTCTTCGCATTATCGACGTCGGTGCAGTTGCGACAGACGAAGCCGTTCACCAGAACCGGTTGCGGGTAGTTGGCGCTGATGGTTGCCATGTTCCATGCCCCTGGTCTCTCGGGGTGGTACGCACCGGCAAGGGCCAAGGTTACAGCCTCCGACCAGAAACCAGTTCGCCAGCCTTGGCGCAGCCTGCAAGGGTCGGACGTGTTGGTCTAGCCAACAATAAGCAGCAAATTCGCCGCGCATTTGCGGCGGCGCGGATTAACGAAATGATCGGAATTGGGGGCTATACCGCAGCGAGGCGGGCAGTATCCGGCCGGTCTGGAAGGCCTCCGAACGTCGGCCGTCGGCCGCCGGGCCGGCCGCCGCCGTACGATGCTCATCTCGAAGCGCAGGGAATCTTGGCAGCTCAGCCGAAGTCGACGAAGCCCCGCATCGGCCTCGGTCTGCGACTCCGTGCTTGGTGGAACGGCGTCGAACCCGAGGACCTGATCGTTGCGGGGCCGCGGGCAATGAAGTCGCGGGTGCAAAAGAAGGCGCCGCGCGCCGAAACGTCGCTGGTCGCTCCCCTGGCGGAATGGGAGAACGGCCGCATCCGGGTGATGCAGGTGATCTGGGGTGCCGACCATGGCATGCCCGGCGGCGCGGACCATGTCTCGGCGCTGGTGAAACCGTTCGGCCTTGATCCCGGCAAGAACGTGATGGTGTTCGGTGCCAATCTTGGCGGCGCCGTGCGCACGATCGCTGCCGAATGCGAGGCCCGGACGACGGGATATGAAATCGAAGGCGACCTCGCCCATGCCGGCAAGCAGCTCTCCGCCATGGCCGGGCTCGACCGCAAGACGGAGATGCAGCTCTACGTCCCCGACGATTTCGATCTACCTCCCAACAGCTATGACGGCATCTTGTCGGCGGAAGCGCTTTATCGCTATCGGAACAAATACGAGCTTCTGGCCAAGCTGCAGAAATCCCTGAGGCCCAAGGGACAGCTGTGCATCACGGATTTCGTCCTCGCACCGGGGGTGAAGCCGAACGACCCGCGCCTGAAGCCTTTCAGCGGGGAGGAGCTGGAATTCTGGCAAGCCGAGCAATATGAACGGCGCTTCCGCGAGCTCAGCCTCGACGTGCAGGCGACCGAGGATATCGGTGACAGCTATCGGCAGATGATCCTGCGGGGCTGGGCCGAGCTGGCGCAAGGAGATCCGGCCAAATTGGCGACGGCGCGGGCCTTCTCTTCCGAACTCGAGGCGGAGCTGGCCTATTGGGCGGACCGGCTCAAGGCGCTGGAAACCGGCGCGCTCCAGTTGCTGCGCTTCCATACCATCAAGAAATCGGAAACGAGACTGATGTCGGACTGGTAGCGCCGGCAAGAGCCCAGTGAGTCCATCGGATCACCCGGAAACCCCCACGACGATCTTCCCCTCCGTCGACTGCAACTGCACGGCCTGGTGTGCCTCATCGGCATTGGCGAAGCTGAATTCCCGGGGATCGAGCCGCGGCTTCACCTCGCCGGTCTCGATGAGCCGCGCCGCCTCGGCCATGATCTCGCCGTGATGCTCGCGCCCCTCGCCGGTCAGCAGCGGCAGCAGGGTGAAGACGCCGGAATAGGTGCCGGCGCGGAACGACAGCGGGGCGAGCGCGTGCGTGCCCCAGCCGAGCGCGCTCACCACATGGCCGAAGTGCTTTACTGCGGCAAACGAGGCGTCGAGTGTCGCGCCGCCAACGGTATCGACCACGAGATCAAAGCCCGCGCCCGCCGTGTGGGCCGCGACGTACTGCTCGACGTTTTGCGCGCCATAGTCGATGGGTGTCGCGCCCAGTTGCTCGACGACGCCCATGTTGCGCGCGCTGGCCGTCGCGAACACCTTCCCTCCGAGCGCACGCGCAATTTGCACAGCCACGTGGCCCACGCCGCCCGCACCGCCCTGAACGAGCACAGTCTGTCCCGGCTGTAGATGCGCGCGATCGACGATGCCCGACCACGACGTGATGAACGCGAGCGGCAGGGCGGCCGCCTCGCGCATCGAGAGATTCGCGGGCTTGCGCGCAAGCAGATCGGCATCGACGGCCGCATATTCGGCGAGCGTGCCCTGGATGCCGCCTACCCCGCCCGTCATGCCATACACCTCATCGCCGGGCGCAAATCGCGTGACCCCCGCGCCGACCGACTCCACCACGCCCGCCATGTCGATACCCAGCACGAGCGGAACCGGATGCTTTGCGTGCGCGGCCTTGCCAGCGCGAATCTTCACATCCAGCGGATTGAGGCCCGCCGCGTGAATGCGCACGAGCACCTGTCCCGCCTGCGGTTGCGGACGATCGAGCGTGGCGAGTTCGAGTGGGCCGTCGTAGTGGTTGAGGATGAGCGCTTTCATGGCTGGTGTGTCCGTTGATTTTCGTTTCGTTTCATTAAAGGGAGGTGTTGCGCAATCGGCTCAGCCCTTGCGGTCCAGTTGTGAGGCGGCGTCGCGCAACGCTGTGCGCAGCCCTTCCTCTACCACGGGGTGATAGAACGGCATCGCCAGCATGTCGTCCACGCTCAACCCCATCTGCAAGCTCCACGCGAGCAGGTGGCCGATGTGCTCGGCGGCCGGCCCGAGCCATTCCGCGCCCACGAAGCGGCGCGTCGCGCGATCGACGTACACGTGGCCGAGACCGTGGTTCTTGAGCATCACGCGGCTGCGGCCCTGGTCCTCGAAGCTGACCGCGCCCGTCACGAAAGTGCCTTGCGTCAGTTCGCGGTGGTGCTTGCCGATCATGGCGATCTGCGGATCGCCGAACACGATGGCAAGCGGTGCACGGCGGGCGACGGGCTCCACGTGAGGAAAGCGCGCCGCGTTGCGACCCGCCGCGCGTCCTTCGTCCGCTGCTTCGTGCAGCACAGGGAACACGCCGTTCGCGTCGCCAGCCATGAACACGGGCGCCGTGCCGGCTTGCAGCGTATCGGCGGCGAAGCGCGGCACGCCGTGCGCGTCCAGTTCGAGCGAGGTGTTCGCGAGACCGAGGTTCGCCACGTCGGGACGGCGGCCCGCCGCCGCGAGAACGTAATCAAACGTTGATTCGGAGTGCGTGCCATCGGCGCGTGCGTAGCGCAGCGTCACGCCTTCGTCGGTGCGCGTTGCGGATACGACGCGCCCTTGCGTTTCGAAATGCAGTTCCTCGCCGAAAAGCCGGTGCGCTTCATCAATGAGCTTCGGGTCCGTGAGCGGCCCGACGCTGCCATGCGAGCCGCCGTAGAGCGTCACGCGCACGCCGAGCCGCGCGAGCGCCTGGCCCAACTCGAGGCCGATCACGCCCGAACCGACCACGGCCACGCTGCGCGGCAGGTCCTGCCAGGCGAACACGTCGTCGTTGACGATGAGTCGCTCGCCGAGCCCGCTGAGCGCATCGGGCACGACAGGCGTCGAGCCTGTTGCGATCACGACGCTCTTCGCGTGCAGTCGCGTGTGCTCGCCGACCTGCAGCAGGCCGTCGTCGATGAAGCGCGCATGACCGACTAGCCGGTCGGCCTCGGGCAATGCGTGCACGCCGTCCACCACGAACCCGACGAAGCGGTCCCGCTCGCTGCGCACGCGCGCCATCACGGCCTTGCCGTCGATCTCCATGCCGTGCGGCAGCACGCCGAAACGTGGCGCGAGGCTCACGGCATGCGCGGCTTCGGCTGCGGCGATCAGGAGCTTGGACGGCATGCAGCCCACCCGCGCGCACGTCGTTCCGTAAGCGCCGCCTTCGATGATGATGGCGCTCGCGCCTTCCGCCTTCGCGGCGCGATAGGCCGACAGGCCGGCCGTACCGGCCCCGATGATCGCGACGTCCGTTCGCAGGGTTTGCATGGCGTTTCCTTTCCGGGGTTCGTGCTTTCGTTTGCAGGACACACTTTAGGTGGTCCAGGCACGGCGGTGAATGTCGGGGCGACTCAAGTTCATGCCCGAACGTCTCACCGGCGATGCGAATCCGTGGCCGAGGCAGGGCGCTTGTCGAGGCCGGGTCGCCGGGCGCTGCGGGAAAGTCAGGCCGGCATCTGCTGCGCGAGCCAGTCGATCAGCGCGCGCACTTTGGGCGGAAGAAAACGGTTGGGCGGATACAGCATCCAGACGGGGCCGCTATAGGCGCGCGGCTCGAGCGACCACTCGGGCAGCACGCGCACGAGCAGGCCCTCGCGCAGCGCTTCCGCCGCGGCGAATTCGGGCAGGCTCGCAATGCCCCAGCCGTTCAGGGCCGCATCGCGCCTTGCGCCCACGTCGTTGGCGATATAGCGGCCCCGCACCTCGACGATGTGCGTCTGCGCGCCGCGACGCAAAGCCCAGCGGTTGTCGTCGGGCGTCTCGCCCAGATAGAGGCAGTCGTGCCGCGCAAGATCCTTCGGGTGCTTCGGCGTGCCGCGCGCGCGTAGATACGCGGGTGAAGCGCAGGGCATCCATTGCAGCGTGCCGAGACGCCGCGCCGCGAGTCCCGGCGGCGGCGTGGGTGTGGGGCGGATCACGATATCGACGTTGTCTCGCACCGGGTCGACGTCACGGTCGGTGAAGATGAGCTGCACCGCCACTTCCTCGTAGGCCCTCAGGAAGCCGGAAATCAGCGGATGGATGACGCTCTGCGCGAAGGAAATGGGCGCGCTGATGCTAACCCGGCCATGCGGCCGCCCGGTCAGGCGGCTGGCGGCATCCGCCGCGCTCGCGGCGGCTTCGACCATATCGGCGCAGTGCCGGTAGACTTCCGCGCCCGATTCGGTGAGCCGCAGGCTGCGCGTGGAGCGTTCGACGAGGCGCGTGCCGAGCGCGCGTTCTAGCCGCTGCATCTGGCGGCTCACCGTCGAGGGCGTGCTGCCGAGCTGGCGCGCCGCCACCGAGAAGTTGCCGGCTTCGACCACGCGGGCGAAGGTGGCCAGATCGGGCAGCAGAGGCAGGAGGTCGGCAGGGTTCATGGCTGGCGAGGTGAAATCATCTGTGCATTTGGAGCATGAATGATGTTCCAAGCAGGTGGATTATCGCTTCATGGGCATTATCGGACAATGGGCTCGACCGCTGACTCCTCGACCCTCCTTTCGCCCCATGAATGCCCTGAACCGTACTTCCCGCACCGTGGATTTGCTGCTCGTTGCCGTCGCCCTCATCTGGGGCACGAGCTACGGCGTGGTCAAGGGTGCGCTGCTCACTTACCCGGTGCTGGGTCTGCTCGCCTTGCGCTTCGGCCTCACGTTCGTGCTGCTCTCGCCGGCGCTGAGCGGGCTGCGTCAGGTGCGATGGCGCGAGCGCTTCGGTGTGGTCGGCGCGGGTGTGCTGCTGCTCGGGATCTTTCTGGCCGAGACGTTTGGCGTGTCGCTCACGAACGCTTCGAATGCGGCGTTTCTCATCAGCCTGTGCGTGGTGCTCACGCCGCTCGTGGAGTGGGCGTGGCTCAAGCGCGCGCCGCGGCGTGTCGAATGGGCGGCGGCCGGTTTGTCACTGTTCGGGGCGTTCCTGCTCACCGGCGGCCATTTCGCGGCGAGCCCCGGCGACCTGCTCGTCATGCTGGCCGCGCTGCTACGCGCGTTGACGAGCTGCGCGGCGAAGCGCGTGATGAAGGCGGGCGCCGTGCCGCCGCTCACGATGACGGCGGTGCAGGCCGCCGTCGTTTCGGCTGGCTGCGCCGCGCTCGCGCTCACCGTCGCGCCCGCGCAGTGGCAACCGCTGCCTCACTGGCAGGGGCACGGCATGTTCTGGGGCACCGTGATCTACCTCGTCGTGGGCTGCACGCTGTTCGCGTTCTTCGTGCAGAACCATGCCGTGAACCGCAGCAGCCCGACACGCGTGGCGCTGCTCATGGGGAGCGAACCCATGTTCGGCGCACTGTTCGCGTGCGTGTGGCTTGGCGAGAGGCTTTCGCTGCCCGCGTGGATTGGCGGCATGCTGATCGTCGCGGCTTCGCTGCTTGCGCTCAAGCGGGCGCCGCAGGTTGCCGTGCAGGAGACGGTGCAAGCGTAGGGCGGCCTACACATCCGCAAAGCTGATATGCAATTGCGAATTAACTGGTAGGGGATTGCGACCCGGGCTGTTCCAATTGGCAGCTGGACCTGTTCGACGCCACAGCCGTGCTTGCCGGGACAAACCGGTGCCGCGTACCGTGCGGGCGAGCGAACAGGCGACGTAACCGGCTTGCCCTGGAATGCCATGTCGACCCCAGCTTACTCTGCCGATGCCGCGCCTTTGCCGCGGCTTCCCGACGCCACCCGCGTGAGGCGCATTGCCGACGACGCCCAAGCCCTCGCCGCCGCGCGCGCACTCGCCGATGCCTTCGCGCCGGGCGCGGCCAGACGCGACCGCGAACGCGTGCTGCCGTGGGACGAACTCGATCAATGGTCCGAGAGCGGACTAGGCGCGATCACGGTGCCGCGCGAATACGGCGGCGCGGACGTTTCGCATGCGACGCTCGCCGAAGTCTTCTCGATCCTCTGCGCCGCCGATCCGGCCCTTGGGCAAATTCCACAGAATCATTTCGGTGTGCTGGGCGTGTTGCGCGAAACCGGCAGCGCCCAGCAGAAGGCACGCTTCTATGGCGAAGTGCTGGCGGGCCGCCGGCTCGGCAATGCTGGGCCGGAACGGCGCTCGGCGGCATCCGCCACCATCCTGCAAGGCACGACGCGGCTCACTTCGACGCCGAACGGCTTGCGCCTCAGCGGCCAACGCTTCTACTCGACCGGCGCGCTGTTCGCACACCGTGTGCCGGCCCGAGCAATCGATGACGCCGGGCGCGCGGTACAGGTCTGGGTGCCCCGTACCGCGCCGGGCCTCACGGTGATCGACAACTGGAGTTCATTCGGACAACGAACGACGGCGAGCGGCACGGTGATCTTCGAGAACGTGGTGGTGAATCCCGACGACGTGCTGCCGATCTGGCGACTTGCGGATCGCCCCGGGCTCACGGGCCCAACTTCGCAGCTGATCCAGGCCGCGATCGATCTGGGCATCGGCGAGGCGGCGGTGGCGGACACCATTGCGTTCGTGCGCGCGCATGCCCGGCCGTGGATCGACTCGGGTGTCGAGCGCGCAGCGGACGATCCCTATGTCATCGCCGATATCGGCCGCTTGCAGATCGATCTTCACGCGGTGCAGGAGGTGCTGCGTCATGCGGGCCAAACGCTCGATGAGATCGCGGCTCGGCCCGTCGATGCTCAGGCCAGCGCGCGCGCCTCGGTTGCCGTGGCCGAAGCGAAGGTGCTGACCACGCGCTTTGCTCTCGAAGCGAGCGAGAAGCTGTTCGAGCTCGCCGGCTCCGCCTCCACGCGCGGCGCCCACAATCTCGACCGCCACTGGCGCAATGCGCGCACGCATACGCTGCATGATCCGCTGCGCTGGAAGCTGCATCTGCTTGGGAACTATCACCTGAATCAGGCGCTGCCCGCGCGCCATGCCTGGAATTGAGCACCATGAGCACCGAATTCACCTTCACCGCAACGCAGGCTGAAGCGCAAGCAGAAACCCAAACGGCCGGCGCGCAACGTCGTGCCGCGCCTGTATCCGCGCCCACCCGTCTCGCCGACGACGAGGCCACGCTCGCCGCCGCACAGCGGCTCGCCGCGGCGTTCGCGCCCGAAGCGGCGCTGCGCGACCGCGAGCGCCGCCTGCCTTGGGACGAGCTCGATGCGTTCGTCGCGAGCGGTCTGTGGGCGATCACCGTGCCGCGCGAATATGGCGGCCCGGGCGTGAGCAACGGCACGCTCGCCGAAGTCACCGCGACCATTGCCGCTGCAGACGGCTCGCTTGGCCAGATTCCGCAGAATCACTTCTACGCGCTGGAAGTGCTGCGCGTGGGCGGCAGTGCGGAGCAGCAGCGCTTCTTCTATGGCCGCGTGCTCGCGGGCGAGCGTTTCGGCAATGCGCTCGCCGAGATCGGCCAGAAGGACTTCAAACGCCGCACGCGGCTCACTCGCGACGCACGCGGCTCGCGCATCGACGGCCGCAAGTTCTATTGCACGGGCGCGCTCTACGCACACTGGATACCCACGCTCGTGGTCGCCGAAGAAGCGGGCCAGGATGTGACCTACCTCGCATTCGTGCCGCGCGACACGCCCGGCGTCACGATCACGGATGACTGGGACGGCTTCGGCCAGCGCGTGACGGGCAGCGGTTCCGTGCAGTTCGAGGGCGTGCGCGTGGAGCCCGAATGGATCGTGCCGTTCCAGCGCTCGTTCGAGCGCGCCACGACAATCGGGCCGCTCGCGCAGATCCTTCACGCGGCGATCGACCTCGGGCAGGCGCGCGGCGCGTTCGCAGCCGCGTTGCAGTTCGTGCGCGAGCGCTCGCGGCCCTGGATCGACGCGAAGGTCGAGCGCGCGGCCGACGATCCGCTCACCGTCTTCCACTTCGGCGATCTCGCGGCGCGCCTCACCGCGGCCGAAGCGCTCGTGCGCCGCGCGGGCCGCTTCGTCGATGCCGCCCAGGCCGCTCCCGACGAGCGCTCCGTAGCCGAAGCCTCGATTGCGGTGGCCGAAGCTCGGGCATTGACCACCACGATTTCGCTCGACGCAGGCTCGCGCCTGTTCGAGCTGGCGGGCACGGCGGCGACGCTCGACGGGCTCGGTCTCGACCGCTTCTGGCGCAACGCGCGCACCCACACGCTGCACGACCCCGTGCGCTGGAAATACCACGCGGTGGGCAACTTCTACCTCAACGACAAACTGCCGCCGCGGCATGGAGCTTTGTGATGGCGAATACGAACAAGCCGATCCTGCTCAACGCGTTCAACATGAATTGCGTGGGCCACATCAATCACGGGCTGTGGACGCATCCGCGCGACCGCTCCACCGATTACCGGCAACTCGCATACTGGACGAATCTCGCGCGCACGCTGGAACGCGGGCTTTTCGACGGACTGTTTCTTGCCGACATCGTGGGCGTCTACGACGTCTACCAGAACAGCGTGGACGTGACGCTGCGCGAGTCGATCCAGTTCCCGGTGAACGACCCTACGCTGCTCGTACCGGCAATGGCGGCCGTCACCGAGCATCTGGGCTTCGGCGTGACGGTGAATCTGACTTACGAGCAGCCTTATCTGCTCGCGCGGCGTTTCTCCACGCTCGATCACCTCACGCAAGGCCGCATAGGCTGGAACATCGTGACGGGCTATCTGGACAGCGCGGCGCGCGCGATGGGGCTGGAACAGCAACTGCCGCACGATGAACGCTATGAGCGCGCAGACGAATACCTGGAAGTCCTCTACAAACTTTGGGAGGGAAGCTGGGAAGCCGGCGCCGTGCATCGCGACAAGGCCGCGCGCGTGTTCGCGGACCCCGCGAAAGTGCATCGCGTCGAGCATTCGGGCCGCTACTACCGCGTGGACGGCTATCACCTCGCGGAACCTTCGCCGCAACGCACGCCAGTGCTATTCCAGGCGGGCAGTTCTGGGCGCGGCCAGCGCTTTGCCGCGCGCCATGCCGAATGCGTATTCATTTCGCCGCCCAATCGCGCCGCGGCGCGCGAGACGGTGCGCGCATTGCGCGAGCAACTGGTGCTCGCGGGTCGCCGGCCCGACGACGTGAAGGTGTTCGTGGGCGCGGCCGTGGTGCCGGGCGCGACGGAGCGCGAAGCGCGAGAGAAGTATGCGGACTACCGACAGTACGCGAGCCGCGAGGCGGGTCTCGCGCATTTTGCTTCGAGCACGGGTATCGACTACGCGCAGTACGACCTCGATGAACCCGTCGACTACGCGCCGGGCAACGCGATCGAGTCGGCCACGCGCACGGCGAAGCAGCACGGCTGGACGCGCCGCAAGCTACTCGAGATGTTCGAGCTTGGCGGGCGTTATCCGGCGATCGTCGGCAGCGCGTCGCAGATTGCCGACGAGTTGCAGGCATGGATCGACGAGGCTGACGTGGACGGCTTCAACCTGAGCCGTACTGTCGTGCCTGAGAGCTACGAGGACTTCGTCGACATCGTGGTGCCGGAACTGCAGGCGCGCGGCCGATACAAGACCGCGTACGCCCCTGGCACCCTGCGGCAGAAGCTCTTTGGCGCCGAGTCCACGCTGCCCGAGCGGCACGTGGGAGCCGGGTTCCGGCGCGTGACGGAGGCGGCATGAGTGCAGGCGGCTCCCTCTCATGAGGTGGGCCGCCGGTCTTCGCATTGCACGCCCCATGAAAAATCGCCGGTGATTCGTCATCCGAATCACCGGCGATCGGTTTTGATCTTCTGCCGCTGGCGTGCTTACTGCTGCGGCGCGTCCTTCCACGCGGGCAGCGTGGCACCGTGATAAACGGCGAGAATCTCCGAGGCCACATTAGGTTGCTGGTAGCTTTCCACGAGCGCATGCACCCACGGCGCGTTGGCGTCCTTCTCGTTGACGGCAATGAAGTTGCGATACGGATTGCCGCTCACCTTCTCCTGCGCGATACGGTCCTGCGGAATCTTGATGCCAGCCTTGACCGCCCAGTCCGTGTTGATGACGGCGGCGTCCACGTCGTCGATCGAGCGGCCGACAATGCCGGCGTCGAGCTCCTTGATATGGAGGTTCTTCGGGTTCTTCGCGATATCGCGCGCAGTGGGCAGGAGGCCCACATCGGGGCGCAGCGTGATGAGCCCTTGCGCCTGGAGCAGCAGCAGCGAGCGGCCTTCGTTGCTCGGATCGTTCGGCACGGCGATGGTGCCACCCTGCGGGAGATCCGCCACCGACTTCACCTTGTGCGAGTAAAGCCCGATCGGCTGAACGTAGGTGTAGCCCACGGGCACGATGCGATAGCCGCGCGCCTTGATCTGCGCGTCGAGATAGGGCTTGTGCTGGAACGAATTGGCGTCGAGGTCGTGACTCGAGAGCGCTTCGTTCGGCTGCGTGTATTCGGAGAACGTCGTCACCTTGACCGAGAGTCCGTGTTTCGCGGCGTTCGCGGCGACCACGCGCCAAACGTCCTCGTCCTCGCCCGACATGATGCCGATCCGCACGGTCTGGTCCGCCGCCCGCGCGAGCGGCGCGGCCCCGAGACTCACGCCCAGTGCGAGCGAAGCCAGCATCGTTCCCAGCAATGTTCTTTTGTTCATAGGATCCGTCATTCGATGAGTTGAAGATGTGGCGATCCTAGAGAGCGAGCTGCGAGCGTACAACCAATTTCGGGAGAATTGCTTATATAAAAGCGTCGCTTTGGTGCAGGTAAAGTTGTCGTATCGACTGCGAAGGCCTTTCCGGCGAGCGCGAAGTGCCTTTCGCGCCATAAGCATAGAGGAATAAGTCATTTCCGCTTCGACGCTCAGCATTCCATACTGAATCGCGAAGCGCCCGCGGCGGGATGTGTTGCGGGCGCGGACGCGGCGACAAAACCGGCGACGCATCGAATGCCACAAACGGGGTTTGAACAGGGGAAAACAAGACATGAGCAATACGACTCTTGCGGCAGAAGGCGGCCAGCACGCCGACGGGCAGGCGGTCACGGCGCAGCGCAGGCCGTTCGGCACGGAGGACTGGTGGGCGGTTGCGATCGCGCTTTTCACCATCGCGCTCGCCTGGGCGCTTTTTGCTTCGGGCGGCAGCATCAAGAGCCTCGCCGTCGCGCCCGCGCGCTGGAACGACTTCGGCGCGCTCGGCACAGACCTCGCCGCGCATGCGGTGGGTTATCTGGCGCTCTTTGTCGCGTTCGCGGTCGTGTTCACCGTGGCGATTGCCGCGCTCGGCTTGCCGGTTGCGCAATTCCTCGGAGGATTCCTCGTCCTCTTCGTGGTCTCCGCGCTCATCTTCATCGCGGGCGCGTGGGCGCAGGCCAGCCGCTTCAATCTCGAGCCGCCGCTGCTCGCGCTGGCGCTGGGGTTGATCGTCTCGAACGTTTTCAAATCGCCAGCCTGGCTCAGACCGGCATTGCGCGTGGAGTTCTATATCAAGGTCGGCATCGTGCTGCTCGGCGCGACGTTGCCGCTCACGTTGATTGCATGGGCCGGTCCCGTTGCCGTGGGGCAGGCGGGCATCGTCTCGCTCGTGACGTTCTTCGTCATTTACGGCGTGGCGCGCGCGCTGAAGATCGAGCAGCGCTTCGCGGCGGTGCTGGGTGTGGGCGGCGCGGTGTGCGGCGTGTCGGCTGCCATCGCCATTGCCGGCGCGGTGCGTGCGCGGCGCGAGCAAGCCTCGGTGGCGATCACGCTGGTGGTGGTGTGGGCGATCGTGATGGTGTTCGCGCTGCCCGCGCTCTCACGTGCGTTCGGCTTGCCGACCGGCATTGCCGGCGCATGGATCGGCACCTCCGAATTCGCCGATGCGGCGGGGATCGCTGCAGCCCAGGCCTATGGCGATCTCGCGCGTCATGCCTCCGGCGCGGTGGCAGGGGCGCCCGAGGCGGCGCTGCAGGCGTTCGTGCTGATGAAGGTGGTGGGCCGCGATATCTGGATCGGCATCTGGGCCTTCGTGCTGGCCATCGTGGCCACCACGCGGTGGGATCGCGAATCGGGCGACAACGTGCAGACCACGACGCGCGCCCGCGAAATCTGGACGCGCTTTCCCAAGTTCGTGATTGGCTTCGTGATTGCTTCGGCGTTCGTCACGTGGGTCGCCTCGCATTACACGCTCGCCGATTACCGTAGCGTCGTGACGCCGGCTTTCATTGCGCCTATCGTCGCGTTGCGCACGTGGGCGTTCACGTTCTGCTTCCTGAGCATTGGCCTCACCACGCGCTTTTCCGCGCTTTCGGCTACCGGTGCGAGGCCCTTCGTGGCCTTTACCGCGGGCGTGGCGGTGAACGTGGTGATCGGCTATCTGCTTTCGGCGCATGTGTTCGCGCCTTACTGGCTGGCGCTTGGCAAATGAGCACGAATTCCCCAGCGGTGCACGCGTGTGCGCACGCGGAAAACTGCGCGCGCTGCGAGCATTGGGCCGCAGACCCTGCCGTGCTCGAAGCGCGCATCGCGGGGCTGGCTTCTTTCGGGTCGGCGTATGGCGCAAGTGTCGGCGCTAGCCGGCTGTGCCTGCTGCACGATCGCCTGACGCTGCCCGAGGACCGCTGTGCGGCTTTCGTTTTGCGGGCCGCCTGACGCGTTCGCTCGCGCTTCGTGCGACCAATGTTCAACGCAGCTCGGGATAACCGAGTTGCGCGGCGGTGTTGGCCATGTCCTCTATTTCCGCGTACGCATCGCCCGCGAGCCTCGCAAAGCCGCGCAGGCGTAGCGTTCGCGACCGCTCGGGCGCCGCAGCATGCGCTTCGTCGAGCGCATCGCTCAGCGCCTCGGCTTGATGGTCGCTCAGGGCACGCGAAGCGATCAGCGGAAGACCCGGCGCGGATGCCGTCATGCCGATCGTGCGGACGCCGCGAAGCGGCGCGAAACCCGCGTCGCGCAGTAACGCGAGCGTGACACAGTCGATGGCGCCAACGTCGGCAGCGCCGCTCGAAAGGGCCTGCAACGTGGCGGCGTGCGAGCCCGTCCAAAGTACCGAGGAGAAGAAGCGGCCATCACGTGCATGAGGCGCAACGGCGTGGCGCAATGCGTTCATGCCGCTATGCGAATCCACGCTGTTGCACGCCGCGCGCAGGCCGCGGCATGCGGCCAGTGTCGTTGCGCCATGCTCCCACGCCGAAGTCGAGACGACGAGCGTGCTGCGATAGCGCGGCCCTTCGCAACCTGGCGCGTCGAACAGTGGTGTTGTGATCAACTGGACTTCGTCGGCGAGACCGAGCATCCGGTACGGGTAACCGCAAGTCTGCGAGAGCAGCAGATCTTCGCGACGCCAGTGCGGCAACAATTCGCCGTCCGGCGCGTCGGCGATCGACACGTCGACAGGACCAACCGCGCGCGAATACGCCACGAGGCAGTCGCTCAGCAGCGAGCGCCACAACACGGCGTGTTGTGGCGTCACGTTATACATCGGCAGGGAGACGGTCCAGCGGCTCATGCGCGCATTCTACGCCGGCAATTCCCGCTTGCCTCGCGCAAGTCGAGATAAGCAAATGGCAATTCGTTGCTTTGTGAAGCGCCGTGCGTTGGTTAAGGTGGATGGCCTGAGACGCTTCGCTCTCCGTATCGAGGGCGGCTTCCGTTGCAGCCGGAATCAGCGAACATGGCCGAATACTTCGACGCAGACCACGCAAGTGAAATCGCGACCCTGGGAAGGGGCTTCACCGCACGCACGCAATGGCCAACCTGGCTGTTGATCGTCGTGATTTATGGGGGATGGGTTGCCGTGCTATCGAACGTGCACTCGGGCCATCTCTCGCCTTTCGCCGCCACGCCATGGCTCATCGTGCTGTGCGCCTGGCATATGTCGCTGCAGCATGAGCTGCTGCACGGCCATCCCACACGTTTCGCATGGCTGAACATGGCGCTCGGCTGGCCGCCGCTGGCAGTGTGGTTTCCCTATGCGTTGTACCGCGAGAGCCACATGGCGCATCATCGCGACGAAGCCTTGACGGTGCCCGGCATCGACCCCGAAACGAACTACGTGCTGCCGGAGCAATGGGCCCGCTTGCCGCGCTGGCGGCGCGTGTTCTGGCACGCGCGCAAGAGTTTCGTCGGGCGCGTGGTGATCGGGCCGCCGATGAGCGTTGCCGGGATGCTGGTTGGCGCGGCGAGGGCGCTGCGCAACGGCGACTGGCGCCATGCGCCTACATGGCTCACGCACGTTGCCGCCGTCGCGCTGCTGCTTACGTGGGTCCAGCGCTATGCGGGGGTGCCGTGGTGGTACTACCTGGCTGCGATTACGTGGCCGGCGCTCGGGCTCGCGATGGTTCGCTCGCTGTACGAGCATCGCGCGGCGACGCATCCCAAGGCGCGTATCGCCATCAACGAGGCCGGGCTCGTGATGCGGCTCCTCTATCTGAACAACAACTATCACCTCGTGCATCACGATCTGCCGGGGCTGCCCTGGTTTCATCTGCCACGTGCCTATCGCATGCGTCGCGACGACTATCGGCGCAAGTGCGGCGGCTTCGTGATCGGCGGCTATGCCTCGCTGTTCAGGCGCTACGCATGGCGGGCAACCGACGCGCCCGCGCATCCGTTCTGCGACAGCGCTGCGCGGTGAGCGTCTTCACCGTGCGGCCCAGCGGGCTCACTGGCGCAAGCGCCTGAAGAAGCGGCGAATGTCGGCGGCGAGGAGATCGGGTTCTTCCATTGCCGCGAAATGGCCGCCTCGGGGCATGTCGGTCCACTGCGCCACGTTGAATACGCGTTCGAGCCACGACCTTGGCGGGTGATTGATCTCCCTGGGAAAGCGCGCGAAGGCGACGGGCGGCGACACGCGCTGGCCCGCTGCAAAGCGCAGGGGTTGCAGCCGGTTTTCCCAGTACATTTGCACGGACGAGCCGATGCACCCCGTGAACCAGTAGAGCGAGAGATTCGTCAGCAACGTGTCTTTCGTGAACCGGCGTTCGATCACACCGTCGCAGTCGCTCCATGCACGAAACTTCTCGCTGATCCACGCTGCCAGTCCCGCTGGCGAGTCGTTGAGCGCGGCGGCTAGCGTCTGTGGCTTCGTGCTGTGCATGTGCGCATAGCCGCCTTCGGCCGCGGCCCATTCAGCCTTCTCGCGAAGATAGTCCTGCTCTGCCGGCGTGAGCGGGGCGCTTGCGGCATCCACTGCGGGCTCGTACGACGTGGGCAGAAAGTTGAGGTGGATGCCGTCCACGGCGCTGCCGTGCCGCGAGGCCAGCGCGACTGACACGCCCGCACCCAGATCGCCGCCCTGTGCGCCGAAGCGCTTGTAGCCGAGAGCGCGCATCAGCGAGGCCCACAGGTCGGCCACCTGCCATGCCGAGGCGCCGGGCAGCGCAGCCGCCGGCGAAAACGCGAAGCCCGGCAGCGACGGCGCGACGACATCGAAGGCTTGCTCAGCATCCTCGCCGAAGGCAGCGGGATCGCACAGTCGGTCGAGCAGCGCGTGAAGTTCGGCGAACGAGCCCGGCCAGCCGTGCGTGATGACGAGCGGGTAGGGCCTTGGCCCAACGCCGCGCCTGTGCACGAAGTGCACGCGCTGGCCGCCCACGTCCGCGATGAATTGTGGCTGCCGGTTCAGCGCGCGTTCGGCGGCGCGCCAGTCGAACTGGTCTGCCCAGTACGCGACCAGCTCGCGCAGCCAGGCATTTTCTGTCCCTTGTTGCCACGCCGGCGAAGGCGTAACGGATGCCCAGCGCGTGGCGCGCAAACGACGGCGCAGATCGTCGATCGCGTCATCGGACACCCGAATTTCGAATGGGTCGATATGCATGGCGCTTCATCCGGGGAAATGGCGATTCATTATGAGTGAATTCCTCCGCACGCATTGGCGTGTGACGGGGAGGGCGTGGTCGAATTTCGACTGCCGCGCTTCCCGGGTGTTTATCGAGGCATCCGTTTTATTTATCCGGATTCGGGGGCTCGATGGTGCGTCCTGCCCCGGCACCGGCACGTCCAGGCGCCGCGGGAAACCCGCAGGCGCCGTGGTTCGCGGCATTTTCGGGGTGCAGGCGCCTAATCGAAGCGGTTTACATGGGCGACATTTTTGCAGAATCTAGGTAATAGCCCTGGCTATTAGCGTGGCGCAGCCAATTCGTACCGTAGCGATCGCGGCTCCCTCTTGGGCCGGCTTCCGGACGATTCACCAGTAGCAGGGGGCTCAATGATCATCGACATTCACGGCCGCGACACCATGGCGCCCAAGACACTAGAGGCGTGGCGCAGCCGCCAGATGAGGCGGCCTTGTGCAATACCCACGATACCGACTGAAACGGAAGTCAATGACAAACGATGACGCAAACAGTAACGCTCCGCTGGCGGGCGTTGGCTCCATGGCGACGCGGCTGGTGCTGGCCGACCTCGCCGATCTATACGAGCGCGACTCGGGGTGTCGCGTGAACGTTACGTCGCTTGGCGGCGTCGAGGCTGCGAGGCGCGTGCAAGGCGGCGAGGCGTTCGACTTCGCGGTACTGGCTTCCGGTGCGATCGCCCGGTTGGCGGCGCAAGGGGCCGTTGTCGGCCCGCGCACGGACGTAGTTCGCTCTGGCATGGCGGTGGCCGTCGCGGCCGGTGCGCCGTGCCCGGACGTTGGCACGGAGGGCGCGCTGCGCGAAACGATTCTGCGCGCGGCGCGCGTCGGCTATTCGACGGGGCCGAGCGGGGACCATCTCATGCGTCTGTTCGAGCGTTGGGGTATAGCTGAAGCGCTGCGCCCGCGTCTCGTGAAGGCGCAACCGGGCGTGCCGGTGGCGAGCCTGATTGCACAGGGCGAAGTCGAGATCGGGTTCCAGCAATTGAGCGAACTGAAGGACGTGGCGGGCGTGGACGTGCTCGGGCCGCTGCCCGCCGGAGCACAACTCGTCACGGTCTTTTCCGCGGCGATCTGTGCGGTGTCGCGGCAGCCGCAGGCGGCAGCGGATTTTCTCGCGTTTCTTGCGTCGGAGCGCGCTGAAAGAGCCAAGCGTGCGTATGGCATGGAGCCGGTGGGAGACGCCTGAACGCGCGAGGCCTGCTGCGGGGATCCAGTGCCCGACCGAAGGGGGGGCACTGGGGGCGGTAAGGTGGCAATAAGACGGCAATAAGCGGCAATAAGAAAAAGAGAAGGAGCAACAACGCGATCAGATTGGACACCCGATATCCTGGAGTCTATACATCTATTTCAATTAGAAATCCTAATCAGAAAAATTAGAATTGGAGGCGTGAAAAATGATTCAAAAGAACATGAAGGCAGACAACTACAGGAGGAACGCATGAGAACCCTGCATACCACGCGGATTTACGCCAGCGCGCGAGCGCGTGCAGCGTCGTTGCTCACGTTAATCGCCGTCTTTGCTACGGTCACCCTCGTCGCCGCGTGTGGCAGTGGTGGCAGCGGCAGTAGCAGCAGCGGCGATTCCGCGAAAGCACCACTCTCGGTCGTTGCCCCCGTTGTGGATTGCTCGAAGCTGGCAGCGATCGATATCACCGATATTGGCGGTGCGGGTAGCTCGATCACTTCGGCCACGGTGACGACGGCGACCATCAATGGCGCGTCGGTCAACTTCTGCACCGTGAAGGGCACGCTTGCGCCCTCGAATACGTTCGAAGTGGCGCTGCCCGTGAGCAGCTGGACCCAGCGCTTCGCGGAACTGGGCTGCGGCGGCCTGTGCGGCAATGTCAGCGACCCGACCCAGCAATCGTCGTTCAGCTTCAGCTACACTTGCCCGCTCGTACAGGAAGGCGGTTTCGTGACGGCGGCCACCGATATGGGCCACTCGGGCAACGACTCGACCTGGACCACGGACCCGCAAAAGCAGGCCGATTTCGCGTATCGTGGCCAACACATCACGACGCTCACGGCGGAAAAGCTCATCAAGGCCTACTACGGGCAGGCGCAGAAGTATGCGTATTTTGTTGGCTGCTCGGACGGCGGCCGCGAAGCGCTCATGGCGGCGCAGCGCTACCCGAACGACTATAACGGCATCATCGCCGGCGCACCGGCCGCTCATTTCCAGATCCAGAACTCGCTGTATCACGGTTGGAGCGTGAAGTCGCAAAGCACGACTGGCGACAGCACCGGCAACGCCGTTCTCTATGCCGACAAGGCGCTCGTGCTGCACAAGGCCGTGGTGGCCGCATGTGGCGGCCAGGCTGGCGTGCCCGATGGTCTGCTGGCCGACCCGCGCACCTGCAATTTCGATCCCGCTTCGATCCAGTGCGCACAGAACGCGACGAACACCAGCAACTGCCTGACCGCGGCCGAGGTCGCCACCGCCAGCAAGATCTATGGCGGCCCGGTGGATGCGACGACGGGTGAGCGCATGCTGGCCGGCTCGCCGCAGCTCGGCTCGGAAGCCAACTGGATTGGCGTGGAAGTCCCGACGTCGAACTCCACGGCGGCGCCGGTGCCGGTCACGAGTCTCTTCAGCTACATGATCGTGACGGGCGCGTACAACCTGATCTTCACGGGTACGCCGACGATGCCGACCATCGACACCTTCGGTTATCAGGACGCGAGCTTCTACACGAACTACCTGCAGGCGAACCACCCGCTCAACGACGCGACGAATCCCGACCTCTCGGCGTTCCAGAAGGCCGGCGGCAAACTGATCCTGTGGCACGGCTGGGCCGACCAGCACATCTCGCCGCTCTTCACGATCCAGTACTACGAGGCCATGCAGAACACGATGGGTGCATCGAACGTGAGCGAGTTCGCGCGCCTGTACCTCGTGCCCGGCGTGGGGCACTGCGGCGGCGGCGAGGGCTTCCCGAACATCGACCTCGTGTCGCAGATCACGGGCTGGGTCGAACAGGGCACGGCGCCGAACGCGGTCATGACGTATCAGACCGATTCGTCGAACAACGTGACAGCCAGCCGCCCGGTTTATCCGTATCCGGCGGTCGCGCAATTCACGGGTACTGGCGACTGGCACAACGGCGCGAACTGGACGCAAGGCTCGCCGCTGTACAACGAACCGACGCACACCTGGGCGGGTTCGAGCTTCTACACGCCGTACGCGGCGACCACGCAGGGCGTTGCGGCGCCTTGAGCACGCTCGCCATTAGCGGTTGAACCGGCCAGCCCTTCGGGGCTGGCTTGCTTTTGTGCCTGCTTTTTTCCTTGGGGAAATGAAAGTGCCTGCTCGCGTGAACTGGATTCCGCATCTTTCATTCAACGGCATGCCGATATGGCGGCAAATCGTCTTCGCGCTCGAAGAGGCCATAGGATCAGGCGAGCTTCGCACCGGCGACGGCCTGCGCTCGCAACGGTATATGGCCGACTTTCTCGGGGTGCACGTGAACACGGTCAACCGTGCGATGCGCGACGCCGTGACACGAGGGTTGCTCGTCGCAAAGACGCGCCGGGGCATGGTGGTGCGCTTCGATAGTGCGCCTCGCGGGAATTGCGATAACTAGATTGCATGGGAGATTGCAGCGACTATTGCTTCACCGGCAGCTTGAAAGACGAGGCAAACGCGTTCGCATTCCGCGGTGAAGCAACTTCTGAATTCCTCACGATCGTCCCGCCGTTTGCGAATCCCTTCGGAGAGCATCGATTTTACTTATCCCGCTGGATCCGATTCCAGGCCAGGGCGCTACAGGCAAAGCGCAGGCGCGGTCCGCCGGGTCCTTGGCGCGGCGCGGCTTTCAGGGCTATGTCGCGTATCTGCGTGCTCTGGAGCTCGAGAAAGAGGTCGGTGAGCGTGCATCGAGTATGTGGTTAACCCGCACTTTCAAGCCGGAATGCATCCCCCTATCGTCCCGTCGACGGCGTGTGGATTCCCCAATCGATTCGCCGTCTACCGATAGCAATTCGACTCGGCCGTGGAGGTGGCCATCGGAGGGTTTGCCTCCCCCCATGGAACCACCTTGGCATTCGCGTTCGGCAAGACCACTGACGCTTCGCGCGGCGAGGGGCGCGACACCGCCGCCGTGGTGGCGGCCCATGAGCGGCAGACCACAGAACGAACAGGAGACTATAGATGTCTGGCAGCAAAACAATTGATATCAAGGCGTTCATCGATGAACGCCCCATTTCGGCCTACCAGTGGCTCCTCGTGGCTTTGTGTTTTCTCGCGGTGACCGCCGACGGGATGGACGTGGCCATCATGGGTTTCGTTGCGCCGTCCGTCATTCATGAGTGGGCCATCTCGCGGCCGGAGTTCGGGCTCGTCATGAGCGCGGCGCCCATCGGCCTCGTGATCGGCGCGCTGACTGCCGGTCCCGCCTCGGACCGCATCGGGCGCAAGTGGGTGCTGATCACCTCCGTGTTCCTCTTTGGCGTCTTCACGATTCTCACCGCGTTTGCGCAGTCGCCGCTCTCGATGGCCGCGTTGCGTGTGTTGACCGGCATCGGTCTTGGCGCGGCAATGCCGAACTCCACGACGCTGCTCTCCGAGTATTCGCCGCAGCGCAAGCGCGCGCTGCTCATCACCATCATGTTCACGGGCTTTAACCTCGGTTCCGCGCTGATCGGTTTCGCGGCCGGCTGGCTCGTGCCGACCTGGGGCTGGCGCGCGGTGTTGATTTTCGGCGGCGCCGTGCCGCTCGTGCTGGTGCCGCTGCAGGCGTGGCTGCTGCCCGAGTCGGCGCGTCTGCTCGCCGTGCGCGGTGCATCGGGCGTGCGCATCGGCGCGATTCTGAACCGAGTGACCGGCGCGCGCTTCACCGGCAACGAGACCTTCGTTTCGATCGAGCCGCCGCTGCCTACCCGCAAGCCGATCGGTGTGCTGTTCTCGGAAGGCTATGGCGTGATGACGATCGCCCTGTGGGTCACGTATTTCATGGGTCTGCTCGTCATCTATCTGCTGACCGGCTGGCTGCCCACGCTGATCAAGGACGCGGGCCTCTCCATCACGGCGGCAGCGAACGTCACGGCCATGTTCCAGATCGGCGGCACGATCGGCGCGGTGCTTGTCGGCTGGATCATGGACAAGGTGCGCCCCGCGCGCGTCATCAGCGCGGCGTACCTCGGCGGCGGCGTCTGTGTGCTGGCGCTCGCGGGCGTGGGGGCGCTGTCGTCGTCGCTCGCGCTGCTCGTGTTCGCGGCCGGCTTCTGCATGAGCGGCGCGCAAACGGGCCTCAACGCTTACGCGCCGGGCCGCTATCCAACGGTTGCGCGCGCAACGGGTGTGAGCTGGATGCTGGGCATGGGCCGCTTCGGCAGCATTTTCGGTTCGGCCATTGGCGGCGCGCTGCTGGGGCTCGGCTGGCAATTCGGCGCGATTCTCGCGATGCTCGCCGTGCCGGCCGTGCTTGCGGCGATCGCGATTCTGGTTTCGCAACGCACGCGTAACGATGAACCGGCTCCGCAGGTGAGCGCGGCACACTGAGTTTCAACAGCGCTGGATTGGGCGGCGCGGCGGTGCGATTTGCACTGCCGCGCCGTTTTTTTTCGTGTGCGGGCGACGGCGCGGCCCACGCCCATCCGCCCATCCGCTCAGATCCTGAACGCACCTGGGTTGGCTTCGCGGCGGAATGCGTCGCTCACCCACGGGAGTGCGATGGCTTGTGTCACGCCTTGCCGCGCGTGGGGAGCCGCGAGGGCTCGAACGCCCAATACAAGGGGCTCACAGACGCAAAGGGCTATTGAGCAACGTATCCGAATGCGCGTTTTGATGCGCCACGTGCAATGACTGCTTCGCAACGCGCTCAAAGCAGATTCGATGAAGCGTCTGCGCGTAGCCAACCAACAGCTACCGCGACCAAGGAGCGCATACAATTGAGCCGGACACACTGAAAGTTGAACGGCGATGCGCATTCTTGTGATCGAAGACGAGCCGAAAACCGGCGCCTACCTGAAGAAGGGTTTCGAGGAGTCCGGCTACGCGGTGGACGTAACCGCGGACGGCGCGGAAGGCCTGATTCTCGCGAAGGAGGCGGCGTACGACGTGATCGTGCTCGACGTGATGCTGCCTTCCATGGACGGCTGGACAGTGCTCAAGACATTGCGCGCCACGCACACCACGCCGGTCCTGTTCCTCACCGCACGCGACGACGTGAACGACCGCGTGAAGGGCCTGGAGCTGGGCGGCGACGACTACCTGGTGAAGCCGTTCGCGTTCGTCGAGCTGCTCGCGCGCGTGCGCACGCTGGCGAGGCGCGGGCCGCCGCGCGAGAGCGACGTGCTGACGCTCGGCGACCTCGAAGTGGACGTCACCCGGCGGCGCGTGAAGCGCGGCGCCACGCGCATCGCCCTCACGCCGAAGGAGTTCGCGCTGCTGCAACTGCTCGTGCGCCGCCAGGGCGAAGTGCTCACGCGCACGCAGATCGCGTCGTACGTATGGGACATGAACTTCGACAGCGATACGAACGTTGTCGAAGTGGCGATTCGTCGCCTGCGCGCCAAGATCGACGACGACTTTCCCGTGAAGCTGATTCATACGGTGCGCGGCGTGGGCTACGTCGCCGAAATCAAAGGGTCCGCCTGATGGCCGTGCGCTCACTCACCGCCACACTTGCGCTGAGTTTCGCAGGCACGACGCTGGCGGTGTTCGCCCTGGTGGGCAGCACGCTGTATTTCACGCTCGACCGCGAGGTCAAGCAGCAGGACGATCTCGACATCGTTCTGATTTCGCGGCATACGCGCCGCCTCACGCAGGAGCTGCACAACGAGCGGGACGTGCGCGAGCACGCCGAGCGCCTCACGAGCCAGGTGCTAGGCAACCCCGCGCTTTCGATGGAGATACTCGATCCCGGCGGCGCCCAGCTCGCCGAACACAATACGGCGGGCATCGCCGATGCGGCGTTTCCGCAGCCGGCGCTCGCACGGCGCCTCGCCTCGGAGCAGCGCATTACCGAGCGCGACGTGGTGGAGTGGCACAACGCACGCGGCGTGCCGGTGCGTGGACTCGCAACCGAAGCGGCGCTCACCGGCGGCACGCCGGTCACGATCGTGATCGCGCGCGACATGACCGACCGCTGGCGGCTGCTCGACCGCTATCGCGAGCGGCTCTACGGCTTCGGCTTCGCGGGCATGCTGCTCGCGTTTCTCATGAGCTGGCTGCTCGTGCGCGAGTCGCTGCGCCCGCTGCGCGAGATGGCGGCGCGGGCCGCCACGGTCACGGTCGACCGGCTCGACACGCCCATCGAGATCGAGCGCGCGCCAAGCGAGTTGCAAGCGCTCACGAAGTCGCTCAACGCGATGCTCGACCGTTTGCATGGCGGTTTCGAGCGTATGTCGCAATATACGGCGGATCTCGCGCACGACATGCGCACGCCGCTGGGCAATCTGCGTGGCGCTACCGAGGTGGCGCTGGCGCGCCCGCGCAACACGGCCGAATACGAAGCGCTGCTCGAATCGAATCTGGAGGAGTGCGAACGGCTTTCCCGGATGATCGAGAGCGTGATCTTTCTCGCCCGCGCGGAGCATCCGCAATTCATGACGACGCTCGCGGAGTTCGACACCCAGGACGCGCTCGCGCAGATCGCCGATTACTTCGAGGGCCTCGCCGACGACGCGGGCGTGCATATCCTCGTGCGGGGCAAGGGGCGCCTGCGTGCGGACAAGGAGCTGTTCCGGCGCGCCGTGGGCAACCTGCTTGCCAATGCGCTGCGCTATACGCCACGCGGCGGCGAGATCACGATGAGCGTGGAGGAAAAGTCCGCAGCGATCGAAGTCACGGTGGCCAATCCGGGCACGCCCATCGATGCCGCGCTGCTGGAGCGCATTTTCGACCGCTTCTACCGCGCCGATGCCTCGCGCCATAGCGAGCCGCGCGCCGGCGCCTCGGCTGGGCTCGGGCTCGCGATCGTGCGCACGATCATGACCTTGCACGGCGGCTCGGCGCGCGCTGAAAGCGACGCGGCGGGCACGCGCTTCATCCTGACGTTCGCGCGCCCTTAGGCGCACCGCTGGGGTCGCCGAGCGATGCGCGGTCCCACCCGCCGCCGAGCGCCTCGAGCAGATGCACGCTCGCATCGAGCCGCCGCCCCGCGATCTGCTGCTCGTTGCGCTGGTTCGAGAGCGCGATGGTCTGCGCAGTCACCACGTCGAGATAGTTCACCGCGCCCGCCTGGTAGCGGTTGGTCGTGAGCTCGAGCGAGCGTTGCGCGGCGGCCGTTGCGCGTTGCTGGCTCTCGGCTTCGCTGGCGAGAGTATCGAGCGCGCTGAGGTTGTCTTCGACTTGCTGGAACGCCGTGAGCACGGTTTGCCTGTAGCCGGCCACGGCCGCGTCGTATTGGGCGTTCGCTCCCTTGAGCGTGGCGCTGCGCCGGCCGCCGTCGAAGAGCGTGCCCGCCAGTTGCGCGCCGAGCGACCAGAAGAGGCTCGGCGCGCTCAGCCATGGCGCGAAGAACGTACTTTCGAGGCCCGCCGATGCGCTGAGCGTGAGATCGGGGTAAAACGCGGCACGCGCTTCGCCGATTCGCGCATTCGCGGCGGCCACACGCCGCTCCGACGCGGCGATGTCGGGGCGCCGTTCGAGTAACGCGGAGGGCACGCCCGGCGGAATCGGCGGCACGACAGCCGGCCCGACCTGCGGCGGCAGCACGAACGACGAGGCGGGCACCCCGATCAGCGTGGCGATGGCGTGCTGAAGCTGCGCGCGCTGCACGTCGATATCGCGGTCTGCCGTGCGCGCGCTTTCCAGCTGCGTCTGCGCCTGGGCGAGCGCCGAGGCGTCGATCGCGCCATCGGCGAGCTGTTGCTGGACGATGCGAAGGGCGGCTGTGTAGGCCGTCACGGTGTCGTCGAGCAGCTTCTTCTGGCGATCGAGCGTGCGTAAATCGAAGTAGTCCGAAGCAAGCTGGCTCGTGACCGAGAGCCGCACCGATTCGAGGTCGGCCTCGCTCGCCTCGGCGTTTGCGCGCGCCTCGGAGGTGGCGTCCTTCACTCGCCCGAACAGGTCGGGCTCCCAGCTCGCCGCGATACCCGTCGAGTAGTCGGGAATCGTTTTACCCGCAAGCGAATGGTCGACGAGATTCTGCGAGGTCCGGTAACGCTGGGCCGCGACGCCCGCCGTGACGGTGGGCGAGTAGCCGGCGCGCTGGTAGTCGATCATCGCGCGCGCGGCTTCGAGGTTTGCGACGGCCTCGCGCACGGTCTGGTTCGACACGTCGACGCGCGCTTCGAGCTGGTCGAGTTCGCTGTCGCCGAAGAGGGTCCACCACGGGCCGCGCGGCTTGCCATCGGCGGGCGCGGCGAGGGTCCAGCCCGGCGTGGCGGGCGTGGTTGCGGATTGCGTGGCGAAGTGCGCGGGCACGTCGACTTCGGGCCTGCTGTAATGCGGCAAGGTCGTGCACGCGGCGAGCGAAGCCGCCGTGCAGGCGACGACGATGCGGCGCAGTGACGTGAGAGGACTACCGAACATGATGAACCTCATCTAGGCCTTGCCGCCCGCGAGCGATGTTGCCGCCACGTGCACGCTCTGGCCGCTGGCGATGGCGTCGCCGGGGTTGTCGATTACGCGGTCGCTTGCCGCGAGGCCCGTGGCGATCTCCACGTAGGTGCCGAAGTCGCGGCCTATGGTGACCGTGCGCAACTGCACCTTGGCATGGGCGTCGACGACGGCGACTGTCACGCCGTCCGGGCGGAACAGCAGCGCGCTCACGGGCAGTTCGAGCGCGGGCGTTGCCGTGGTGAGCGCGAGATGCACCTGTGCGTAGGCACCGGGCATCAACGCGCCGTCGCGGTTATTCACGTCGACTTCCACGCGCAAGGTCCGGCTCACGGGGTCGATCACGTTCGAGCTGCGCGCAACGCTCGCCTCGAAGCGGCGCCCCGGATACTGCTGGGTCGTGAGCCACACGGTGGAGCCCGGCGTGACGAGGCTCGCGTCGTCCTGAGGCACGTCGACGTACACGCGCAGGCGGTCGGTCTGCGCGATGTGGAACAGCTCGCCGGGCATCGTGGCGAGGCCGGGCGTGCCGCCCGCGGTCACGAGCGCGCCGACCTGCACGTTGCGCGCGGTGATCACGCCGTCGAAGGGCGCCGTCACGTTCTGGTACGAGACCAGCTCCTGCAGCCGCGCCACGTTGGCCTGCGCAGCCTGGAGCGTGGCGAGCTTCGCGGCGGCGTCGCTCGTCTTGGCCTGCGCGTCCTGCTGCGAGACCGACTGCGTTTGCAGCATCGTTTGCCAGCGCTGCGCCGTGCTGCTCGCGAAACGATAGTTCGCCTGCGCCGTCGCTTCGTCGTCGCGTGCCTGCTGGAGTTGTGCGTCGAGTTCGGGCGTGTCGATCTGCGCGAGCGTCTGGCCGGCCTTCACGTGGGCGCCGATGTCCGTGTACCAGTGCTGGACGTACCCGCTCGTGCGCGCATAGATCGAGGCGTCGGCCCAGGACATGACGGAGCCCGGCAACAGCAACTCCTGCGTGGCGGGAGCATGCGTGGGCGCGACGGTCGAGACGATCAGCTCGCGCTGTGCCGCGACCTGTTGCGCCTGTGCGGTGCGCGCTTCGAGGCGCGGCACGATGCCGGCCGTGAGGAGCGCCGCTGCAAGGCAGGCGAGTCCGATGGCGATCGCCGTGCGGCGCGGCGTGGATCCGGCGTGTGTCGCCGGCTTCGCTTGGGCGTCGCGATCCTCGGGCGGGGTGTGCGAATTCATCTGGAATCCTTAGTCAACGTGAGTGGTTGCATCGGCAGGCGTGTCGTCCTGGGCTTCGCGGGAGGCGCGGCGTTTCGCGAGCCAGCCGTGAACCATGCCGAAGACCACGGGCACGAACACGAGCGTGGAGAGCGTGCCGATGGCAAGTCCGCCGATCACGGCGCGCCCTAGCGGCGCATTCTGTTCGCCGCCGTCGCCAAAGCCGAGCGCCATCGGCAACATGCCGATCAACATGGCGAGCGCCGTCATGAGCACTGGGCGGAAGCGGTTGAAGCCTGCGTCGAGCGCCGCGGCCAGTGGGGCCATGCCTGCGGCAAGCGACTCGCGCGCCGTGTTGATGACGAGAATGCTGTTGGCCGTCGCGATGCCCACGCAAAGAATCGTGCCCGTGAGCGCCGGCACGCTGAGCGTGGTTTGCGTGACGAACAGCATCCACGCAATGCCGGCGAGCGAACCCGGCAAGCCGCTGATGATGATGAGTGGATCGAGCCACGACTGGAAATTCACGACCATCAACAGATAGACGAGGGCGATCGCGAACACGAGCCCCGCCGCGAGGCCGCTGAACGAGGCGTTCATCGACTGCACCTGGCCGCGCATCACGATCGACGAGCCCGGCGGCAACTGCGCGCGCGCGGCGTCGACTAGACGGTTCACGTCGGAGGCGACGCCGCCCAGGTCGCGCCCCTGAGTCGAGGCGAAGATGTCGAGCACGGGCTGCACGTTGTAGTGCGAGACGACGGCCTGTTGCTCGCTGCGCGAGACCGTGCCGAGCGTGCCGAGCTGGTTCTGCGGATTGACCGGGACCGATTGCGTCGTTACCGGAATATTGGCCAGCGTTTGCAGCGAATGGATGTCGTATTGCGGCACCTCGGCCATGAGCGGATAGCTCACGCCGTTTTTCGGATCGAGCCAGAAGTTCGGCGTGGTCTGCGAGCTGCCCGAGAGCGCGATGAGCAGGTTCTGCGCTACGTCGCGTTGCGTGAGGCCGGCCTGCATGGCCTTCGTGCGGTCGACGTTCACGTTGATGGTCGGCTCGTCGCCGGGCTGCTGGATACGCGCATCGACGAGTCCGCGCACGCCGCGCATCTGGTCGAGCAGGCGATTGGCGACGACGCGGTTTTGCGCGAGCTTGTTGCCGACGATTTGCACGTCGATGGGGGCGGGCAGCCCGAAGTTCAGGATCTGGCTGACGATATCGGCGGGCAGGAACGCGAACGTCACGCCCGGAAACGAAGCGTCGAGCACGTTGCGCAGCTTCGCGACGTATTGCGCGGTGGGCTTGTGCTTCGGCGTGAGCGTGATGAGGATGTCTGCATCTTGGGGGCCGATGGGATCGGACGAATCGTACGTGAGGTTGATGCCGCTCACCGGCACGCCGATGTTGTCGAGCACCGCGGCCTGTTCGGCGGGCGGAATCACGCTGCGGATTTTCGCTTCGACTTCGTCGGTGATACGCGCGGTTTCCTCGATGCGCGTGCCAGTGGGCGCGCGCAGATGCAGGCGGATTTCGCCGCTATCGACGGCCGGGAAGAAGTCGCGGCCCGTGAACGGCAAGAGCACGAGCGAGCCAACACACAGCGCGAGCCACAGCACGATGAAACGGCGCCGCTGCGCGATCGCGGCCTTGAGAACAGCGCGATAGCGGTTGCGTAGGACTTCGAATCGTCTTTCGAAACCCGCCTGGAAGCGGGTCAACGTCCCGGCAATGCCGCGCGCAGGTGCGGCGTTCTGCTTGCGTGCGCGCAGCAGGTACATGGCGAGCGTGGGAATCAGCGTGCGCGAGAAGAAGTACGACGCACACATGGCGAACACGACAGCTTCCGCCATCGGCACGAACAGGTAGCGCGCGACGCCTGAAAGCAGGAACATCGGCACGAACACGATACAGATGGAAAGCGTCGAGACGAAGGTCGGCACGGCGATTTCGCCGGAGCCGTTGAGGATCGCGTCGTGCAGCGGCGCGCCGCGTTCGAGGTGGTGCGTGATGTTCTCGATGGCGACGGTGGCGTCGTCCACGAGTATGCCCACCGCGAGCGCGAGGCCGCCGAGCGTCATGATGTTGATGGTTTCGCCGAGCGCCGAGAGCGCGATCAGCGAGGTGAGCACGGCGAGCGGAATCGTGACGGCGATGATGAGCGTGGCGCGCCAGCTGCCGAGAAAGAGCAGGATCATCGCGGCGGTGAGGCATGCGGCGATGAGCGCTTCGCGCACCACGCCCGTGATGGCCGCCTTCACGAACACCGACTGGTCGCCGAGCGGCGTGATCTTGAGCGCGCTTGGCAGGCCCGCTGCGATCTTCGGCAGCATCGCCTTGACCTGCTGGATGATCGTGAGCGTGGAGGCGCTCCCGGCTTTTTCCACCGTCAACAGCGCCGCGCGCTTGCCGTCGGCGCGCACGATGTTCGTTTGCGGCGCGTAGCCGTCGATCACGTGCGCGACGTCGCGCACGTACACCACGCTGCCGTTCACGGTCTTGATGGGCAGGTTGTTGAGTGCCGCGACCGTCTGCGTGCTGCCGTTCATCTCGACGTTATATTCGCGCGAGCCGATTTTCGCCGTGCCGCCGGGCAGGATGAGGTTCTGCGCATTGACGGCGTTCACGACATCGACAGGCGCGAGTCCTTTTGCCTGCAGCGCTTTGGGATCGATCTGCACCATGATCTGGCGAATCTTGCCACCGTAGGGCAGCGGCACGGCCGCTCCCTGGACCGTGGCCAGCTGCGTGCGGATGAAGCTGTTGCCGAGGTCGTAGAGCGACTGCTCGGGCAGCGTCGCGCTGGAGAGGCCCAGTTGCAGCACGGGCACCGTCGAGGCGTTGTAGGTGATGATGTTGGGCGGCAGCGTGCCCGGTGGCAGGACGCGCAGGATCGACGCGGAATTGGAGGCGGCTTCCGCGATTGCGCGGTTGATGTCAGCGCCCGGGTGAAAGAAGACCTTCACGACAGAGACGCCGTTGAGCGACTGCGATTCGATGTGCTCGATGTCGTCGACGTCCGAGGTGAGGGCGCGCTCGTAGTTCGAGGTGATGCGATGCGCCATGTCCTCGGCGGAGAAGCCGTTATAGGTCCAGACGATGCTGACCACGGGGATATCGATGTCAGGAAAAATGTCCGTGGGGGTGCGCATGATGGCGAGCGGGCCGAGGATGAAGAGCAGCACGGCGAGCACGATGAACGTGTAGGGCCGCCTGAGGGCCAGTTTGACGATCCACATGACGATTTCCGGTTGAGGCAGGGCACGCGCGGGGTGGCGCGGTTTGGCGGAAGTATCGGGATTGGGCGCTTACCCGGTGCTGACCTCGACATTACGGATTTGTCATCTGGCTCGCGCCTGGTGGGGATCTCTGCATGCGTGTGCTGCCTGCTGGCTGGATAACAAAGTCGTAATCAACGGGTCAGCTTTGGGTCAGCGCCGCGCGACCAGAATGCAGTCAACCTTCGCGACATCGCCGAGGGCGGCTGAAGCGGCATCCATTTCTCATGCCGTGGCCATTGATGCAGAGGTGAACATCATGAAAGCACTCGTTTCCACATTGTTCGTTGCTTGCGCGCTGGCCGCGCCAGTTGCCGCCTTCGCACAAACTGCCGAAGCGCCCGTGACGCGCGCGCAAGTGCTTGCCGATCTCGTGCGCGTGGAGCACGCCGGGTATCGTCCGACTGCCACGGATATCAACTATCCGGACGATATTCAGCACGCCGAAGCCATCGTTGCGCAGGAAGAGGCGCAACAGGCGGCGCCGGGGAATAACGCGGTGGGCGGGGTGGCGATGACGGGTAGCACGGATTCCGGGGCACCTGTTGTGACAAGTGCGGGTGGACGGTCGATTTATGCGGGGCATTGAGGGGGCGCGGGTGGGGAGGCTAGCTGTCGCGCGTTGCTTCTGTCAAACGTGGAGTGCTTTCGCGCGTGCCACCCTTCCTTCGCAGATGTCAATCGTCAGTCGGCGGCCCGAACTGGCAGGCTGTCTGTAGGCTGGGCTGATGTGCTGTGGAATCGCAATGTGTTCGACCTTAAGCGAACGTGCATCATAGAGGGCAATACGCTCGGTGCTATGGTCAACGCGCCAGGACGGTACGCAGTGTTGTATGTCAGCACATCGATGCACGAGGGGGACATCCTTTGCCGGCGTGCGCTGATGGCAAGGAGCGGCGCGATGATCCGGGTTAGGCGCAACTTGGGGGCTGCCTCTCCGGGGTTGCGGCTATCGAGTCGCACGCACGGGTACTTCATAGGCGGCGTTCGAGATGCGAGGGCGAAGCGGCACGCTTTTTCGGCTAGAAGGTGTTATGCACTTTTGTTAAGGGCTGCAAAGTGGACGAGCATCAGCACGGAGAACACGACGAAATGCAAACCGGCCAAGGTTTCGGGCAATCGCTCGTAGTCTCTGGCGATACATCCGTTGGGTAGGGTCTGCGTTCTTTCATCCTGCCAGGGTACCAGGTCTGGCAAAAAGGTCATGACACCTTCTAGCCATACCCAACAGATGTATTGGATGAAGCGTGGCACAGTCGCCGTCCCGTTCCTGACATTGATGAACAAAGACGCGCCGCAGCGCCGATAGGAACTGCGCGAGATGTTCAACGCGCTGAGATGGATCGTGCACGCGGTTGCACCTTGGCGCTTGTTGCCCTCGGATACCGCCTGGCCACCGGTGACGGGAATACCGCATCTCGTAAACGCGAATCGTTTACATTTGTGTTACGAACCTGTATATTTCTCCCTGCAACGGCATTACAAGCCCGACCGATTACGGGCAGGGGAACTCCCTTCAAGCACGACCGTTGCCATCCCCCCGCCATACGCAGGCATCGCCGAGTCCTCGGCTGCGTGCCTGCGGCGCATGAATATCCGTAGGCGCTTGCTCGCATAGCCGGCCAACGCCCGGCGAATCGCGCCAACCATTCGAATGCCAGGCAATCGCGCCGGCCCACGCTCACTGTCAGCGTAGGCCGGGGGCAGAGCCTGCGCATTCCTCAAAACAATTCGCAGTACTACGTAGTGTCAGAAACACATTCAAGAATAACGGGAGCTGTTTGATGAAGCAGAAAGTCACATCGGTTGCGATTCGCCGCCTGGTTTCCGGTGCCGCGACCGCGGGGGTTGCCATGACGCTCACGTCCGTGCCCCTGATGGTGTTCGCGCAAGACCCAGCCGCAACGGCTCAGGCGCGCAAAGACCAGCAGGCGGGCACGAACGGTGGCGGCGAGACGGCGCAACCGGTCGCGCAGGCAACGAATGATGTGCAGGCCGCCGCAGCCGAAGGCGGCGCGTTGCCGAAGGTCTCCGTCACGGCAAGGGCGCAGCTCAATACGAACGGAGCCTCCACGGGCATCGCGCGCCTGCCGGATACCGTCAGGGAAATGCCGCAGACCGTCAACGTCGTGCCGCAAGAGCTGATCGAGCAGCAAAAGGCCACGTCGCTCGAGCAGATTCTCAAGAACGTTCCGGGCATCACGATCTCCACAGGCGAAGGCAACGGCGGCCAGAACGGCGATCAGTTCAAGATTCGCGGCCTCTCGGCCAAGGGCGATATCTATATCGACGGCCTGCGCGACTTCGGCGCATACAAGCGCGACAGCTTCGATATCGACAGCGTGCAGGTCATCAAGGGCGCTTCGGGCGACAGCTTCGGCGTGGGCAGCATTGGCGGCCTCATCAATCAGACTTCGAAGTTCGCGAATCTCGAAACGTCGACGAGCGTCGATCAAAGCGGCGGTTCGGGCTCGACGTATCGGACTACGGTCGACAGCAACATCAAGCTCGCCGATACGACGGCGCTGCGCATAAACGGCATGTACCAGAACGGCAACACGCCCGATCGCGACAACGTGAAGGACAACCGCGCGGGCGTGGCGCTGGACTTCGGCACGGGTATCGGCACAAATACCGAATGGCATCTCGGCTACTCGTACCTGCATCGCGACGGCGTGCCCGACTACGGCGTGCCGATGGCGCAGGGCGCCGACGGCTTTTACCGGCCGCTGCTCGAATACAACGTGCCGGGCGTCGACTCGTCGACGTCGTATGTCCGCAATACCGATCGCGACAAGAGCGACACGCACATCGTCTCGTCGCTCTTCACGAAGAAGCTCGAAAACGGCATCCAGATCGACAACGACACGCGCTTTACGTTCTACCAGCGAGACTTCTCTTCGACAAATCCGGCGGCGGTCAGCTACGCGAATCTGCGGAAGCTGCTGGCAGGCCAGAACGTCGCGCTTGCATACGGCGCAGGCGGCGGTGTCGCCTATCTTCAGCGCGGCATCGGCGTGCAGAACGTGACCACCGCGAAGGGCGAATTCAATCTTGGCCAGTTCCGCAATCGCGCCGTGGTCGGCCTCGACATGAACTATCAGCGCGATCACCGCGACCAGGGCACCTGGACCGGCCGCGTGAACAATCAGACCGTGGTCAATCCACAATATCAGATGCCCGCCGGCTGGTCGCTCGGTTACGGCGCGACCACGCGCAACGCGGAGTCGTCGGATATCGGCGTATTCGCGAACGATCGCATCTGGCTCACGCAGCAGTTCTCGCTGCTTGGCAATCTGCGCTGGGACTATTTCCGCAGCAAGTACTGGACGAATGCGACAACCCTGGCCGGCGGCACGGCCACGTCGAGCAAGGTCAGCCCCGCAATCTCGGCGATCTGGGAGCCGACGAAGGACGCCATGTTCTATACGTCGTTCTCGCGCACCTATCGCCCTGTTGGCACCGATATCGCGCTTGCCGTGGGCGGCGTGCAATCGGAGGTGCCGCAAAACGGCGTGGACAACGAGCCCGAGCGTGCGGATACGGTCGAAGTGGGCACGAAGCTCGACTTCCTCAACAAGCGCCTCGGCGTGACGGCCGCCTTGTTCCAGACGCGCAAGTCGAATTCGTACACGGTCGATCCGGACACGGGGGATCTCGCGCCAGGCTTCTCGGACAACGGCGAAGGCTACCGCATTCGCGGTGTCGAGCTGGGGCTCTCGGGCTGGATCACGAACAACTGGTCGGCCAACATTGCGTACGCATATTTGAACGGCATCGTTACGCAGGCGAGCGCGGCGACCTCTATCGGCAACACGGCGCCGGGCGTGCCGGCCAACAACGTGACGCTGTGGACGAGCTACATCGTGCCACATTCATTGCTGTCACTGCCGGGCAAGCTCACCGTGGGCGGCGGCCTGCAGTACGGCTCGGGTTACTGGGCCGATTCCGCCAATACGGCGCGCATGCCCGACAACTTCTCGCTCGACGGCATGATCGGCTACGAGCAGGGGCCGTACCGCATCTCGCTCAATCTGTATAACCTCACCGATCACCTGAACTATCAGTCGGCGTTCAGTTCGTCGCGCGCGGTTCCCGCCTCGCGACGCACGTTCCTGCTGAGCGCGGGCGTGTCGTTCTGATCGCAGCGACTGCGATGTGCGGCGGCGTACCCGTGTAGAGGCATAAAGGGGTAAAGGCCGCCGACGCGTACGGCGCAACCGGTCCATGGATCGGCTGTGCTTTCGTCTGTTTTCGTCTGTTTGCAAGGGCTGTCCACATGTTCATTCAGATTCCCAACGTGCTCACGTCCGCCGAAGTGAAGCATTGCCGCCAGGTGCTCGAAGCTTCGCAATGGGTGGACGGGCGTCTCACCGCAGGCGATCTGGCCGCGAAGTCCAAGAGCAATCTGCAGATTCCGGCCGAAAGCGCCGAAGCGCGCGAACTGGGCGAACTGATTCTGAATGCGCTGGGCCGCAACGCGACCTATCACTCGGCGGCGCTGCCGTTTCGTGTGTTGCCGCCGCGCTTCAATCGTTACGACGTTGGCATGGCGTTCGGCACGCACGTCGACAACGCCATCCAGACCGTGCCCGGCACGGGTGGCATGCGCATGCGCGCGGACGTCTCCAGCACGATCTTTCTCTCCGAGCCCGACGAATACGACGGCGGCGAACTCGTGATCGACGACGCGCAGGGCTCGCGTGCGATCAAGCTGCCGGCGGGCCACATGATCGTCTATCACGCCTCCACGCTGCACCGCGTGACGCCCGTTATGCGCGGCAGCCGCTGGGCCTCGTTTTTCTGGGCACAGTCGCTCGTCAAGGACGAGACGAGCCGCACGATGCTATACGAGCTCGATTGCGCGATCATCGCCATCCGCCAGGAGTTGGGAAAGGACGCGGGAAAGGACGCGGGCGACGAGCATCCCGCGGTTCACAGGCTCGTGAATCATTACCACAACCTGCTGCGCCGCTGGTCGGAGCTGTGAGCCAAGCGATGAACATTCCCGCCGATACCGTCTCGCTCTTCGACTACGAACGTCATTTCCATGCGCGCGTCGATCCCGCCATTCGCGCGTATATTGCGGGCGCGGCGGCGGACGGCATCACGCAGCGCGAGAATCGCAGCGCGTTCGAGCGCGTGCAGCTCATGCCGCGCGCGCTGGCCGATATGTCGTCGGCCACGGCGCGCACTACGCTGCTGGGAGCGACGCTCGACTACCCCATCCTGATCGCGCCGACGGCCTGGCATCGCCTCGTTTGTGAGGAGGGCGAACTGGCGACCGCGCACGCCGCATCGCTTACACGCACGTGGATGACCGTGAGCACGCAGGCGAGCATCGCGCTCGAATCGGTTGCGCAGGCAACGGACGCGCCGGTGTGGTTTCAGCTGTACTTGCAGCCGCGCTGCGAAGATACGCTCACGCTCGTGCGCCGGGCGGAGCAGGCGGGCTATCGCGCGCTCGTGGTGACCGTGGATGCGGCCGTCAACGGCATCCGCAATGCCGAACAACGCGCGGGCTTCTGCTTGCCCGAGGGCATCGAGTCCGTCAATCTGCGCGGTTTCGCACGCGCCGAGGCGGTCGATACGCGCGGCGGCAGCCCCGTGTTCAAGGGCTTGCTCGCGGGTGCGCCGACCTGGGCCGACATCGAGCGGCTTTGCCGCGCGACGTCGCTGCCGGTGCTGCTCAAGGGCCTTCTCAATGCAGCCGATGTACCGAGCGCACTCGCAGCCGGCGCGGCTGGCATCGTCGTGTCGAATCACGGCGGGCGCACGCTCGATACCGTGCCGGCCACGCTCGACGTGTTGCCCGAGATCGCTGCTGCCGTGAATGGGCGTGTGCCCGTGCTGCTCGACGGCGGCGTACGGCGTGGCACCGACGTGCTGAAGGCGCTGGCGCTCGGCGCGCAGGCCGTGTTGATCGGCCAGCCCGTGCTGCACGCGCTCGCAGTGGGGGGCGTGGCAGGCGTGGCCCATCTGCTGACGCTTCTGCAAACCGAGCTCGAAGTGGCGATGGCGCTCACCGGCGTGACGCGTCTCGATGCGGTGCCGCGCGCGGTGGTCCGTATGGGTTGAGCCGCGAGCCGGTTATTTTCGGCTCGATCGAATACCCTCGCAAATTCCAGCTCGCCAAATTAAACGTTTGCGCGGACTCAAATCGGCTGATTAACGCGGAAAAATAGGGGCATTCGTTTTTAGTCGAGGCATGCCCGCGCGATTATCAACGCTCACCTGGTTGGCGTGACAATACCTTCGTGCTCGATCCCGACTGCTTCGCCACACACGCTTTCAGCGTGGAAGGCCTGCGCGCGTGTCATTGCGAGGGTTGCAGCTGGCCCCAGCTCACGAGGATCGCCTGGATGCTGCGCGCGTAGGCATCGCGCTCATGCGGCGATTCCGAGTGATACGCCCCGATCGCGCGCCACGTATTGCCGTAACGCACCATCTTCTGCTTGAGCAGCCATGCAGCCACGAAAATGTTGACGCACGGGTCCGTGAGCGCTCGGTGTGGAATGCCCTGGCGCGTCAGCTCCGGAAAGTGGATCGAGTTGATCTGCAACTGCCCCACGTCGATCGAGCCGTTGGCGTTGCGATTGATGGCGGTTGCATCGCCCTTCGATTCGCGCCATGCCACGGCGCGCAGAATGAGCGGATTGACGCCCTGGTATGCGCCGGCCTTGTCGAAGCAGTCGTTGGCTTGCGGCTCGGCATGCACGGCCGTACTGCCGAGCGTGGTCAGGCCAAGCAGGGCGGCCCAGCCGCAAAGGGCCCACGTTCGCACAGCGCGCAGGGAGATGGACTTGTACTGATGCATCGGTCGAGGTTCCAGGGCTCGCATTACTGCGAGAGGGCGGAATCGAGCTGCCGCTCGATGTCCTTGAGATAGGCGCGCGACGCATCGGAGACGACGAGGCGCGGCGTCGGCATGGCGCAGCGACAGTCGTGCTGGCGGCCCTTCTTCTTGTGCGAGGACGAATGCGGTGCGGGAAGATCGTCGTCGTCGCTGGTGGCGGGCGGCAGCATGGCGAGCGTGGGTAACGGCGGATAAACCCTGTCCGCGGCGGCCGAGGGGGCAGCGGTTGCGGGTGTGCCGGCGGCGGGTTCGGCCGCCGACGCGGCCGAACAGTAGAGCAGTGCGGCTGCGGCGCAGGCGATCAGGCGCATCGTGTCAGCTCCCCGTATGCAGCGGCTCGATCGAGACGCTATAAGTCTGGTTCGGGCCGGCCGTCAGGTTTTCGAGTGTGGGTTTGAGCCCCGGCTGCTGCGGTACGCCCTTCCAGATGGCCTGGTTGATGTACTTGAGGTCCTGGCCGAGGGCGGTCACCCGGATCACGGTGGGTTGCTTCTGCGCGGCGGCGAGCGCGCCCGCCTTGGCGAGCACCGCGCTCAATTGCGGATCGCGCGCGCCCAGCGCATCGGCGGGAATGTCGAACTTCATGATGACGTTCGACACCGCCGGTTTCTCGGCTTGAGCCGTATTGGGCGGCTGCAATTGCGCGCAGCCTGTCACAACCATTACGGCAAGTAAGAGTACAACGCGCGTCACGTCCGGGTCTCCAAAGTTTCGTGGCGATGTACGGGTTTTCGGCGTGGGCGCCGCCGACTTGATACCTGGATGGCAAACGTTTGCGAAAAAGAAAGACTTCGCTCGTGTGGCACGGCTTCCCGGAAAGGCGCTGCACGCAACGCCGCGTTCGCGCAGAGAACGTTTTTCTCGATTGGGCAGGAAATGCGCCGCGCATGCGCCGGGCGGGCCCTCCGTGGACCCATGCGCGGCAGCGGCACCCGCCCGCGTGCCGCATGCCGGTTTCGTCTTACGGGAGCTTGCTGACAATGGCGGCGAATTCGTCCTTGCTCAATGCGCGCAATGTCTGCGTGCGGATATTGCCGAGGGAGCCAAGCGCAAGGCCGAATGCCATGAGGCTTTGCTCATCCGGCGCTTCCACGATCGTGACGATGTCGTATTGACCCAGCGTCCAGTAAATCTGCTTCATTTCGCAGCCGAACGTTTTGGCCATTTCCGCTGCCTGGCCGGCTCGCTGTGTGCTGCTCTTGACGCTGCGGATACCCTGGTCGGTGAATTGCGCCAGCACCACAAATGTCGACATGACGATTCCTCCTGGGATGAGATCGAATCGGCGTTCACGCGCGCAGTCCGATCACGAACATAGCCTCTGCGCGCGTATGAAGTGTTTGGGCAACCGTGAGCACGGATACGGCCTCGTTCCAATGCGCTGCTCGACGCTTACTGCGACTGCGCTAACCAGGCTTACCAGGCTTACGGTGAAGCCGGCTGGATATTCTGGTTGTGACGGAAGAGATTTTGCGGGTCGTAGCGCGTCTTGGCCGCGACGAGGCGCTCCATGTTCGGCCCATAAGCCGCCCCGACGCGCGCGCGTTCGTCGTCGGTCAGGAAGTTCACGTAGACGCTGCCCAACGCATAAGGCGCCGACGCTTCGAAAAAGTCGCGCGCCCAGGCAACGCAGCGGGCGTCGTCGGCGGCATCGGTCCAGCGGCCGTGCACGTTCATCACGAAGAGGGCATCGCGGTTCGGATAGGCCATGGCATCGGGCGCGACTCGCAGCGTGGCGCCGCCGATTTGTCCGAAGAATATCTCGCATTGCGGCGAGGGCAGCCTGGCGATGGCGTCGAGCAGCGTGTCGATGAGGCCGTCCGGCAGCGCGGCAAGATTGTGCGATTTCCAGTAATTGCGCGCGCCCGGCGTGAGCAACGGATCGAACGCCTTTTGCCATGCAGCGTAAGGCATCGGCCCGAGATGCTCGCCATAGGCCTTGCCGAAGCGGCGCACGCCCTCCACTGCGTTCGGCCCGTTTTCCAGCGCACCGGTGTAGCAGATCGCGAAGGCAATGATCGGCTTGCCGTGCACTTCCGGCGGCAGGAAGGGCAGCGGCGGCGCGAGACGCGCCACGCTCCAGACGGTCAACTCTTCGGGCATCGTCTTGACAGCCTCGCGATACTGCACCAATGCTTCCTTCGCGGCGTCGAGCGGCAGTACCACCAGCCCGCCGTAGACTTCGGGCCCGACAGGGTGGAGCGCGAACTCGAACATCGTGACCACGCCGAAGTTGCCGCCGCCGCCGCGGATTGCCCAGAACAGGTCGGCGTTCTCTTCGGCGCTTGCGCGGAGCAGGTTGCCGTCGGCGGTTACGACGTCGACCGCGAGCAGATTGTCGACCGACATGCCGAAGCGACGGCTCAGCCAGCCGAATCCTCCGCCCAACGTGAGGCCGGCCACGCCCGTCGTCGAATTGATGCCCAGCGGCGTAGCGAGGCCAAAAGCCTGCGCTTCATGATCGAAGTCGCCGAGTGTTGCACCGGGCTCGACATACGCGCGCTTCGTAGCGGGCTCCACGCGTACCGATTTCATCGGTGAAAGGTCGATCACGATACCGTCGTCACACAATGCGCTGCCAGCAATATTGTGGCCGCCTCCGCGCACGGCGAGCGGCAGCCCTGTCTCGCGAGCGAACGCCACGGCGCGCCGCACATCGGCGCAGCCCTGGCAGCGCACGATCAGCGCGGGGCGGCGCTCGATCATCGCGTTCCAGATTTGCCGCGCTTCGTCGTAGCCCGCGTCGCCCGGCTGAAGCACCTGGCCGCGCAGCGCGCCTTTCAGTGTTTCGATGGAGTCGCTCGACAGGCTGGACATGGCACACCTCTCATTGAACGGTACGGCAGTCGCGCGCAGATTGCGGCCCGCGCGATTGCCCGGACTGGCTGGACAGAACGGAATTGCTGTCGATCACTTCGATCGTCGAACCGATGCGGATTTCGCACACGCGCTGCATGGCGTGTGTTCAGCAGGAAAGCGGGAAGAATGAGCTTTCAGAATGGCGGCGGATGCAGCCTGGCTGTCCGGACCTTGCAGGCCCGGCCGAGGAGCGCTTCGCGACATGGCCCGGCTTGTGCCCGGGCGGCCGGCGAGCCTCGACGATTCATTAGCTAACCTAAATTATGCAGCTTGATAAATAAAAACTTGCGATATCAATTCAGATTATTGTCATACGTGGATTGACTTTAATAGTTTAGCAAGCGAAATGCATGGATTCTATAATTTTCAAGCATACGCGGGCCGTTCGCGCATGCGCGCATTTGCCTGCGCTTTTCCCCGTGCTTCTATCTGTTTCACCTGGCTAACGAGGAGCCACGCCATGACTCGAAAGTACATTGATTGCAGGGAGTTCCCCAGCGAAATGAACTGCTCGGTTGCTATTTCGGCGGATTCGGACTCCGAGCTCCTGGAGGCTGCCGTGCAGCACGCGGTGAGCGTGCATCACCACACCGATTCGCCGGAACTGCGTGCGCAGCTCGGTCAGCTCTTTCATGACGGCTCGCCGCCCGTGGCATCGCCTCGCGCGGCGTGAAGAAGAACCGGAGGGCCGGCATGCAACGTGCCGGCTCGCGAGCGATAGCGGTAGGAATCACACGCTTTACGTTGTAATATCGGCGGATTCCATGCCTGCCATTCTCCATGACCGAAGTCGCTCCCGACGAAGTACGCCTCGCCGCCGAGATCGAGCGGCTCAAGGCCGAGTTTCCCAAGACTCGCGAGCTGTATCGCGAAGTGTGTGCGCTGATGTTCTTTCGCTTTGGCATCACGCCCACGGCCAACCGCCTCTATCAGCTCGTGCGCCGCGGCAGCATGAGCACCCCCACCGCTGTGCTATCGGAATTCTGGGCCGACTTGCGCGAGAAGAGCCGCGTGCGCATCGAGCACGCCGATTTGCCTGAGGAGCTTCGAGGGGCGGCCGGCGAACTCGTGGCCGCGCTCTGGACACGCGCGGCGGCGGCGGCGCAGGCTTCGCTCGAAGCGCTGCGCGTCGAAGTGGAAGACGTGCGGCGCGCGGCCGAGTCCGCGGCCGCCGCCACGCGCGCCGACCTGGCGCGCACCGAGTCGGCGCTCGAACAGCGCACGGCCGCGCTGCTCACGGCGCAGGTGCGCATTCAGGAACTCGAGCAGGCGCAGGCGGCAGCCGTTGCCACGCGCGGTGCGCTCGAAGGCGAGCTGGCGCGTGCTCTGGAGGCGAGCCGCGAACGCGACGCCGCACTAACCCAGGCACGTGCCGATTTCGCCGCCGAACTCGACAAGCTGCGCGCAAGCGCGGAACTCGAGCAAACGCGATTGCAGGCCGCGGAAAAACGCGCGTTGCTGGAGATCGAGCGCGAGCGTACGGCGAACGCGCGTTTGCAGCGCGAGGCCGAAGCCGCCGCGCAGCGTGCGGCGCGCACCGAGGAAAGTGCGCGCGCCGAGATTCAGGCATTGCAGACGCAACTAGGCGATCTGCGCCATCAAGCGGGCATGCTGGAAGGCCGGCTCGACGCGCTGCGCGCGAGCCATGAAGCCCAGGCGCGCGAACTGGAGGCGGCGCGGCAGAAGGGGGGCGGCGCCAGCGCTGCTGCGCCGCGTCGCGCCACGCGCAGCGCGGGGCGCCCCGGCGCGGACGCCGCGAAGCCACTGCGCGCGGTGCGCAAGACCGCGCAGAAGGCATGACGGCTGCGCGGCGCGCGCCGCGCGAGCAGTTTGCCCGGATATCGGCGCCTTGATGCGCTACCGCGATCGCGTGGTGCGCGCGCTGGCCGAGGCGCTGTCGATTCGTTCGACATCCTGATTTTTAGTCGGCCCTCATTCGTCGCGCACGCGCACCGGCAGCTTGGTCTTGTACTCCACGCGGCGCAGCGCCACGGAAGTGTGAATGTCGCGCACGCCCTCGATCTTGGTGAGCCGCGTCATCACGAAACGCTCGATGCCCGCAATATCGCTCGCGACCACGCGCAGCATGTAGTCGAACGAGCCAGTCATCAGATAACACTCCATCACCTCGTCGCAGTTCGCGATCGCGCGCTCGAACGCGGCGAGCCGCGTCTCGTTCTTCTTCTCGATCGCCACCGATACGTAGGCATTGACGGGAAAGCCGGCCTTCTCCTGATCGAGCAGCGTCACGTACTGCGTGATGACGCCGCGCTCTTCGAGCATGCGGATGCGCCGGTAGAACGGCGAGAGCGAAAGCCCGAGCGATTCCGCGAGGTCGGCGGACTTCACGTGCGCGTCGCGCTGCAGGGCGTGCAGGATGGCCACATCCACACGGTCGAATTTCATTGGCAAAGTTTCCCTGGAATGGTGGGTTTATAGGCGAGTGTTGCTAATTCAATGCGATTGTGTGGCTTAGTTTGGCACGAATCGCCGCTATTGGCTATCTAGAATCCGCTGATACCCACCAGCCGAAGAGCGGAGACAACCATGAACATGCGAGCCGTCGAGGCCGAGCGCCAGATCGACACGGACTATCGACTCGAAGACCGCTACCTGCGCGAGGGCGGCGCGGTGTTTCTCACCGGCACCCAGGCGCTCGTGCGCATCCTGATCGAGCAGGCGCGTGCGGACAGGCTCGCCGGGCTGCGCACGGCCGGTCTCGTCTCCGGTTATCGCGGCTCGCCGCTGGGCGGATTCGACCAGGAACTCTGGCGCCAGAAGGCGCTCCTCGCCGGTTTCGACGTGCGCTTCGAGCCGGGCCTGAACGAAGACCTCGGCGCGACCATGCTGTGGGGCGCGCAGCAGCTCGACGCCTTTCCCGGCAAACGCGTGGAAGGCGTGTTTTCGATGTGGTACGGCAAGGGGCCCGGCGTGGACCGCACGGGCGACGTGTTCCGCAATGCCAACATGCTCGGCACCGCGCGGCAAGGCGGCGTGCTGGCCGTGGCCGGCGACGACCATGCGGCACAGTCGTCGATGTTTCCGCACCAGACCGACCATGTGTTCGAAGGGGCGATGATGCCGATCCTCTTTCCGGCCTCGGTGGAGGAGTACATCGAGTTCGGCCTCGCCGGCTATGCGCTTTCACGGTTCAGCGGGCTGTGGGTGGGCTTCAAGGCGATCACCGAGACCGTGGAGAGCGGGCGGTCGATGCGCGTGGGCCGCGCCGCGTCGTTTCATATGCCCGAGGACATCGAGATTCCGGTGCTGCGCGGCTTCAATTACGACCCGCAACTGCGCTGGCCCGCGGAACGCGCGGAGCTCGAGCGTCGCGTGCTCGAAGAGCGGCTGCCCGCCGCGCTCGCGTTCATGCGCGCGAACCCGCTCGATCGCGCGTTGCTGCGGCCCGCGCACGCGCGTGTGGGCATCGTGACGGTCGGCAAGGCACACGGCGACGTGCTGGCCGCGCTCGACGCGCTGGGGCTCACGCCGGAGCGCCTCGAGGAACTCGGCATTGGCCTTTACAAGGTCGGCATGATCTGGCCGCTCGAAACCGAGGGGCTCAAGGCATTTGCGCGCGGCATGCAGGCGCTTTTCGTCGTGGAGGAGAAGCGCTCGTTCGTGGAGCGGCAGATCAAAGAGGCGCTTTTCAATGTGCGCGCGGACGAGCGGCCGCAGGTACACGGCAAGACGCTCGGCGAGCGCGAACCGCTGCTGCCCGCCGCGATGGAGTTCGCGCCCGAGCAGCTCGCGCGCGCATTGCAACGCTTCTTTCAGCACGCCGCGGTCGATTTGCCGCCGGTGGTCGGGCGCGCAACCCATGCGCGTGCGGGCGCGTCGCGCGTGATCGCGCTCACGCCGGCGCTGCAGAGCGAGCCGCTCACGCGCAAGCCGTTCTTCTGTGCGGGTTGCCCGCACAACACTTCGACGCGCTTGCCCGACGGCTCGCACGCGGCGGCCGGCATTGGCTGCCACATCATGGCGCTCGGCGAGGCGGGCAATACGGCGACGTTCTGCCAGATGGGCGGTGAAGGCGTGCAGTGGGTCGGCATGTCGACGTTCACGGACATGCCGCATCTGTTCGTGAATCTCGGCGACGGCACGTATCAGCACTCGGGCAGCCTCGCGATTCGCCAGGCCGTGGCGGCGCGCGCGAACGTGACGTACAAGATTCTCTTCAACGACGCCGTGGCCATGACCGGCGGCCAGCCCGCCGAGGGCGGACTGACCGTGCATCGCGTCGTTGCGCAGGTGCGGGCCGAAGGCGTGAGCGAAGTGGCCGTGGTGACCGACCGCCCCGAGCAATACGTGAACGCGAACGCGCTGCCCGCCGGCGTGACGCTGCTGCACCGCGACGCGCTCGATTCGCTGCAACGCCGCCTGCGCGAGCAAAAGGGCGTTTCGGTGATCGTCTACGACCAGACCTGCGCCGCCGAAAAGCGCCGCCGCCGCAAGCGCGGCAAGCTGATCGATCCGCCCACGCGCGTCGTGATCAATCCCGCCGTGTGCGAGGGCTGCGGCGACTGCTCCGTGCAGTCGAACTGCATCGCGATCGAGCCGCTCGAAACCGGGCTGGGCCGCAAGCGCGCCGTGAATCAGTCGAGCTGCAACAAGGACATGTCGTGCGTGAAGGGCTTTTGCCCGAGCTTCGTGACCGTGGAGGGCATGGAGCCGAAGCGTCCCGATGCCGCGCGCATCCAGCGCCTCGAAGCCGAACTGCGCGCCACGCTCGCGCCGCCCATGCGCACGCCCGAGGCGCTGGAGCAGCATCTGCGCATGGTCGTGACCGGCATTGGCGGCACGGGCGTCGTGACGATCGGCGCGATTCTCGCGATGGCGGCGCACCTCGAAGGGCGCGGCGCCTCGACGCTCGACTTCACGGGGCTCGCGCAGAAGAACGGCGCGGTCATCAGCCATGTTCAGATTGCGCAGAGCCGCGGGCTCATCACGACATCGCGCATCGGCGCGCATGCGGCCAACGTGCTGCTGGGCTGCGACGCCGTGGTGGCCGCTTCGTCGGGTGCGCTGTCGCGCCTGGCGGGCCAGGGCGCGCGTGCGATCGTCAACGAGCGCATCACCGCGACCGCCGACTTCGTGCGCGACGGCGACTTGCCCGTGAGCAAGGCCGTGCACCAGGCGGCGATCGAGAGCGCGATGGGTGCGCAGGGCGCAACGTTCTGGGACTGCACGGGCGCCGCCGAAGCGATTTTCGGCGACGCGATTGCCTCGAACATGATGATGGTGGGCTATGCGTTCCAGTTGGGGCTCGTGCCGCTCACCGAAGCCTCGATCCTTCGCGCGATCGAACTCAACGGCGCGGCCGTGAAGATGAACGAGCGCGCGTTCCTGTGGGGCCGCCTGATCGCCAACGATGCGCGGGTGCTGGAACTCATCGGCACTGCAGAAGTTGCGCCCGAGAACGTGCAGTTCGATTTCGCGCGCTTCGTCGCGGCTCGCGAACGCGATCTCACGCTGTATCAGAACGCTGCCTATGCCACGCGCTATCGCGCGCTCGTCGAAGCCGTGGCGCAGGCCGAACGCGGAATCGAAGGCGCGAGCGGCGCGCTCGCCGAAACGGCGGCGCGCCACTATTTCAAGGTGCTCGCTTACAAGGACGAATACGAAGTCGCGCGTCTGCATACGGATGGCGAGTTCGGCGCCTACCTGTCCAGCCTGTTCGACGGCGCGGCGGGCAAGAAGACGTTCCACATGGCGCCGCCGTTGCTCACGCGCCGCGACGCGCAAACGGGCCGCCGCAACAAGATCGCGCTGCGCGGCGTGTGGGTCGAGCCGCTGCTGCGCGTGCTCAAGCACGGCAAGGCGCTGCGCGGCACGCCGTTCGACCCGTTCGGTCGGCAACGCGACCGCGTGATTGAGCGCGCGATGATCGGCGAATTCGAAGACGACGTGCGCCTCGTGCTCGGCAAGCTCGCGCCGCACACGCTGGCGGCCGCCATCGGCCTGCTGGGGGTGCCCGGCGCGGTTCGCGGCTTCGGCATCGTGAAGGAACGCAATTACGAGCGCTCGCGCGGCGTTCGCGAACGCTATCGCGCGGAACTGGCAGCGCAAATCGCTTGAAAGATCGGATAACTAAAGGAGGAGATTGGCATGATGATGCAAGACAAGACGTTCTTCGTAACCGGTGGTGGATCGGGGCTCGGCGCCGCGGTGGGGCGTCACCTGCTCGAGCGCGGCGCGAATGTCGTGTTTGCCGATATCGACATCGCCCGCGCGCGTGACGAAGCGGCCCTGGGTGGCGATCGTGCCATCGCGGTGCAGGCGGACGTGACCGAAGCGGCGAGCGTCGAGGCGGCGATTGCGGTGGTCACGCAGCGCTTCGGCGCGCTGCATGGCGTGGTGAACTGCGCGGGCATTGCGCCGGCGCAGCGCATTGTCGGCAAAGAGGGCGCGCACTCGCTCGATCTGTTCGCGAAGGTCGTTTCGGTGAACCTGATCGGCACCTTCAACGTGATGCGCCTCGCGGCCGCAGCAATGGCGAACAACACGCTTGATTCGCATGGCGAGCGCGGCGTGATCGTCAATACGGCTTCGGTGGCTGCGTACGACGGCCAGATCGGGCAGTCGGCCTACGCGGCCTCGAAGGGCGGTGTCGTCTCGCTCACGCTGCCGGCCGCGCGGGAACTGGCACGCCACGCGATCCGCGTGGTGACCATCGCGCCGGGTATCTTCGAAACGCCGATGCTGCTCGCCATGCCCGCCGAGGTGCAACAGGCGCTCGGTGCGGGTGTGCCGTTTCCGCCGCGTCTTGGCCGGCCCGAGGAGTTCGCGGCGCTCGTCGAACATATCGTCGGCAACCGCTATTTGAACGGCGAAGTGATTCGTCTCGACGGCGCGCTGCGCATGGCGCCGCGTTGATCACGGGGGCATGCAGGCCGTAAGCGGCACGTCGAGCGGATATCGTAGAATCGGAACGACAGACCCACGATATTCGAAAAGCACATGGCCAAGGACGTGACCTTGCGGCAGTTCCGCTACTTCGTGGCGGCCGCGCAAAACGGGCAGTTTTCGATGGCGGCGGCGGCCGAGCATGTCTCGCAGTCGGCGATCACGAATGCGGTGCTCGCGCTCGAAGAGGCGCTCGGCACGCGGCTCTTCGTGCGCTTGCCCCAGGGCGTGGAACTCACGCCCGACGGGCAGGACTTTCTCAATCATGCGCGCCACGTGCTGGAGTCGGTGCGCGACGCATTGCACAAAGCGCCATTTCGCGCGCACAGCCTGCGCGGCACGGTGCGCATGGCGGCCTCCTATACGCTGCTTGGTTACTTCCTGCCGGAGTTGCTCGCGCGCTTTCGCGCGACGTACCCCGAGATCGAAATCGACCTGCATGACCTCGACCGCCCAGCCATTGAGCAGGCGGTGCTCGCGCAGAAAGTGGATCTCGGCGTGGCGCTACTCTCCAACGTGGAACGGCGCGCGCGCTTCGGCCACCACGTGCTGATGCGTTCGCGGCGGCAACTTTGGGCCGCCCCGACGCACCCGCTCGCGCAGATGGGCACCGTCACGCTGCGCGACATCGCGCGTTACCCCTACATCCTGCTGACGGTGGACGAGGGCGAGGCGTCGACGCTGCGCTACTGGAAGAAGCGGCGCATTGCGCCGAACATCGCGTTTCGCACGAGTTCGATGGAAGCGCTGCGCGGGTTGGTGGCGCATGGCTTCGGCGTGACGATCCTCTCGGACATGGTGTTCAGGCCGTGGTCGCTGGAGGGTAAGCGCATCGAAGCGTGCGCCGTGGAGGACGCCATTCCGCAGATGGAAGCCGGCATGCTCTGGCATCCGGGCGCAACGCTCAGCGATCCGGCGCGCGCGATGCAGCAGTTTTTGATCCATGCGTGTGGGAATTAGCGCGCTGCGGGTGCGGGTAATTGCCTGCCAAGGCCGAGTAACACGATCAGTCCGGTGGCGATCTCGCTGTCGCGATGGCGTAAAGGCAGACGTAGAGCGCTCGACTACGCTTTTAGCGGATTTGCATATCTAATTGAAGATAAATTGATCTGTAGCAAGTGATATCTGCTGTTTTCCGGCAGGCGCTGGCAGATAATCCCGTCGTCCCCGAGTAGCCGTGCCCGCTCGCGCCGCTTTTCGCGCCGCGCGCGGGCCTGTGTCCAGGAGCCGCTTGCCATGACTGACGACGATGTCACCGTTCCCATTCCGAGCACTACCTTGCATACCCTGTTGTGCGATCACGATCGCCTCGAGAGCATCGCGATGCTGGCGATCAGTCACGCCGATGCCCGGCTTCACGATATCCGGCGGCTTGCGCGGCTCGTACGCCTCGTCGTTCACGCGGACCTGAACGATGCGCAGCGCACGAATCTCGTGGCCATCGGGCGGATCCTCGCGCGGGCCGAATCGCGCGCTCGCGCGGACGCGGCGCTCGTTGCCAGCGCCTTGCGTGTGGAGAATCGCCAGGGGCGGCCCTTTCCGTTTCCCACGCGCGATTCTTTCGAGCAGGCTGCGCGAGATTAATAATCTCTGCATTTCCTTCAATGGCTGAGATTGCAATTCTTCGGACCGCATTCTGAAGCAAGGAGAAGTGAAGGCGGGGACGGTAGCACAATCAGTAGTGCAAACAGTATCGGCGTCAACGGTTCTTTCCTGACCGCCACTCGCGAGATGTCTGGGGCCAATACTGCTCAAGCTCCCGGCGAAGGCGGCGCCGCGACTCGCCGCCCAGCCGGCCCATACGCGAACGGTCGAATACCCGGGCGATGCGCGGCGCTCGCGGGTTCGAAGGCCTTCCCGCGCATCAAGCCGGCTCAGGCTGCCGCCGGCTTGCCGATCCGCTTGTACCAGAGCTCGATGAACGACTCCGCCGCCGGCGAAAGCGAATGCTCGGCGCGCCGGATCAGATTGACGTCGCGCGTGACGACGGGCGCTTCGAGCTTGCGCGCGACGAGGTCGCGGTGCGGAAACGAGCCCAGCAGCATGCCTGGAAAGATCGCAATGCCCAGCCCCGCCTCGGTCATGGCGAGCCCCGTCGTCATATACGAGACCTCGTACTCCACCGCCTTGCGCTCGCCCAGCGCAAACAGCGTCTCGTCGATCAGGCCACGTATGCCGCTGCCAGGCTTCACGCCGATCCACGGGTAGCGCAATGCATCGTCCCACGTCACGCGGCGTTTCTTCGCGAGCGGGGAGTCCTTGCGGCAGATCGCGCAGAGGTTGTCGCGCGCGAGGCATTGCAGCGTGATGCCCTCGGGCTTGTCGCTGATCGTGCCGATGCTGAACTCCACGTCGCCGGTGAGCGTGGACGCCGTGAGGCGGTCGGGCGCGGCGTCGTCGATCGAGACCTCGATGTTCGGATAGAGCGCGCGGTATTCGGCCACGAGCCTCGGCACGATGGCCGCCGAAATGGAGGGCGTGGCGGCGAAGCGCAGTTGGCCGCGCTCGCGCCCGGCCAGCTCCTTCACGCTCGACTGGATCGCTTCGAGGTCGCGCAGCATGCGCTCGACGGTCGGCAGGATTTCCCGCGCCGCCACGGTGGGCCGCAGCGAACGCGAAGTGCGGTCGAAGAGGCGCATGCCGAGCGCTTCCTCCATCTGCCGGATCAGCACGCTCACGGCCGGCTGCGTGATGAACATCTCGTTGGCGGCGCGCGTGAGCACGCCGAACCGGCAGACGAGCGCGAAGGCACGCAGTTGCTTGATGGTCGGTTGCATAAAGTAACTTTATGGAGCCATTGATTTTGTTCGATTGTCTTCATGACTATAGTGCCTTACATTGCTTCGCGACAGATTCACAAAACAGGCGCAGCCCCTTTCCCAGTGTTTCCATGCGGCTTCAGGGCCGTCGAGAGGGCGCGGTGCTGACAACATCGGCCGGCCAATGCTGGCCGCAGGAGACAGTCGTGAGAGCAATGGATTCGCGCATCCGTTGGCGGGGCGCGGTGGCGTCGACGCTCGGCAACGTGCTGGAGTGGTACGACTTCGTCGTATTCGGGTTTCTCTCGATCATCATCGCGAAGCAGTTCTTTCCCGGCGACAGCGAATATGCTGCGTTGATGCTGACCACGGCCACGTTCGGCGCGGGCTTTGTGGTGCGGCCGCTAGGCGGCGTGCTGCTCGGCATGTACGCCGACCGCGAGGGCCGCAAGGCGGGCCTCACGCTCGTGATCGCCATGATGACGCTGGCTGCCGCGATGATCGCCTTCACGCCGGGCTTCCAGCAGATCGGGCTCGTTGCGCCCGCAATCGTCCTGTGCGCGCGCCTGCTGCAAGGCATTTCGGCGGGCGGCGAGTTCGGCACCGCCACGGCCATGCTGATCGAGTACGCGCCCCGCGGGCGGCGCAACCTCTATGGCAGCTGGCAGATGTTCGCCCAGGCGCTGGGCGCGCTGCTCGCGGTGGCGATGGGCAGCGCGCTCACGCACCTGTTCACGCCCGACGCGCTTCAATCGTGGGCGTGGCGCATTCCCTTCCTGCTCGGCCTGCTGATCGGGCCCGTGGGCTTCTATATCCGCCGCAATCTGCCTGAAACCGAGGCGTTCGAGCAACTCGGCCAGCGCGTGAAGGTGCCCCTCGGCCGTGTAGTGGCGCAGTACCCGCGCGAACTTTTCGTGGCTACGGCGCTGAGCGCGGCGCTCAACGTGATGGCGTATGTGATCATCACCTATCTGCCGATCTATGCGGTGCAGAACCTGCACATGCCGGTGACGCTTCCGTTTAACGTGCTGCTCGCAAGTGTGCTGCTGCGTGTCGTGACGATCCCGTTCTTCGGACACATGGCGGACCGGGTGGGCGGCAACCGCATGATTTGCGGTGCGCTCATCGTGTTTTTGCTGGTGCTTTATCCGGCCTACTACTGGATCGTTAGCGCGCCTTCCATCATTTCGATCATGTCGGTCGAGCTGTTGTTCGCACTGCTGATCGGCGCCTCGAACAGCCCCATTCCAACGGCGTTGGCGTCGCTCTTTCCCACCGAAGTGCGCTCCACCGGTCTTGCGATCTCGTACAACATCGGGGCCGCGATTTTTGGCGGATTCTCGCCGTTCGTGCTGACCTGGCTTTTGCACACGACAGGTAACAACATGACGCCAGCCCACTTCTGCGCGGTGTTCTTCGCGCTGGGTCTGGTTGGCGCGTTCATGCTCAAGCGCGAAGCGCCGCATATGAACGACCTTTCCGCGCCTTCGTCCGTCTGAGCGGACTGGCGGGACACATTCCCGCCAGCGCTTCTACCCATATGATCAGGATTGCGAATAATTATCGGATCAGTGGAAAAAGGCGCCAGGCCATTTCATCATTGAATTCTTACCAGGAGAAGCAAGCATGCCCGTCATCGACGTCCACACCCACATTTTCACGCACAAGTGGCTCGAACTGCTCAAGGAACGCGGCGGCGCCTACAACATACAAACGCGGCCCGATGGGCAGCAGGAAGTGTTTCGCGGCAACACGCCGGTCGTGATTCCGCAGAAGGGCCACTTCGATTTCGACCTGCGCATCCGGCACATGAATGAAGCGGGCATCGACATCTCGGTCGTTTCGCTGACCTGCCCGAACGTGTTCTGGGGCAACGAGGAAACGAGCTGTCTCGCCGCGCGCGAGACCAACGACACGATCGCCGAGGGCCAGGCCGCGCACCCGGAGCGTATCCGCTGGTTCGCCTCGCTGCCGTGGGAGTATCCGCATGCGGCCGTGGCCGAGCTCGAGCGCGCCTGCCGCAACGGCGCGAGCGGCGTGATGGTGCTTGCCAACGTGGCGGGCCGCAGCCTGACCGACCCGATGTTCGCGCCGATCTGGGCCGAGATCGACCGCCGCTCGCTGCCGGTGCTCGTCCATCCGACCGACCCGCCGGGCACCGAGCAGATGGACATGACGAAGTTCGACCTGAGCTGGTCGGTGGGTTTCATGTTCGATACGACGCTCGCGATCACGCGCATGATCTTCGAGGGCTTCTTCGACCAGTATCCGAACCTGAAGATCATTGCGTCGCACGCGGGCGGTGCGTTGCCGTATCTCGCAGGCCGCTTCGGCAAGGGCGACGACGTGGAAATTCCGCAGCGGCGCCAGATGAAGCGCAAGCCCATCGACTACCTGCGCCACATCTACTACGACTGCATCACGTATAGCCCGGCGTCGCTCGAGTTCCTGATTTCGGTGGTGGGCGCGGATCAGGTCATGTTCGGCACGGACTGGCCGCACCAGGTGCACGACACGCGCGGTGCATTCGCCAATACCGCGCGGCTGCCGAAGGCGCAATGCGATGCGGTGCGTGGCGGCAATGCGTTGAAGGTGTTCGGGTTTTGAGCGGTCATGGCGCGGCGGTGGTGCCGCGCCAGAGCGAACGCGCTCACTCGGCGAACAGATCGGGGCCGAATACCTCGTAGTGAATCTGCGCCTCGTGAATGCCGAGTTTCCCTAACGCGTCGTGCTGAATGCGCATGAACGGGATCGGCCCGCATATGTAGTAATCGGCGTCGGGCAGCAGGATTGCCGGTTTGATGAGGTCGAGGTCCACGAATCCCGCATGATCGTAATCGCGCCCTTCTACGTCGCCGGGCAGCGGCTCGTTGTAGAACACCACCAGATGAAAGTTCGAATGCGCGGCGGCGGTCTCGCGCAGCCGGTCGCGCATTGCGTGCACGGCGCTATTGCGCGCGCCGTGCACGAACACCACCTGGCGCTTCGGGTCCTGAATTGCCTTCCTCAGCATGCTGACCATCGGCGTGAGCCCCACGCCGCCGCTGATGAGCACGATGGGCGTGCGCGCATTCACGTCGATATGGAAGTTGCCGTAGGGCGCGGCCAGCTTCACCTCGTCGCCCACGTTCACATGATCGTGCAGCAGGCATGAAACGAAGCCCGGTGACTGCGCGCCGCCGTCCTCGCGCTTCACGGAAATGCGGTAGCTGCGGCCGTTGGGCATGTCGGAAAGGCTGTACTGGCGGATTTGCTGCAAGCCGAGCGCCGGCACGTCCACGGCGATGCCGATGTACTGGCCTGGCTCGAAATTGGCGACCGGTCCGCCGTCGGCGGGCTCGAGCACGAACGAGGTGATGATGCTGCTTTCGGGCCGCTTCTCGCGCACGACGAAGCCGCGCCAGCCGGTCCACCCGCCAAGCTTTTCGGCGGAGCTTTCATACAACTCGCTTTCCATGCTCATCAGCACATCGGCGAGGTTGCCGTAGGCCAATGCCCACGCGGAAATGATGTCCTCCGTGGCCGCCTCGCCGAGCACTTCCTTGATCGCGCCCAGCAGATGTTCGCCAACAATCGGGTAGTGCTCGGGCAGCACGCCGAGGCTCGCGTGCTTGTTGGCGATGTTCTTGAGCACGGCCATGAGGCTGGAAGGATCCTCGATGTTTTCCGCGTAGGCATAGACGGCGCGCGCAAGCGCCTGCTGCTGCTGGCCCTGTTCCTGGTGCGCCATGTTGAAGACATTCTTCAGCTCAGGGTGCGCTTCGAAGAGCCGCTGGTAAAAGCACTTGATGATGCCGTAGCCGTGCTCGGCCAGCACCGGCGCGGTTGCCTTCACGATGTCCTTCGTTCTTTGCGTCAGCATTGTCTGTCTCCTTCGCGAGCGGGGAAGCTCTGATGCTCGTTCCAGTCTAGACAATGACGCGTGCCCCGATGGGGAGTTCATTCGGGGCGCAAAGTGATGGGGACGAACATTCCTCAATCGTCCTTCTCGATCGCCACCGTAATCGCCCCCGATCGTTTGCGAATCTCCGAGTCGAGAATCAGCCGGCCGCGCAGCTTGCCTTTCATTCGCTTGACATACTTCGGCGCCTCAGTCATGTGCTCGACCATCAGCGCGCACGCGTTCCACTTTTCTCTCTCGCGCGGCCTTGACGATCTCGCGGTGAATTTTCGCGTTCGCGGTGGCAAAGCGGCGGTCGAATTCAGGAAGGGGCGGCGGCGGATTCATCCGCTGGATGCGCCTTGACCGCCGCGCGAAGCACACTCAATACGCCGCCACCCAATGTCCGGGCACCCATTCCCAGTGATTGCCTTCCCACCGGTAATGTCCCTTGACCCAGTGATAGCCTGGCGCGGGCGCGGCCGGCACGACTTCCACGCGCGGCGCCGGCTCCGGCGGCCGCGCGGGCTCCACCACGCACGCGCCGAGCAGTGCGGCGCTGGCGAGCAGGGTAATGGAATGTAGCAGTCTCGTCTTCACGATATTTTTCCTCCGCTGATTGCGTTTGTTTGGTTGTCCGAATTGTTATGTGATCTCCTCCAGCCAGCCCGCTCCTGTGCTTGCTGACTTATCGGTTCACGTGCGTATGAGCCCGCTCATTGCATGCGTTGCGCCCGCCTCGGCGAATAGCGCTGCCGCCGTGCGCTGTGGATCGAGCGCCAGGCTTTCGGCCGCCGCGCCTGCGATCAGTGCGTCGAGCGAGGCGGTGGGCTTGAGGTCGCGGGATTCGTAGAGATCCGCGGGCCGCAGCCCAGGCCAGTCGGCCTGCACACGGCCGCCCGCCACCGCGCCGCCCACGAGCATCGCCACCGAAGCCTGCCCGTGGTCGGTGCCGCCGGTGCCGTTCGCCGCCGCCGTGCGGCCGAATTCCGTCGCGACTAGCACGGTCGTCTTGTCCCATGCGGGGCCGAGGCCGTCGCGCAGCGCGGCGAGCATCGTGTCGAGCGCCTTGAGCTGATTGGCGAGGCGGGCGTTCTGCGCGCTGTGCGTGTCCCACCCGCCGGTTTCGATCATGGCGATGCGCGGCCCATCGGGGCGCGAGAGGAAGCTCGCCGCAAGCTTGCCGAGGCTCGCGGGGTCCTGGCGTACGCTCGCGTCGCCGGCGAGTCCGCGCGCGTTCATCGCCGAACTCCAGAGCGGGCGCAGTTGCGGATCGGCTTCGTAGAGCGCTGAAACGCGTGTGAGCAGATCGTCCGAAGCGGTGGGCAGCGCCGAGGGCGCATACGAGGACACCTGCACTGCGCCGCGCAGCGCGAGCGGCACGGTGGGGGCGAGCGCGATGGCATTCTCGCGCGAAGCGGGCAGCATGGCGACGAGCCGGTTCAGCCACCCGTCCTTCACCTGGTACGGCGCGTGGCCGCCCGTTTCCAGCACGTTCTGGCCGTCGAAGTGCGAGCGATCGCGATAGGGCGAGGCGATCGCATGCACGAAGAGCGCCTGCCCGGCCTGATACATCTGCGCCATCTGCACGAGCGAGGGATGCAGCGCGAAGGTGCCGTTCAGCTTCGCGGTGCTTGCGGTGTCGATGGCGAGCGCGCCGCGCAGCCCCGCATAGGCGGGCTCCGCATACGGGACGACGATATTGAGCCCGTCGGCGGCGCCGCGCTGGATCACGAATACGAAGCGGCGGTCGGTCTCGACGCTGGCGAACACGATCTGCGGCGCGACGAGCATCGCGCCTGCGCCAGCGGCGGCGACGCGCAGGAAATGGCGGCGGGAAACCATGTGGGTTACCTCCTCAGGAAGTCGGGCGAGACGAGCAGCAGGGCGATGGCGGTCGTTGCGCTTTCGGCGTGCGCGACGGCCGTGGCCGTGGGCGCGCTGAGCGCGTCGCCCATGAGCGTGTTGCCGAGTGTGCGCGGATCGAGCCGGTCGCCCACGCGCGCCGCGAAGCGCTGCGCGACTTCCACGCGGCGCACGAGCGCATCGGGCGCGGCCCAGCTTGCGGCAATGTCGTCGTAGCCGGCGGGCGAGCCCGGCCGCCACACCGGCTGGCCGAGCTGCGTGAGCAGCGGCGCGGCGTTCAGCTCGCCAGTCTCGCGCCCGCCGAGACCGCGCATCGACGAGACAGTCCATTCCCACGGCGTCTTGAACTTCGCATCGACGCTCGCCCACGCTTGCGGCGCTTCCACGAGCGCGCGGTATACGGTGGGCAGGTCGCCGCCGCTTTGCTCGAAGGCGAGCGCGAGGTGTTCGGTGAGGGCGGGCGGCGGGCTGTCGGCGACGAAGTGGCGCGCGAGCTGAAACGCGATATGGCGGCTCGTCGCGCTCGCATGCGCGAGGTCGTGCAGGATCGCGAGCGCCTGTTGCTCGCCGGGCTGGTCGTAGCGCTTGCCCATCACCGTGCGCTCGCCCGGCTCGTGCAGCGCGGGGCGAAACACGAAGGCGCCCGGCGCCGCATTGCCGGGCTGCGGGCCGCGCACGCCGGCCACGCTCCAGCCGGTGAGCGCGCGCGCGAATTCGGTGACGTCGTCTTGCGTGTAGCCGCTGCGCACGCCGAGCGTATGCAGCTCCATGATTTCGCGCGCGAGGTTTTCGTTCAGTCCGCGCTTCTTCGCCGGATCGCGCTCGTCGGCGCGCAGCGCGGCGCGGCTGTCGGGGCCGACCGAGCTCGTCTGGTCGAGAAAGAGCTGCATGGCCGGGTGCTGCTCCACGGCGACGAGCATCTCTTCGAAATTGCCGAGCACGTGTGGCCGGATCGCGTCCATCTCGAACGCGCCCGCGATACCGGCAATCAGCCCCTTGTCGACGGATACGGCGAAGTGGTTCGACCAGAAGTGCACGAGGCGTTCGACGAAGGGCGTCTCTGTCTGCAAGGCGCTCGCAAGGCGAGCGTTGACCGCGCTGCGGTAAATGCCGATGCTCTCGCGGCGGATGGCCTGGTTCACGGCCTGGCGCGCGGCTTGTTGCGGATTGATGTCGCCGGATGTGCTGGCCGGCGTGTTGTTCGCAGTGGTGCTGCTCGCGTTCATCGCCGCTTCACCCGCCATGCCCTGCTGGCGCTGCGCGCCGAAGCGGGCAGCGAGCGTCATGGCGCCCGGTTCGTTGCGCCATGCGGCAGGCAACGGTTCATAGGCGGCGAATTGATCGAGCAGCCAGCCTCGCGGATCGGCGGGCGGCGTTTCGTCGGCGCGCGTACCGAGCCCGAAGCGGTTCATGGCGATCGCGCCGGCGCGGGCATTCGACAGGCTTTCCATGCGCGGTCCTCGTGGCGTTGTGTATTGCTGTTAAACGCAGGAGGCGCGCGTTATCCGTCGCTGGACGCTCGATATTTTTTGCGCGGCGTTACTGTGCGCCGCTCGCCTCGCTCGCAGCATTTTGCTGTTGGGGCGGCAGCCTCCACTGGCCGCGCTTTTCGAGCCCTTCGACAAACTTCACGCGTTCTTCGGGCGTGAGCGTGGCCGCGAAATCGACGACGCCGCTCTCGATCTGCGCGCGCAGCGCGCTATCGGCCGTGCGCGTGCGCGCGAGCGCGGCGTCGATGGCATGGCGGTCGAGTTGCGGGGCAGCGAGCAGGTCGAGCACCTCGCGGCGGCCGTCGCGTCCCTCGCGCGCGTACTGGCGGCCTTCGCGGCGCGACGACTTGAGCGCCTCGGCGAACTGCTGCTGGCGCTGCGCCGAAAGCTCTTCGGTGGCGAAGCGCAGCGCCACGCGCTGTGCGGGCTGCGCCTGCGCCTGTGCTTCGCCGTGCACGGCGAACCAGCGCCAGGCGCCGCCCGCAATCGCGCCGAGCAGAAACACGTTGAGCAGCACGGAGCCGACTAGCAGTGTCTTCCATGAGCGGCCGTTCATTCGTCGCTCCAGTCGCTGCCCGGCTCGCCCCAGTCCGCGCTGGATCCGCCAAAGCCCGTGCTCAGATAGCTACTCTCATGTGGCGCGGGCGTCGTGGTGCCCAGCATCACGAGCGACATCGTGAGTGCGCCCGCGAGCGCACCAGCGAGGCCAACCCCGGCAAACGCTGCGCCGGACCGCCAGAAGCGGCGGCGCTTCGCGGCAACGACGGGAACCGGTGCGCTCGCAACGATCTGCTCGAGGAGCGCGCGCGCGGGCGGTGTGATCCGGTCGCGGGCAAGCCAGGCGTCGAGTTCGAGCGCGTCGTCGAGTGCCGCGTCGGCTTCGGCGCGATGCGCGCGCGCCCATTCGAGTGCGTCGTTGCGCTCGTGCTGCGGCCAGCGTTGCGGATCTGCGCCATAAGCCGCGACAAGGGTGTGGAAACGTTCGGGTGTCATACGGAGTCCTTACCGGCGGCGTCGCCGGCCAGTTGTGCGCGCAGGGTGCGCCGGGCGCGCGCCAGCAGGCTTTCGAGCGCGTCGACCGAGATACCCATCAGCCCTGCCGCTTCGAGGTTCGAAAGCTCCTGGTAATAGGTGAGCACGAGTGCCTCTCGCTGCCGCACGGGTAACGCGGCTAGCGCCGCGCGCACGCGTTCGTCGCGCGTGCGCGCTTCGAGTTGCTGATCGGGTGCGCCGGCGGGGTCGGGCGCCGGTTCGGCCACGTTGTGCGGATCTTCGACGCTCTCTTCGCGGCGCCCGCGCAAACGGTCGTAGCAGAGATTGAGCGCCACGCGATGCAGCCACGTATCGAATTTCGCTTCGCCGGTTCGCCAGTGCGGAGCCTGCTTCCATATCCGCACGAAGGCCTCCTGTGCCACGTCCTCCGCATCGGCGCGATCGCCCAGCATGCGCGAGGCGAGCGCGATGAGGCGCGGCAGCTTGCTCGTGACGAGCACGCGCACGGCCAGCGGGTCTCGCGCGCCGACACGCGCGACGAGGTCCGCGTCCGGGTCGCGTTCGTCCGGGGCCTTCGAGGGCGGCAAGGCGTTCAAGGCCTTCGAGGCCTTCCAGTCGTCAAGCGCCGGTGTGCCCACTGCCGCGCGATCATGGTCGTCCTTCAGTTCGAAGCCGGGCATTCACGTTCACGCGTCACGCCCAGTGGCCCTGAACCCAGTGCCAGTTCGGCCCGTGCTGGACCCAGTGCCCCGGCACCCAGCGATAACCGGTGCGTATGGGCTGCCAATGACCTGGCGCCCAGACATAGGCGCCATGCTCCCAGCGCCAGTGCCCCGGGTCCCACGCGTAGCCCGCACGCGGCGGCGGCATGGTTTCGACGCGCGGCGGCGGCGGCGCGTGCGGCGCGATGATCACCTCCTGGGCGAACGCAGCCGAAGCGGTGGCGGCAAGCAGGGTGGCGACGAGCAACGAGCGCAGCGGTTTGCGTCTCATGGTGTTCTCCCTTGATGCAGAAGGGGCGGCGGCCCAATAAGACTTGAACGGAACGGCGGAGAAAATCCGTCGCGTGATTACGCATTCTGCATTTGGAGGTGCTGCGCCATGCGCTCGCATGGCATGTTGCCTGACAACTGCAAGTTTCGAACCCAAATTATCGAGCTAAGGGTTTTCACCTAATTTTTATGTCCAGAAATTGTTAAATTTCTGTCTTAGAATGAACTCCCTAGTTTGACGGCGGCGATGAAACAGGTGTTTTCAAACATATAGCCAGCCGCGAGTCAGGCATTCGGGGTTGGCGCTTTATTTGGTATGACTAATTAAGGAGCATATCTGATGTCTGTATCCGCACCCGAACAATTCCGCGCAAACTATCAGGCCGGTGTCGCAGCGTTCTTTGCGCTCACGAAGCCCGTGGTACAGGGCATGCAGGCCGTAATCGATCTCAACGTGCAGGCCGGCAAGGCGGCCGTGGCGGAAAGCGAGGCCACGCTCAAGGGTGCCCTCCAGAGCAGCAATCCCGTGGAGTTCCTCACGCAGCAACTGGGCGCTTCGCAGCAGGCCGCGGCCAAGGCCGTGTCGTACAGTCAGCACCTCTTCGACATCGCTTCGGCTACCCACAATGAATGGATGCAGGCCGTTCAGGCGCACACCGGCGAGCACGAGCAGCGCTTCAAGGCTTTCTCCCAAGGTTTCACGCAGCACGCGCCCGCAGGTTCGGAAGCATTCGTCGCGGCCATGAATTCGACTTTGGCCGCTGTCAACAACGCCGCCGAGACGATGCGCGGCGTCACCCGCCACGCCATCGAGACCGCCCAGAGCGGTTTCCAGAACGTAGCCGTTTCGGCACAGCAAGCCGCGCAACAGGCCGCCGCAAAGGCAGCCAGCGCGGCCAAGGCCTGATCGCGTTCCTGCCAGACCGGGCTTCGCGCTCTTGCCGTCCTCGTTGAACGACGAGGGCGCGATGCTAGCCGGTTCAGTTTTCAAGATATCGATATTCCAGCGTAATTGCAGAGCAGGAGCTCAACATGACTGACATTGTGATCGTATCGGCCGCTCGTACCGCGGTAGGCAAATTTGGCGGCTCGCTCGCGAAGGTGGCGGCGCCCGATCTGGGCGCGATCGTGATCAAGGCGGCGCTGGAGCGTGCGGGCGTGACGCCCGAGCAG
>NZ_DATJWR010000086.1:0-2500 GCF_035501035.1 Paraburkholderia sp.
CGGTCGGCGCGCAGCATCTCGGCGGCGCGCTCCGCGATCATCAGCGTCGGCGAATTCGTGTTGCCCGAGGTGATGGTCGGCATGACCGACGCGTCCACCACGCGCAAGCCCTCCACGCCGCGCACGCGCAGGCGCGCATCGACGACTGCGTCTGCATCGTCGGCGCGGCCCATGCGGCAGGTGCCGACCGGGTGAAAGATCGTCGTGCCGACGTTGCCGGCCGCCTCGCGCAGCTCGCTCTCGGTCTGGTACGCGAGGCCCGGCAGGATTTCCTGCGGCTCGTAGCGCGCAAGCGCCGCTGAAGCGGCGATGCGCCGCGTGAGCCGCAGCGCGTTGGCGGCCACGCGCAGGTCGTGATCGGTAGATAGATAGTTGGGCGCGATTTCGGGCGCCTTCGACGGATCCGCCGATACGGCATGGATGCTGCCACGGGAAGTGGGCCGCAGATTGCACACCGAGGCCGTGAACGCATTGAAGCGATGCAGTGGCTCGCCGAAGCGGTCGAGCGAAAGCGGCTGCACGTGATACTGGAGGTCGGGCCGCGTGAGTGCGGGATCGTTCGGGTCCGATTTCGCGAATGCGCCGAGCTGCGAGGGCGCCATCGACATCGGCCCGCTTTGCAAGAGCGCGTACTCCATGCCGATCATGAGCTTGCCCCACCAGTGCGCGGAGGCCGTGTTGAGCGTGCGCACGCCGTTCACGCGAAACGCCATGCGCAGTTGCAGATGATCCTGGAGGTTCTCGCCCACGCCGCGCAAGTCCTGCACGACGTCGATGCCGAGCCGCGCGAGACGGCTCGCCTCGCCGATGCCGGAAAGCTCCAGCAGTTGCGGCGAATTCACGGCGCCCGCGCTGAGGATCACTTCACAGCGCGCGCGCGCCACATAGTCGACGTCACCGCGATACTCGACACCCACGCAGCGCTTGCCCTCGAAAATCACGCGCTGCGTGAGCGCGCCCGTCACGATGGTGAGATTGGGCCGCTTCATCGCCGCGCGCAAGAATGCCTTCGAAGCACTCCAGCGCACGCCGCGCTTCTGGTTCACCTCGAAATAGCCCACGCCGCTGTTGTCGCCGCGATTGAAGTCTTCGGTGGCGGCAATGCCCTGCTCCTGCGCGGCCTGCGCGAACGATTCGAGAATCTGCCACTTGAGGCGCTGCTTCTCGACGCGCCATTCGCCGCTCGCGCCGTGAAACTCGCTCGCGCCGCCGTGATGGTCTTCGCTGCGGCGGAACACGGGCAGCACGCTGTCCCACGACCAGGCCGAATCGCCGGTTTCCTGCGCCCAGCTGTCATAGTCCTCGCGCTGGCCACGCATGTAGATCATGCCGTTGATCGACGACGAGCCGCCCAGCACGCGCCCGCGCGGGTATGCGAGCGAGCGCCCGTTGAGGCCCTTCTCGGCGGCGGTCTTGTAGAGCCAGTCGGTACGCGGATTGCCGATGCAATACAGGTAGCCGACGGGGATGTGAATCCAGTGATAGTCGTCCTTGCCGCCCGCTTCGATGAGCAGCACGGAAATGTCCGGGTCTTCGGTCAGCCGGTTGGCGAGCACGCAGCCCGCGGTGCCGGCCCCGACGATCACATAGTCGAATTCGCCTTCGAGGCGCCGCGATGACGCCCCACGTGCGCCAGCTGATTCGCTCGTTGCAGGCATGATGTGTCTCCAGTCCCATGCAAGATGTTTTCTACGCGGCGGTGGCCGTTCTGTTTGTCTCGTGCACTTCGTACTACGCTCGCGCCGCCGGGCGGCGGAAAATGCTTTGGCATGCTTGCGAAAATGCCTGGCGAAGCCGCCCGGCCCTGCTCGCCTACTTCGCTACCGGCATCGTGAACTCGGCGCCCTTGGCGATGCTGTCCGGCCAGCGCTGCATGATGCTCTTGTAGCGCGTGTAGAAACGCACGCCTTCCTCGCCATACGCATGGTGATCGCCGAATAGCGAGCGCTTCCAGCCACCGAAGGAGTGCCACGCCATCGGCACCGGAATCGGCACGTTGATGCCCACCATGCCCACCTTGATCTGGCGCGAGAACGCGCGTGCAACGCCGCCGTCGGACGTGTAGCACGACACGCCGTTGGCGAACTCGTGCGCGTTGATGAGCTCCACAGCGCTCGCGAAGTCCGGCACACGCACGACCGAAAGCACCGGACCGAAGATTTCTTCCTTGTAGATCGTCATGTCGGTCTTCACGCCGTCGAACAGCGTGCCGCCGAGGAAGAAGCCCTCCTCGTGGCCCTCCACCTCGTGGCCGCGCCCGTCCACCACGAGCTTCGCGCCCGCGGCCACGCCCGCTTCGATATAGCCCTGCACCTTCGCGCGATGCACACTCGTGACGAGCGGGCCCATTTCCGAGGCGCCATCCATGCCGCTGCCGATCTTGAGCGACTCGACGCGCGGCGCGAGGCGCTCGACCAGCTCGTCGGCGATATGGCCCACGGCCACGGCCACCGAGATCGCCATGCAGCGCTCGCCGGCCGAGCCATAGGCCGCGCCGATC
>NZ_DATJWR010000087.1:0-64959 GCF_035501035.1 Paraburkholderia sp.
CGAACACGTCATCGCCGCTCAGCAGCGCCACGCGCGCGCCATACTCGTTTGCCAGCGCGCCATACAATCCCGCTTCGCCAGTATCCGTGCCATCCACGAGCACGCGTGCGAACGCAAAGCTATTGATCGTGTGCGCGAGCAAGATCGCGGACTTCGATCACGCGGCTCGCCGGCGGCGCGCCGGCTGACGTAGCCGCGATTTCAGGAGAGAGCGAGGACATCTGTACGATGAGGACTCCTTCGTTTAAAGTGCAAAGCGATGCGCCGCTCAAGCGTAGATCGACGCAATGGGCGCTTCGCCCACGCGTGCGTAACCGCGATACATGCCTTCGGTATTGAACGGCAGGACGACATTGCCTTGCGCGTCCACGGCGACGAGGCCACCGCGGCCGTCGATGCGCGGCAGTTGCTCCATCACGACATTCGTTGCCGCTTCGGCGAGCGACACGCCGCGATACTTCATCTGCGCGGCCACGTCGTAAGCGGCGACCATGCGCATGAACATCTCGCCCGAGCCCGTGGTGGAAACGGCGCAGGTGGCGTCGTCGGCGTAGCAGCCCGCGCCGATCAGCGGGGCGTCGCCCACGCGGCCCACCTGCTTGTTCGTGATGCCGCCCGTCGACGTCGCCGCCGCCAGGTGGCCGTGAGTGTCGAGCGCCACCGCGCCCACCGTGCCGAACTTGCGGTTCGGGTCGATCGGCTCGTGCGGCAGGCTTTCCTGCTCCGCCTTTGCCGCGAGCGTCGCGCCGTCGTGGTCGAGCATCGCGCGCGCCTCGCCGCGTGCAAGCTGCCACTGGCGGTAACGCGCGTCGGTATGGAAATAGCCGGGCTCGACGAATTCGAGGCCCTGCGCTGCCGCGAACGCTTCCGCGCCTTCGCCGGTGAAGAGCACGTGCTCGCTGTGCTCGAGCACGCGGCGCGCCGCCAGCACCGGGTTACGCACGCGTTTCACGCAGCATACCGCGCCCGCTTCGAGCGTGCGGCCGTCCATGATCGAAGCGTCGAGCTCGTGCGTGCCTGCGGCCGTGAAGACCGAGCCGTGGCCCGCGTTGAAGAACGGGCAGTCTTCGAGCAGGCGCACTGCCTCCTGAACCGCGTCGAGCGCGCTGCCGCCTTCGGCCAAAACGCGCTGGCCGGCCGCGAGCACGCGGCGCAGCGCTTCGAGATACTGGGCTTCGACTTCGGGCGCCATCGAGGCACGCAGGATCGTGCCGGCGCCGCCGTGAATGGCGATGACTGCGTTGGATTTCATGACTTCTTTTTCGTTTGGGAAGACGGGTTCGAAGGCTCGACAGGCGCGTGCCGGGTGGACGGCGTGGCAGTCGAAGAAAGCCACGGCAGCACCGATTCGGTGATGGCCGCCGCGGCTTCGACGGAATGTTTCGTGCGCAACGCAACGGCATCGCAAAGCGCTTCGATGACGGCCAGCACGGCAGCCTCGGAGTTCGCGGCGAGACGCCGCTCGGAGCGAATCAGCAGCGTGAGGTCGGCAATGCGCGCGAGCGGCGAATCGGCGCTGTCGGTCAGCGCGAGCACGCGCGCGCCCTGGTTCGCGGCGTGGCGCGTGAGCTTGATCGTGTCGTCCACGTAACGCGGGAAGGCGATGCCGATCACGAGATCGTCGCGGTTCACGCCAAAGAGGCGTCGCGCCGCGTGCGTGGGCCCGCCGATCGCGTTGAGCGCCTGCACGTTGTCCAGATACGGCAACAGCGAGTTCTCCATCAACCCGGCGAGAAATGCGCTGGTGCCGGAGCCGATCAGAAACACGCGGCGCGCCGAGAGAATGGCTTCGACGGCCGCGGTGGCTGCGGCGCTGTCGATCGACTGGCGCGACGACCTCAGGTTCAGTTCGGCCTGCTCAAGCGAAGCGCCGAACGGTTCCGCGCCGCTCGCGGGCGACTCTTGCGCGCTGCGCAGGCGCTCCACCGGCGCGAGCGTGGCCTCGAAGCCGCGCACGAGCGCCTCGCGAAACTGCGGATACCCGTCGAACCCGAGCGCGCGCGCAAACCGGTTGGCCGTGGCCACCGAAGCGCCCACCGCGCTGGCCAGTTCGTCGATGCGCATGGTGGCGGCATGGAACAGGTTCGCGAGCACGTATTCGGCCATGCGCCGGTGCCCTGGCGTGAGATCGGGCATCGCGGCGGCGATGCGCGCGACGATCTCGGCTTCGGCGGTGTCGGGGCTGGACGGTCGGTTTGCCATGCGATGGGTCAGCGTAAGAGTAATGAAAGAGTAAATTGAATTACATGGAACGATTATCTTGAAAATTTATTTTCAGATAACTGAGGGTTTCCCCTGAATGAGATATATCAGGTGCCAGATTGCGCGCAAACCCGAACGCTGGCATGTCACGCCTGCGCACGCGACAAAGCGCGAAGCACCGGGCCCGGAAGGCGTTACAAAGGTTTTGAATGAAGAAGCCGGCCAAAGCGGCCAGGATCGAGAGGATTGCCCGCCCACGACAAGGCGCGGTCTCCCCCGGTAAAGAAGATGCGTTACTGAGTCACGCTTGCCGTCAGCAAGGTGCTAACGGCGATAAAGGAACATCACGTCCGCTGCATTACGCAGGCAGCAGCGTCAAAAGGCCTCATGCGCCCGACGCGACGCGCCAGGTGTTGCGCCCCGCGCGCTTGGCTTCGTACATCGCGGCGTCGGCGAGACAAAGCGGGTCGTCGGCCAGCGCCTCGCCCTCCGCCTCGGCCGGCAGCGCCACGCTCGCTGCACCCGCTGCCCCCGCGGCGCCCGCAGCTCCAGTCAGCACGACGCCCACGCTCGCGCTCGTCTTGATCACGCGACCGGCCACGACGAGCGGCCTGGACACCTCCCGGCAGATGGCCGCCGCGATGCGCTCCCCGGTGCGCGCATCGTTCACGCCGTGGCTCGCCACGACGAATTCGTCGCCGCCAAGGCGGCTCACCACATCGCCCGTACGCACGGTGGCCGTGAGCCGGCGCGCGACCTCCTTGAGCAGGGTGTCGCCCGTGTCGTGGCCGTAGCGGTCGTTGATGGCCTTGAAGCCGTCCATGTCGATGAAGAAAAGCGCGAACGGGTCGCCGCCCGCGCGCAGTTCACCCAGCGACTCCTGCAACGCGCGACGGTTCGCGAGCCCCGTGAGCGGGTCGACGAGCGCGCTCTCGCGCAAGCGCTGTTCGGTGCGGCGCTGCTCGGTCACGTCGTGCGACATCACGTAGAAGCCCGTTACCTTGCCGTCGCGCTCGGCGGGAATGTAAGTGGCCTGCCACACGCGCTCCGTGTCGGCCACGTAGCGCACCTCGTCGCAGGTCACGCGTTCGCCGGCCAGCGCGCGCGTAAAAAGCGGCTCCATCTGCTCGAACAGCTCCGGCCCCAGCGACTCGCGCAGGCTGCGCCCACGCAGCGTCGCCGGGTCGGCGGCGAAGACGCTCTGGAACGCCTCGTTGTTGAACTGATAGCAGAGGTTGCGATCGACCATGGCGATCAGCGCGGGCAGATTGTCGGTGATGGTCTGCAGCGCGTCGCGGCTGCGGCGCAGCTCCGCCGTGCGCTCGCGCACGCGTTCCTCGAGCTCGACGTGATAGTTGCGCAGCGCCTCCTCGCTCTTCTTGCGACCGCCGATGTCCTGCACGGCCGCGATGAAATGCAGCGGCGTGCCCGACACGTCGCGGACGAGCGAAACGGCGAGATTGACCCATACCGCCGTGCCGTCGGGGCGCAGATAGCGCTTCTCGATCCCGTACGACACCTGCCGGCCCGCGATCAGTTCGGACGCGAGCGCGAGATCGGCGGCGATATCGGCCGGATGCGTGACCGAAGCGAACGTGCGCTTGCGCAACTCGCTCTCGTCATAGCCGGTGATCTCCGAGAACTTCTGGTTCACGTCGAGAAAGCGGCCGTCGAGATCGACCACGGCTTTGCCGATGGGCGTCTGCTCGAACACCGTTCGAAAGCGCGCCTCGCTGACCGCGAGCGAGCGACGGTCGCGTTCGTGCGCCGTGCGCGCGCGGATCAGCTGCTGGCGCAGTTCCAGCTCGCGCTCCACGAGACGCGCGAAATCCGCGAGCATGGCGCCCTCGGCCTCGTCGAACGCGCGCGGCTTCGTATCGATCAGGCACAGCGTGCCGACCACCTGGCCATCGGCGAGGCGCAGCGGCGAGCCCGCATAGAAGCGGATGTTCGGCGCTTGCGTCACGAGCGGATTGTCGAAGAACCGCTCGTCGTCGAGCGCGTCCTCGACCACGAGCAAGCACTTGCTCAACACGGCGTGCGCGCAGAACGACATGCTGCGCGGCGTTTCGCAGGCCGCGAGCCCGTGATGCGACTTGAACCACTGGCGGTCTTCGTCGACGAGCGAGATCAGTGCGATCGGCACCTCGAACGCGAACGCGGCGAGCCGCGCGATACGGTCGAACGCCTCTTCAGGACCGGTATCGAGTATGTCGAGTTGCTGCAACGCCCTGAGGCGAGCATCCTCGTCCAGAGGAAGCGGAGCAGTGATCATCGCGTGAGTTCAAGCCAGAACGGAAACGGTTGCGCGGCGCTTGCCGCAACGGCGCGCCTGAAGCGGGTTATCGGCAATGCGCGGCAAAAACTGAAGCGCGCAATACTCGCACGGACGAGGCTCGGTGAGAAGTCCTGATCAGGCATTTCGCGTATGCGGGCGACCCGCGCGAAGCGCACGATCGTGCACTTCGCGCGCTTTTCCACTACGCCGATTGCCGCCGCGGCCGCCCAGCGTTGCTGGGCAAGCCCCGTGTGAAGGGGGATTCACATCCAATCCCTAATTTTCGTCGGCCATCTTTTGATTCGTTATGCGAAGTAAATGCAATTGCATATGAACGTTCGTTCCATTCCGTGACCTCAGTCCACTCACATGAGGACGCTTTTCCGGAAGACGAGCTCGATTTGCGCTGCGCACTGACGCCCTTACGCGTGCTGCCTTTCGAGTTGGCGACAGCGCCTCAATGCGCCGCGCGCTGGTGCACGCGAGCAACGCAACGACAAAAACGTCGGCGCGCTGCGGTACGCCGTTTGCTGTATCGCAGGCATGCGGCCAGAACCGCTGCGGCATCGCCGGCAACGGGAAACGGGAACCGTCGTTGTCTGGCCTGGCTCAATGTCGTTCCCTCCATCAAGGAGACCCTCATGCCCACCTTCCCTCCTCCTCCCATGCCCAGGGGCAATGGCGCGCGCATCGTCGGCAAGGGCCGCGTGAGCGCCCCGGGGCCGGGCCCCGACGTCATGGCCGCCAGCACCCTCGACAGCGATCGCGTGCTCAGCTCCGATGGCGAAGAAGTCGGCAAGATCAAGGAGATCATGCTCGACGTGCAAAGCGGGCGCGTGGCCTACGTGGTGATGTCGAGCGGCGGATTTCTCGGCATCGGCGACAAGCTGCTCGCCATTCCCTGGAACGCGCTGATGCTCGATACGAGCCGCAAGTGTTTTCTGCTCAATGTCTCGTCCGAACGCGTGAAGGAAGCGCCGGGCTTCGACAAGGACAGCTGGCCCGCCATGGCCGACGCCACCTGGGGCAGCACGCTGCACGCGTATTACGGCGCCGAGCCTTATTGGGCCGCCGTCGAACCCGTCACGCCGCGTCGCGACGATCTGGGCTGATGCACGCGGGCTGGGCTCCGACGCCAGGCGATGCCAGGCGATCCGCGGCGATTGGCGCAAGGTACGTGCTGTCGGCGCCCGACTTCCATGCTGCGGCCAGCGCCCTACGCCGTGCCCCGGCAATGCGGCGAACTGGACGCGATATCGCGCCCTGCTCGCCGCATTGCCACGCAACCATGCCCCGTAGACTGGCTTCGCGGTCGAACGAACAACGGGGGCGGCGATGCGAGTCACGAACTGGATTCTGGTGCTGGAATGCGCGTATATGGAGTTTTCGACCTGGCGCGGCAGGAGCGTCTATCGCCGCACGGTTGCCTATGAAAGCGTGGTCTGGTGCTGAGGCTCGTCCACTAGCGCACGAGGTTCGCCGGCCGGCCGTTGCCGGCAGCCATCGACGTAACGGCAATCCTCCACTACAGTCGAAGACTCCCGTCATCGTTGGACCCGAGGATTCGAACATGCTGTTTCCCGCCATTGCCACCGTCGCCTTGCTGATCGTGGTGTATGTCCATGCGCACCTCCCGCGCTTCACGGCCAGGGGTCCGAAGCGCCTCGCGGCCCACGCCACGCTGCTGGCGGCGGGCCTTGGCTTCGGCGTGGTCAGCGCGATGCTGTCCGGGCCGGCCGCGCCGCCGTGGGTGGTGGTGGCGAGCGGCATGGGCGTCGTCCATTTGCCCGCGCTCTGCGTGCTCGTGCTCAAGCGCTTGCGGCATTCGGGACGCAGTTGATACGCGGCGCCGGCCCGCAACACCCCCGCCGCAGACCCACCTCAAATCCATTTCAACCGCGATTCAAACCGGGTTCAACGCGGGCCGCCCATCCAGCACGGCCACGACGTTATCCAGCGCCGTGAAGCCCATCTGGTCACGTGTTTCCACCGTGGCGCTCGCCATGTGCGGTGTGAGAAACACGTTGTCGAGGCTCGCGAAGCGTGGGTCCACATTGGGCTCGTTCCGATATACGTCGAGGCCCGCGGCGAACAGATGCCCCGAGGTCAAGGCCTCGTACAGGGCGTCTTCGTCCACGAGGCCGCCGCGCGCCGCATTGACGAAAACCGCGCCCTTCGGTAGGAGTCCGAACTCCTTTTTCGTCATCAAGGGCGCGCCGCCGCCCGGCACGTGCAGCGTGAGCACCTCGCAATGCGGCAGCATCGCTTCGAAACTCGCGTAGAACGTCGCACCGTTTTCAACTGCGGGCGCCGCGCGATGCATGTCGGTGTAGATCACGCGCATGCCGAACCCCTGCGCGCGCCGCGCCACCGCCCGGCCAATGCGCCCGAAACCCATAATGCCGAGCGTCTTGCCGTTCACGCGCGTGCCGAGCATTGCGGTCATGCCGAACGATTTACCCCATCCGTCGCGCATGATCCGTTCGTACTCCGATGCACGCCGGCAGGCGGCCAGCACGAGCAGCATGGAAAAGTCGGCCGTGCATTCGGTCAGCGCATCGGGTGCGTTCGTGACGACGATGCCGCGCTCGCGCGCAAAGGCCACATCCATGTGATCGACGCCCGCGCTCGCGTTCGCAATGATCCTGACCGACGCAGGCAGCGCGGCGATGTGCTCCGCCTGCAGGCCCGACTTCTTTCCGACTAGCACGGCCGGCACCTCGTGCTGCTTGCAGAAGTCGACCACGGACCACGCGTCCATATCGGCGTCGGTTACGAAGGCGTGGAATTCGGCTACGGCGCGATTCGCCACGGCAGTGGGCACCTTTCGCGCAATCAACAGCCTGGTGCGATGATTTTCCGGCATGGTGTTTTCCTTGGGTTCGGCAGACGTCGAGAGACTACGAAAGCGCCTGCGGTCCGGTCAATGTTGATTCGCCGAATCAACTTCAAGCAAACGCTTTGGCCCTGTATTCCCGGCGTATTCGCTTTGAACGCCGGCGCGCGCTGCTGCGCGGCCCAATCATCCCTTTCCCGCGCCGCTGCGCGCGTCCGGCGTATCAGGAAAACCCTGATGCGGCGCCCGGCCATCAAGGCCACGGATGTTGATTCAACGAATCAAGATTGCTGCGCGCCTCATGCGAGTGCAATTCTTTTCCCGTGACCCATGGAATCGTCGAGAGGAAGGGAAATGTCAGCATCGAAGAAGTTTGCAGCAGTAACGGGAGCGGGCTCCGGCATTGGCCGCGCCGCCGCCGTGGCGCTCGCCCATGCAGGATTCACCGTCGCGCTGCTCGGACGCAGAATCGAGCCGCTGCTGGACACAAGGGAGATCATCGGCAATGCGGGCGGCGAAGCCCATACGTTCCCGGCCGACGTGGCCGATGCGGCATCGGTCGAGCACGCGTTCTCGCAAATCTCGCAAACGTTCGGCCGCCTCGACGTGCTGTTCAACAACGCGGGCCGCAACGCGGGGGCCGTGCCGCTGGAAGACTACGAGGTCGACTTCTGGAACGATGTCGTCGCCACCAATCTCACCGGCGTCTTCCTGTGCGCGCGCGCGGCGTATCGTCTGATGAAGGCGCAGACTCCGCAAGGCGGCCGCATCATCAACAACGGCTCGATCTCCGCGCATTCGCCACGGCCGCATACGATCGCCTACTCGGCGACGAAACACGCCGTGACCGGCATCACGAAATCGATCGCGCTGGACGGCCGCGCGTACAACATCGCGTGCAGCCAGATCGACATCGGCAACGCCGTCACGCCGCTCACCGAGCGCATGAACAAAGGCGTCCTCCAGGCCGACGGGCGCATCGCACCCGAAGCGCGGATGGACGTCGCACACGTGGCGAATGCGGTCGTGCACATGGCGAGCCTCCCACTCGAAGCCAATGTGCTTAACATGACCATCATGGCGAGCGCGATGCCCTTCGTTGGCCGCGGATAGCGCAGCATTGCTGCCCACAATAATAAAAAACAGTCCATCGAACTGATACGGAGACACCGATGAAAGTCGTAGAGGAACATGCGTTGCCCGCGCAGCCCGCGGCCTACGCCGAAAGCGCGAAACGCTCCAGGGTGCGATACGTCGTGCTCTCGATGCTGCTCGTGGCCACCGTGCTCAACTTCGTCGACCGCTCGGCGCTCGGCATCGTCGCGCCGGGTCTGTCGAAGGACCTCGCGCTCACCAGGATGCAGATGGGCGAGCTATTCGCGGCGTTCGGTCTCGCCTATTCGATCGCCCTGTTGCCGGGCGGCATCCTCACCGACGTGCTCGGCTCGCGCGTGGCCTACGCACTCTCGCTCGTCGGCTGGTCGATTGCGACGCTCACGCAAGGCCTCGCGAGCGGCTATCACATGCTGCTCGGCTCGCGCCTCACGATGGGCGCGCTCGAAGCCCCGGCCTTCCCTTCGAACACGCGCGCCGTGACGCTGTGGTTCCCCGTGCAGGAACGCGGCTTTGCAACGAGTGTGTACGTAATGGGGCAATACGTGGGCACGCCCCTCTTCACCGGTCTGCTGTTGTGGATATCCGCAGCCTACGGATGGCGTACGGTGTTTTTCGTGACGGGCGGCTTCGGCCTGCTCTTCAGCATGATCTGGTTCCGCGTGTACCGCGATCCGCACAAGCACCCCTCGGTGAATGCCGCCGAACTGCAGTACATCAACGAAGGCGCCACGGCCGCCTCGCGCAAGCCGCGCGAGAAGTTCGACTGGCGCATGGCGCTCAAGCTGCTGAGCTACCGCCAGATCCTCGCACTCTGCCTCGGCAAGTTCTGCAACAACACGCTGCTCGTTTTCTTCACCACGTGGTTCATGACCTATCTGATCGAAGCGCGTCACATGTCGATGATCAAGGTGGGCATTTTCCAGGCCATGCCTTTCCTCGGCGCGACAGTCGGCATTCTCGCCGCGGGCTTCCTCTCGGACTTCTTCATCCGGCGCGGCGTGTCGATCTCGGCCGCGCGCAAGGCGCCGCTCATCATCGGCACCTTGCTCGGCGCTTCCATCGTGCTCGTGAACTTCGTCGAGTCGAACGAGGTCGTGATCGCCATCCTCACCATCGCGTTCTTCGCCCAGGGCATCGGTTCCATGTCGTGGGCCGCCGTTTCCGAAATCGCGCCCCGGCAGTATGTCGGCCTCACCAGCAGCATCACGAGCCTCGCGGCCAACATTGCGGGAGTCACCACGCCGCTCATGATCGGCTACATCACGCAGCACACCGGCCACTTCTACTGGGCCCTCAACCTGATGGGCGCGATCTGCCTGCTCGGCACGCTCTCGTATTCGGTGCTGCTCGGCAAGCTCTCGCGTATCGAACTCTGACACTCACTCTCTTGCGGCGCGGGCGCCTGGATGACTTTTCGGTGAAAAGCCTTCAATATTGACGCTCCACACCCCTAGCGCCTTGCCCGCCACGCCATGCCAAACTGGATCACCCTGGTCGAAGCCGCTCGACAACTCGGCGTGCAAGCGCAGACCGTCTACGCGTACGCAAGCCGGGGCAATATCGCCGTCATGCCCGACCCGCAAGACCCGCGAAAGAGCCTCTACCGCGCCGAAGATGTCGCCGGCCTGTGCCGCAAGAAGCAGGTGGGCCGCAAGCGCGAGGCGCTCGCCGCCGGTACGATCTTCGGCGCGGAGCCTTGCATCTACAGCGGCATCACCACCTTCTCGAAGGGCCGCCTGTATTACCGGGGCCGGGACAGCATTCGCCTTGCGCAAACGGCGACGCTCGAAGACGTGGCCACCCTGCTCTGGAATGCGCGCGCCAACGTCACGTTCGAAGCCGCGGACGTGCCCTTGCAGGGCGACGAGCGCGGTCGGCAAAGTGCGTTCACATCGCTCGCGGCGCTCGCCGCCTGCGGTCACTCCACGCTGGGGCGCACCGACCATGCGTTGCATGTCGAGGCCGGACGGCTCGTGGCGGTCATCGCGCATGCATTCGGCGCACGCTGCGATGCTCGTGTCGGCAGCGCGGCACAGCCCGTTCACGAACGGCTCGCGCTCGGCTGGGGCCAGGGCAGCGAGGCCGCCGAGCTGATCCGCCGGGCGATGGTGCTCGTGGCCGATCACGAGATCACGAGCTCGGCATTCGCGGCGAGAATCACGGCGTCGACCGGCGCATCGCTACCGGGCTGCCTGCTCACGGGACTCTCCACGCTCTCGGGCCCGCTGCACGGCGACGCATCGGGCCGCGTGCGCGCCGTGTTCGATGACGTGGGCAGACTTGGCGCACAGCACGTCGTGGCGCACCATCTGCAGTCGGCCATTCCGATTCCGGGGTTTGGACACCATCTGTATCCGGACGGCGATCCGCGCGCGGACGCGTTGCTCGAAGTGCTGGACCCGCCCGCGGAACTCGCCTCATTCATCGAAAAGGTCGTGGCGCTCACGGGACTTCGGCCGAATATCGATGTCGCGATCGCCACGCTCGCGGCGCAGTTGAAGCTGCCGCGCGACGCTTCCTTCGCGCTGTTCGCCACGGCGCGCAGTGTGGGACTGCTCGCGCATTGCATCGAGCAGCTCAGGGTGGGCAAGGTCATCCGGCCGCGAGGCCGCTACACTGGGCCCGCGCTAGAAGACGCCCACTTGGCCGCGGCCACGGAAGACAACGACAAGACGCCCGATGCGGCGACGCTCGAAAAGAACCGGCTTTTCAAGTCTGTGGGGCGCTGAAACGGCCACGCTGACGCGGCCGAATTGAGACTTCGTTGAATCGCCCTATTTTTCATGGGGCAAACTGCAATCGCTGGATGCCTTCCGGCCCGTGCTTCGATTCCCCTGGTTGTCGGCGCCGGTCCACGTGGGGAACAACAGGACCCACTCCGCACCGTTCTCGAAGCATTACCTGATACACGCGCTCCCCCGCGACGAACCGTTTCGCCCGACTCAAGCCGCCGTGGCGAAGCTCCTGAACCGCTCCCACGGCTGCATGATCGACCGCGCGCACACGATACGGATTGCCAGCGTGGGCTGCCTCGCGGCTACGTGCACAAGCGGGCGGCCCCGATACCAACGAAGGGACTCAAGTCCATCAACGAGCCGGTCAATGGGACGTCCTCGCACGCCGTCGAGGCGTTGCGCCATCTGGACATGCACCTTGCATATTCGAAACCAGAAGGACGAAGCATTACGCTCGCACGCGTGAGGTCGGTCGATAGATTATTTAGGAATACTATGATTTTGGCCATCGCTGTGCACGAAATAGACTCTCAGCGGAGCGCCATCGGAGAGATTGGCCTCCATTCGGCAGTTCCAGCGCCAATCAGATTTCTACCAAACACCCTTGAGGACACGCATGGAAAACGGTCGCAGAAAATTCGTCGCCAATTCCGCTATCCCGTTGGCAATGGGGCTTGCGCCCAGCAGCAAAGACAGTCATGCCCAATCGGCCAGCTCCGGCCTTCCGGGCCTAACCATCGAACTTGGACATTCGCAGCAGCCAAACAATGGGCGCGGCATAGACTACGGCAATTACTATCAAGTGGACTGTCGAATTGGCGCACGCCCTTTCAATGGCTTTTCATACACCGCCAACACTGACGGCACGGTCACGCTCGGTCAAAATGGGGTGTATCAAGCCTATGGCTATGCACATATCATTTCTCCCGACGGTAGCGATACGTTCCAGATTCCCGCACAGGTGATGCTGGCTATCGGGATGAATTACGCGTGGCCAGGCGTATATCAATACGCCGTCCAGTCCTGGCCGAGCCCGGCCGTATCCACACAGGGCGCATCGAATCTCGGTTCGATCAGTCTCACTGGAACCACTCTTGGTTGGGGTGCGGGCGTCCCACTATGGCTCGGGTATTCCAAGGTAGCCGAGACGCAAAACAACCAAACCCGCTGCCTCCAGGGCACGATCACTATCCTTAAGCTAGCCTGAACCCAGGCGGCATGTTGCCACTGCCACTCATCTTGTAGCGGTCGATCCCGTTGTTCATCTTGTGTTGGCGGCTCAAATCCTCACCCTGCCGCTCACCGTCGCTTCCGTTACGGGAAGGCCCGTGCTGCCGATCGGGGGTATCGCATTGCGCGGCCCCCCCGGGTGGACGAAATCATCGAGTGGGCGGATTTTCAGCGGGGTTTCCAATGGAGCCAGACCGTGCGAAAACAAACTTAGCTGCCGAAGTACAGGTTGCAGAAACTCACCGGGCCGACGCATTCATCGGCGTGCCTGTCCGTCTTCGTAGCCGGACGTTGCGACTCGTAACTCGTGGCAGGCGGCACATTCGCCTGAGCCAGTTGTTGAGAATCCGCCGGGGTGCGGGTGACAGTTTCTGCGTGAACGGCGACGCTAGCGGTCAGCGTGCAGGCGATAAGAACAGCGGAAAGCAGTTTCATCTCAGTCTCTCTAGTTCAAGTAAGGAAAAGTGTGGTTCCGGAACCGACAGCGCAAGAGTACGTGTCCACCGCAATTAGGAGAATCCCCCTGCATCGGGAATGATCCTTCCATTGCCTGGAAGCATTCAAACGACTGGCGTGGTCGCCTGCTTTTTCGCGTGCACTAACGTTCATGAACATTCACAACATGCAAACGCGACTCAGGTCCACCGTGCGTCGATACACGTTCTTGTTGAGCCACGGGATGAAGGTGTATTCGTCGTAGGCGACTGCCAACGAATATCCAGTTGTGCAATACGTAAAACATAGCCGCCTCGTCCAACAGGTGCATCGACGCGCAACCGGATCGCATCGAGATAGCTACCGGATTGCTTACGTTGTTAAGGATTCCTTCTAATTTACCGGTAGTCCGCACACCGTGGCCCACACGCCCGCACTGCGGGCCAGGGAAGCGTCTTGCGCGCGAAGCGCGCCCGGAAAAAACAGGACGGCCCGTTCCGGGCATCACGAGTTCTGCCCGACTCATGAGTTCAAGGTTAGAGGTTCCAACCTGAGAAAGCCATTGTGCGAACGACTGACCGGGGCTCCGAAAAGGCGTGCGGAACTCATACGGCGGCGTAACCCACTGGATCGCGGTCGTTCTGGCGCATATCCATGCGAGTGGCCCGCGTACGTCGCGCGGTCAGCAATCACATGCGGCCGTGCCGCGCTCGCTAATACCTTGGTATGGTTCGCTGAACCGAAGGGCGGCTATCTTGCATCCCTTCGAAGTATGGCCTGCCGACGCCATTCGAAGTATGGTTGCTCACGCTGCCCAAGCCATTTTTCGTTGAAGGCCTCAAGCGTCTCAACCGAGCCGAGGCATTCATTTCGAGAGCATCCAGCCGATGCCCCCTCCGGGCACCCGTCTCAACGAACGGAGACTGACGATGAAGATTTTGATGGTTTTGACTTCGCATAACGTACTGGGAAACACCGGCAAGCCGACCGGCTTCTGGCTTGAAGAGTTCACCGCGCCCTACTACGCCTTCGCAGACGCCGGCGCGCAGGTCACGGTGGCTTCGGTCAAGGGCGGCCAGCCACCGATCGACCCCAAGAGCGACGATCCGGGCAACCAGACTGAGTCGATGGAGCGCTTCAAGAAAGACGCGGCAACCCAAAAGGTGCTCGCCAATACCATCAAGCTATCCGAAGCAAATTCGAAGGACTATGACACGGTCTTCTATCCTGGTGGCCACGGCCCATTGTGGGACCTGGTGGATGACAGGAATTCGATTGCCTTGATCGAAGCGTTCTATGACGCGGGCAAGCCCGTTGCCGCCGTGTGTCACGCGCCCGCGGTCTTCAAGAACGTCACGCATCACGGGCAGCCCATCGTCAAGGGAAAGCGCGTCACGGGCTTTGCCAACAGCGAAGAGGAAGCCGTACAACTCACCAAGGTCGTGCCGTTCCTTGTAGAAGATGAATTGAAGCGTCTGGGCGGCCTCTACGAAAAAGGCCCGGACTGGTCGGCCTATGCGATCGTCGATGGGCAGCTGATCACGGGCCAGAACCCCGCCTCGTCCGGCCCGACTGCAATGGAACTGCTCAAGGTCCTGCAGTCCCGTTGACATTCCGGCGCGCGCCCCACACCCGCGCCACGCCTGATACGCGCTAGTCGAAGCCAACCCGCAGCACGCAGCCGAAGCCTGCTGCGGACCAGTTCGTGGGTCCGCGACCCACCGCCTTTCATCAGACTACAGGCGCGTATCTTTTGCGCCGTATCGGCGCGTTCCTCAGGCCGCTTCAGCCACTTCCGGTGGCAACACGGCGGCCGAGGTGTATCCTGAAACGCCTGCTTCCGCAGTGTTGCCAATCGCGGAAATGCCGCGTTGTCACTCGCGTTCCCAGGGGTACCCTCCCCAGACACAGCGGACGAATGTAGCGTCCAGCCCAACGGTGGGCGGCGGCCTAACGGCATCGTGCGGCACAGTGCGGCAGTTGAAGGCCTGCATAGGGTTCCGGCGCCGATGGACAATAGACTCCAGATCTTGTGGGACGATGGCGAACGCGTCTTCTCTCGCGAGCGGCGTGAGAGCGAGGGCGCGGTGCGCGATGTTCTGATCGCGCGCCCCCCCGTCGAACATCCGTCGCCCGCCAGCCTCGATCGGCTCGCTCACGAGTTCGCCCTGAGGGACGAGCTCGACGCGGCGTGGGCTGTGCGGCCGCTCGAACTGGTGCGCGAACACGGCCGCACGTTGCTGGTGCTCGAGGACCCCGGCGGTGAGCCGCTCGCGCGGCTACTCGACGCGCCGGTGGAAACAGGCACGTTTCTGGAACTCGCGGCAGGCATCGCCGCGGCACTGGGCAAGCTTCACCAGCGCGGCCTCGTTCACAAGGATCTCAAGCCCACCCACATTCTGGTGAACTGCGCGGACGGACAGGCGCGGCTGACCGGATTCGGCCTCGCCTCGCGGTTGCCGCGCGAGCGGCAGGCGCCCGAGCCGCCCGAGACCATCGCCGGCACGCTCGCGTATATGGCGCCCGAGCAGACCGGCCGAATGAATCGCTCGATCGATGCGCGCAGCGACCTCTATGCGATGGGCGTCACGCTCTACGAGATGCTGACTGGAGTCCTGCCGTTCACGGCTGCCGACCCGATGGAATGGATGCACTGCCATATCGCGAGGAAGCCCGTGCCGCCCGGCGCGCGCGTGGCGTCCGTGCCGGATGCGCTCTCGCGCATCGTCATGAAGCTGCTTGCCAAGACCGCCGAGGAACGTTACCAGACTGCCGCCGGTGTCGAACATGATCTGCAGCGCTGCCTCGAAGACTGGCAGCGTGAGCGCCGCATCGACGACTTCCCGCTGGACAAGCACGGCACGCCCGACCGGCTGCGCATTCCCGAGAAGCTCTACGGGCGCGAGCACGAGGTCGACACGCTCGTCGCCGCATTTGATCGAATCGTCGAACACGGGCCGCCGGAGCTGGTGCTGGTTTCCGGTTATTCCGGCATCGGCAAATCGTCGGTCGTCAATGAGCTTCACAAGGTACTGGTGCCCCCGCGCGGGCTTTTCGTGACCGGCAAGTTCGACCAGTACAAGCGGAACGTTCCCTATTCGACGCTCGTGCAGGCATTTCGGAGCCTGGTGCGGCCGCTGCTTGGCAAGCGCGACACGGAGCTGGCGAGCTGGCGCGATGCGCTGCTGGAGGCGCTCGGCGCCAACGCGCAGCTCATGACCGACCTCATCCCTGAGCTGAAGTTCATCATCGGCGAGCCGCCACCGGTCCCCGAGCTTTCGCCCCAACTCGCGCAACGCCGTTTCATGCTGGTGTTCCAGCGCTTCATCGGCGTATTCGCCCGCGAGGAACATCCGCTCGCACTCTTTCTCGACGATCTGCAATGGCTCGACGCGGCGACGCTCGACCTGCTCGAGAACCTGCTGACCCAATCGGATCTGCGGCACCTGATGCTGGTCGGCGCCTACCGCGACAACGAAGTCGATGCCGCGCATCCGCTGGTGGTCAAGCTCGAGGCCATCCGCAACGCGGGCGTACGGATCGACGAAATCAAGCTGACGCCGCTAGCCAGCGAGCACATCAGGCAATTGGTCACAGAAGCGCTTCATTGCGAGCCAGAGCGTATTGCAGCACTCGCACAACTCGTGCACGACAAGACCGCCGGCAACCCCTTCTTCGTCATCCAGTTTCTGCACGCGCTCGTCGACGAGGATTTACTGGCCTTCGATCATGAAGCGGGCCACTGGTGCTGGGACCCCGATCGCATCCATGCCAAGGTCTACACCGACAACGTCGTGGACCTGATGGCCGGCAAGTTGATTCGCCTGCCGGGCGAGGCGCAGCGTGCGTTGCAGCAGCTCGCCTGCCTCGGCAACCTCGCCGGCTTGCGCAATCTCGCGACCGTTCTCGACATGCCCGAAGCTCAAGTCCACACGGTCTTGTGGGAGGCCGTGCGGCAGGAGCTGGTCGAGCGGCTGGACGGCGCCTACGCGTTCGTGCACGACCGCGTTCACGAAGCCGCCTATTCGCTGATTCCGGAGGCTTCGCGCTCCGAAACGCATCTGCGCATCGGCCGGCTGCTCGCCGCGCAAACGCCTCGCGAAAAGCTGGAGGAGGCGGTCTTCGAGATTGCGGGCCAGCTCAACCGCGGCGCCGCGCTGATCACCGAACGGGACGAACGCGAGCAACTGGCCGGCTTCAATCTGCTCGCCGGCCAGCGCGCCAGGGCGTCGACCGCCTTTGCATCGGCGCTCACCTATCTCGTGACCGGTGCGCAACTCCTCAGCGACGATTGCTGGGAACGCCGGCATGAGCTGGCCTTCGCGCTCGAACTGAACCGGGCCGCATGCGAGTTTCTGACCGGCCAGTTATCGGCCGCCGACGAGCGCCTCGCGGCGCTCTCGAAGCGCGCCGCGACGCGGGTCGAGCAGGCCAGCGTCGCGTGCCTGCGCACGGATGTCTGCACGACCCTCGATCAGAGCGGCCGTGCGGTCACCGTGTGTCTCGACTACCTGCGCCATGCCGGTATCGAGTGGTCGCCGCATCCGGACGACGAGGAGGTGCGGCTCGAATACAAGCGCATCGGGTTGCTGCTGGCGGGCAGGCCGTTCGACACCCTCATCGATTTGCCGCTCATGGAGGACGAAGCGTCGCTCGCGACCGCCGAGGTGCTGAGCAAGCTCTTCGCCCCGGCCTTGCAGACGGATGCAAACCTGGCAGCCCTGATGACCTGCAAGGCGATCAATTTGAGCCTCTCGCACGGCAACTGCGACGCGTCATGTTTCGCCTATGTCATGCTCAGCAGGGTCGCCGGGCCGCGTTTCGGCGACTATCCGCTCGGATTCCGGTTCGGCCAGCTCGGCTATGACCTCGTCGAACAACGCGGGCTCAGACGCTTCGAGGCGAACACCTATCTGTGTTTCGAGCTGTTTTCGGTGCGCTGGATGAAGCACGTGCGTGCGGGCCGTGATTTGCTGCGCCGGGCGTTCGAGGCCGCGAACCGCATAGGCGACGTCATGTATGGGGCCTTCGCGTGCACGAATCTTTACTCGGATCAGCTCTTCGCGGGCGACCCGCTGCCCGCGGTGCAAGCCGAAGCCGAACACGGCCTGGCGTTCGCGGAGAAGGTGCGGTTCGGCCATGTGATCGATTTCATTGCCACGCAACTCGCGCTGATCCGCATGCTGCGCGGCTTGACGCCGACATTCGGCTGCTTCGATGACGGGCGGTTCAGCGAGCTTCGCATCGAACGCCACTTGTCCGGCAATCCATCCCTGGCGGTCCCGGCGTGCTACTACTGGATACGGAAATTGCAGGCGCGCTATCTTGCCGGCGACCATGCTGCGGCCATGGAAGCTGCCGCGCAGGCGCAACGGCTGCTATGGACCTCGTCGTCGTTCATCGAGGAAGCCGAATATCGCTTTTATGGCGCGCTGGCTGCGGCCGCGTGGTGCGACGCCGCCCCGGCCGGCGAGCGGTCGCAGCACCTGGCCGCCGTGGCCGCGCATCACCGGCAGCTCCAGGTCTGGGCAGAAAACTGCCCGGAGAATTTCGCGGACCGCGCCACGCTGGTCGGTGCCGAGATCGCGCGTATCGAAGACCGCGTGGTCGATGCCGAGCACCTTTATGAGCGGGCCATCCAGCTCGCCCAGGAAAGTGGCTTCGTTCACACCGAGGCGCTCGCCAACGAACTCGCGTCGCGGTTTTACGCGGCGCGCGGTTTCGAGAAGATCGCCCGCGTGTATCTGCAGGACGCCCGCTACGGCTACCTGCGCTGGCGCGCCGAAGGCAAGGTGCGGCAACTCGAGGAGCGCTATCCCGACCTGAATACAGGGGAGGCCGCGCCCGGCGCGACAACCACGATCGCAACACCGCTCGAACATCTCGACCTTGCGACCGTGATCAAGGTGTCGCAAGCCGCCTCGGGCGACATCGTGCTCGAAAAGCTCATCGATATGGTGTTGCGGACGGCCATCGAGCAGGCCGGTGCCGAACGCGGTCTGCTCGTTCTGTCGGCCGGCGGCCAGCAACGTGTCGCGGCGGAAGCGACATCGGCTGCCCAGGTGCAGCTACGCGACGTGCCCGTGAGCGCGACAATGCTGCCGGAGTCGATCCTCTATCACGTCCTGCGCACGCAGGAGAGTGTCTTTCTCGACGATGCGCAGGCCGAGGCGCCGTTTTCCGACGATAGCTACATTCGCCAGCATCACGCCCGCTCGATTCTGTGCCTGCCATTGATGAATCAGGCCAAGCTCACTGGCGCGCTCTACCTCGAGAACAACCTGACGGCGCGCGTGTTCAGCCCCACGCGCATCTCCGTGCTGAAGCTGGTGGCCTCGCAGGCGGCGATCTCGCTGGAGAACGCCCGCTTGTACCGCGACCTTGCGGAACGCGAAGCGAGGATCCGGCGCCTCGTCGAGGCCAACATCATCGGCGTGACCGTATGGAGTGCGAATGGTGAGGTCCTTGAAGCCAACGACGCGTTTCTGCGCATGCTCGGCTACGACCGCGAGGATGTCCTCTCGGGCCGCGTGTGCTGGAAAGACCTGACGCCGGCGGAATGGCGCCAGAGCAGCGAACGGGCCCTGGCGGAGACCATGCAGACGGGTCGCGCCCAGCCCTACGAAAAGGAGTACATCAGGAAGGACGGCAGCCGTGTTCCCGTCATAGTCGGCCTCGCCACTCTCGAAGCAGGCCGCAATGAAGGCGTGGCGTTCGTGCTCGACCTGACCGAGCGCAAGCGGGCGGAGGAAGAAGCGCGTCAAAGCGAGCGGCGCTATCGCGAAGTGCAGGCGGAGCTGGCGCACGCGAACCGCGTAGCGACGATGGGCCAGCTATCGGCATCGATTGCGCACGAAGTGAAGCAGCCGATCACCGCAACCGCTGCCTACGCGAGCGCGGCGTTGCGCTGGCTGGCGGCGCGGCCGCCCAATCTCGACGAAGCGCGCGAGGCGCTCAATCGGATCGTCGCGGCTAGCGAGCGCGCCAATGGCATCATCGACCGGACCCGCGCCTTCTTCCGGAAAGAGCCGTTGCGCAAAGACAGCCTCGACCTCAACGAAACGATTCATGAATTGATAGCGGTCATGCGGGGTGAAGCCAGCAAGTCGGGGGTGGAGCTCATCGTTCAGTTGGTCGAAGGACTGCCGCGCATATACGGCGACCGGGTGCAGTTGCAGCAGGTGATCCTCAATCTGATGATCAATGCCATCGAAGCGATGAGCACAACGAACATCGGCGAACGAACGCTCACGATCCGAACCAGCAAGACCGAAGAAAGCGAACTTTGCGTTGCCGTGCAGGATTGCGGGCCTGGGCTGGATGCCGGGCACCAGGAACGCGTTTTCGAGGCGTTCTTTACGACCAAACCGAGCGGCCTCGGCATGGGGCTGCCGATCTGCCGCTCGATCGTGGAAAGGCACGGAGGAAGGTTATGGGTGACGTCGCGCCCGCCACGCGGCGCCACCTTCCAGTTCACGCTGCCGCTGCAAGCCGATGCCTGACGGCTTCTCGCCAGCCTTTCGCGGGACAGCGCGCAGAATTTCGCTTCCGACTACTGCTTGAGTATCTGGCCAATCAACGCAAGCAGCCGCGCGTCGTCCACGGGCTTCGAGAAGAAGCCGGCGGCTCCCCCCGTTTTGGCCCGCTCGATAATTTCCTCGGTTGCGTGGGCGGTAATGAAAATGACTGGGACGGGCTGCTTCCACTGTTTGATCGACTCGAGCAGCTCGAACCCGTCCACGCCCGGCATCTGGATATCGGCGATGACAAGCGTCAGTTCCGAGCGGCGCGTATCGCCTAGCAGATGGGTGGCGGACGCATAGGCAATGACCTTCCAGTTTGCCGAACGAAGCGAACTGGATAGCGCCATCCGGACGGATTCGTCGTCGTCCACCATTCCAATTACGGCGGAGGAGCGCTTGGGTTTTGTCCGGAGTCCGCTGGCCATTTAAATGATTCAGAAGGATTGAATCTTTTTGTAAGTTACAGGCGCGCAGACTGGCCAGCAATCATACGTTCGGATGATTCTTGCGGTAGTTCGTATTAGGCGGCTGTGGGACTGCGTATCCGGAGGGAGCAAGGCCTGCCTTGCTTCGTCAAGGCGTGACTCAGCGCACGTGCGCAGTCGGCCTCACGTCCGGAATCTTCGCGTAGCACCCAGTGCCTGGCGTTTCATGCTCTTTTGTACGGGCACGAACAGTTCCGGACTATGCTTTTGTGCATCTTCGCGAACGATGCAGCGAATCCGTCAGGAGCAAGGCATGGAAGACGTGGATGTGCTGATCGTCGGTGCGGGACCGGTCGGCCTGCTGCTCGGCGCCGAATTGCAGCGCGCGGGTGTCGCCGTAAGCGTGATAGACAAGATACCCGCGAGGGGATTTTTCTGCAAAGCACTGGGCATTACGCCACGGACGCTCGAGATATTCGGCGATCTCGGCATCGTGGATCGCGCAATCGACGCCGGGGTATGGCTGACCGGCGTCGAGACGCGAGTCGATGGCGTGATGGTGCCGGAGCGCAGCATGCGCGTGCCGGACCACGGCCTGCCTTACGGATCACTCTCGCTCGCGCAGTACGAAACGGAGCGGCTACTCGAGGCAGCATTCGCAGAACACGGCGGCTGGGTCAACTACGGCTTTATGCTGGACCGGTTCGAGGAAGACGTGGATTGCGTTAAGGCGCATCTAACCGACGCTCAGGGCGACGCTCACGTCGTACGTTGCAAGTGGCTGGTGGGGTGCGACGGAGCCCACAGCAAGGTGCGCACCGCACTCGGTTTGTCGTTCGAAGGCGAGCAGTATCCGCAGACCTTCGCGCTCGCCGACGTGGACGTGGACTGGACATTGCCGCGCGGGTCCATGTACCGATTCGAAAGGACCGGTTCGACGCACGCGAAGACGAGTGCGGTTGCTGTACCCATTCGCGGCTCGGCGCGGCGCTACCGGCTCTCGATGATCGTGCCCGAAGACCGGGCTTCCTCGCTTGCGGCCATTGGCGCACCCGACTTCGACACGATGTGCGCTCTGCTGTTGCCGTCACTGCCAGAAGGCGTGCAACTGTCGTCAATGCGATGGTCGTCGGTCTATCGAGTGAGCCATCGCATCGCATCGGCTTATGGGCGCGGCCGGGTGTTTATTGCTGGCGACGCGGCGCACATTCATCCTCCCGTAGGCGGTCAGGGCATGAACACCGGCCTGCAGGATGTTCATAATCTCGCATGGAAGCTCGCCCATGTCGCGAAGGGTCTCGCAGGGCCTGCGCTGCTCGATAGCTATCAGGCGGAACGACATCCCGTCGGCGTCGATGTCGTCAAGTCGACGAGCGAGGCGCTCAATGCCGTTCTCGCGCAGCAGGCTGCCAATCCGGCAATGCGCGAAACCCAGCTGCTGATTACGTATCGCGGAAGCCCTATCGTCGCCGATGGTTGGACCGACGCAGACCCTCTGTCGCCCGCACCGGGTGACCGGCTTCCGGATGCGGGTGGTCTGTCGCAACGTTTCGTCGGACATGCAAGACGACTGCATGAATTTATCGGCCGTGGCCGGTATACGCTTGTTGGCTATGTCGACACGATGGAACAGCAATTTGGCGCCTTCATTGAACTCTGTCGAGCGTTCGCCGCGTGGTCAGGTGACGCCAGGTCAGCAGTGCTGGTCACGGCACAGGGTTTTGAAACGCCAGACTCCGAACTCATGGCGACATTGACGGATGCGGCGGGTGAATTCACAGCCGCGTATCGTCCTACCGGAGGTGCCGCATGGATCGCGAGGCCAGATGGTCATATCGGATGGCGAACTGACCGTTGCTCGATTGACGACATGGAAAGCTGGTTGAGACGCGCCAGCTGTAAATCGGCGTGATATCGGACGCTGGCGAACGGCCGGCTCGGAGATACCCGACTGCCCCTTGCGGGTCGTGAATACTCAAGACACGACGCCCCGCGCACAGAACCCTCACCTGGCACCGTGCTGCACCGGCAGCACCTGCTGCAACTTCTTGATGAGCTCGGCCACTGACCGGGCTTTCAGCTTGTGCATGGCTTGCGCGCGATGAATCTTGACCGTCACTTCGCTAAGACACAGGAGGTCGGCGATCTGCTTGTTCAACAGGCCATCGGTCACCAGACTGATGACTTCCCGCTCGCGCGCCGTAAGCGAATCGTACGCTTGACGGATACCCGCAACGAGCCGTTCCTGGCGCTTCAATTCGCCGTCCCTTTTCAGGGCCGCGGCGATCGAATCGAGCAGATCCTGGTCCTTGAACGGCTTTGTCATGAAATCGAAAGCACCCGCCTTCATAGCCTTGACGGACATGTCGATGTCGCCGTACCCGGTCAGGAATATGACCGGAAAGCGCACGTTCTCCTTGCATAGCTCCTGCTGCAGCGTCAGGCCGCTCGTACCGCGCAGCCGGACGTCGAGAATGAGACAGCTCGGCACATCCAGTATTTCCGCGGCCAGAAAATCGTCGGCCGATTCGAACGTCCGCACCTGAATGCCGACCGACATGAGCAGGCTGGTCAGCGCGCCTCGAATCGACTCGTCGTCGTCGATCACATAGACGAGCGAGTCCGGCAATGGTTCGCTTCCCGCCCCAACGCTGTCGTCTTTCATCGCTCGGTCTTTGAAAGGTTCGTGACGGCAAGATAACGCCGATACGCTTCGTATGGTAAGCAATGGCTGCGCGTATCGCCACCTGTTGTTCGTACCCGTGGCGCACGGCCATTCGCGAGGTCATCGTGCATTAAGGCGCATCGTCACCTGGCATGCAGAGCCGCGACAGGGCACATCCACGCGTATCTCCCGACGAATCGCGCAACATGCCGATTCGGTGGCAAATTCGGGGCTTGCGCTGCCCTCGCGCTTTCGCCTTGCACCCCTGCGGACAGCGCACACATTGGGCACATCGCTCATCAAGCCAGCCCTACGTACTACCCCACCTATACCGACGGATGACGAACCGCATGCCGTCACGTCGAAGCGGCAGCCATTCGTAGAATGGCCAATTCAACGTCGCCCGCGTACCCTTTTTTCAATGGGATCCGACGCGCGCATATACGCGTCCATTCCGGACGATGTCGGTCATGGTGCTGGAACACCAATTTCCTGCCGCCGCTGAGCTATCTGGATCATTGGTCAGTCTGGGTGCGCAAAATGAAAGTCGCAATCGTGGTGCTCGATGGTGTGCAGGCCATGGATGTTGCCGGCCTGCTCGATGTGCTTTCCGAAGCGAACACGTTCCTCACTGATAATCAGCAGTACCAGGTGACACTCATTGGCGAACACGCCGGCCACGTCGCATGTTCGAACGCGATGCAGCTTTGCGTGCCATTGGCCTATGCCGATTTTCGGGCCACCCCGGACATCTTGCTGGTGACGAGCGGAGCAAACCTGTCCAACCAGAGACCGAAGCACGACCTGGTGGATTGGCTGCGCGCTCGCGCGCCCGATTCGAAGCGATTCGGTTCAGTTTGCAATGGCGCCTGGTTGCTTGGGTACGCAGGCCTGCTCGACGGAAAGGAGGTCGCCACGCGCTGGGCAGACGCAAGCCCCATGTCCAGAGCATTTCCACGCGCCCGAATACGCCCCGACAAACACCTGATACGCGACGGGCGCCTGATTTCATCGGCCGGTGCGAGCGCGGGACTGGATCTTTGCCTGTCTCTCGTCGCCGAGGATTGGGGCCAGCGCCTGGCCGATCAGTTGGCGAGGCGCCTCGGCACCGACGTGCAGAGCGAACCCCATCAACGCAACCCTTACGTTGCAACGCTAATGGACGAGAGTTCGATCATCGGAAAGGTACAGCGATATATCAACGACCATCTTTCCGATGTCCTCTCGATAGAGCAGCTTGCCGACGCCGTCTTCGTCAGCAGGCGAACCTTGTCGAGGCTTTTCTCGAAGTATCTTCAGACGACGCCATCGGCATTCGTGGATCAGGTCCGTGTAAGCGCCGCGAGAAAGCTGCTGGAGGGACACAGCATGCCCATGAAGACCGTGGCTTTCAAATGCGGTTTTCACAACGCCACGCATATGCGCATGGTATTTCAGAGGTGCCTGAACGTGACGCCCAGGCAATACCGTCAACAGTTCCACGATAGCGAGTGTGCCCCATGTCCACCAGGGTTTGCCTATGGCGGTCAGGCGAACGCCTTGTGTGCCGACATCGAGGCCACCGCCTGAGAGAGCGTTTCATCAACACGGCTGAATGTGCAGGCGGATCCCCCCCACCCCGCCGCACACCACGCCGCTTCGCACCGCCATTTGTTCTTGCGACGCAAGACTCTTTGTCCACGGCGGGTGTTCGAAATCGGGCGAGATGCGCCTACAGTCTGCATCCATCGGATCCGTTGATTCGACCGGCGAGCAGGAGCAAACCCGGCCGGAAACCTTCAAGTTGGAGAGTCAAACCATGAGCAATTCGAAAGTCGTCATCGTTACCGGCGCATCCCAAGGCTTCGGCGCGGAAACCGTCAAGGCGTTCCTCGCGCGCGGCCATCGCGTCGTCGCCACGTCGCGCTCGATCAAGCCTTCGGACAACCCCAACCTCGTGACCGTCGCCGGCGACATCGGTGAGCCGGAGACGGCGCGTCGCGTGGTCGAGGCCGCCGTCGCCAAGTTTGGCCGCGTCGATACGCTCATCAACAACGCGGGCATTTTCATTGCGAAGCCGTTCACGAAATACACCGCCGAAGACTACACGTCGATCCTCAACGTGAATCTGAATGGCTTCTTCAACATCACGCAGCTCGCCATCGAGCAGATGCTGAAGAACAACAGCGGCCACATCGTCACCATCACGACCACGCTCGCCGATCAGGCGAACAGCAAGGTGCCTTCGGTGCTCGCCTCGCTCACCAAGGGCGGCCTGAACTCCGCAACGAAGTCGCTCGCCATCGAGTATGCGAAGTCCGGCATCCGTGCGAACGCCATTTCGCCGGGCATCATGAAGTCGCCGATGCACCCGGTCGAAACGCACGCCACGCTCGACGCAATGCACCCGGTGGGTCGCATGGGCGAGATGAGCGACATCGTCGACGCGATCCTCTATCTCGACTCGGCACAGTTCGTGACGGGCGAGATCCTGCACGTCGACGGCGGCCAGAGCGCCGGTCACTAAGCCATCGAACGTCGCCTCCCCCCCGCGCAGCAATTGTTTGCCCGGGGGGGCGTGCCCGCCTGACCGGCGGGCGCAGGCTTTTCGACGAGACACTCGACGAATGGCCCCGCCCGACGACAGGAAACATTCGTGCGGATACACGCACACGCTGCGCGCGATCTGACTGACGTGCGCGACAGCATGCTCAAGGAGTCAAATATGACCGTCAAACAAAAACTCGCGGAACTCGGCCTCGAATTGCCCGTTGCGCCGCAGCCGCTTGGCGCCTATACCGCCGTCAGCGAAGCAGGCAACCTGCTCTTCATCTCCGGCCAGGTGCCGCTCGTCGACGGCAAGGTCGCCTACGCGGGGCGCGTCGGTGAAACGTTGACGCTCGAAGACGGCCGCAATGCCGCCCGCGTCACCGCGCTGAACGTGCTCGCGCAGATCGAGCGGCACCTCGGCGGCTTCGAGCGCCTGCATCACATCGTCCGTGTCGAAGGCCACGTGAGCTGCGCCGACGGATTCTACGATCAGCCTGCCGTCATCGACGCGGCATCGGAACTGTTCGCCACCGTGCTCGGCGAAAAGGCCGGTCACGCACGCTCGGCGTTCTCGCATAGCCAGCTGCCGGCCAATTCGGCCGTCATCCTCGTCGTCATCGCGCAGATTCTGCCCGAGTAATCGAGAGGCTTTTCGCGCGCCGCGAGCCATTCGCGGCGCGCGCCATCATGCGATGGCTTGCACCATTTCGTGTGCCGGGAATCGCGGCACGATATGAGTCGCCAGTTCCTCGATCACTTCGTCCGCGGGGCGGCTTCCATACTTGAGGTTGAACAGCACGTGGTTGGCGCCCGCTTGCTCCAGCGTCTCCAGCATCTGCATCAGCCGGTTGCGGCCAAGACGATGCCCGTTGTGAATCGGCGAGGGCGCCTCGTCCGGATCGGCTGCGAGATCGATGTGCCAGGGCTGGGCAAATGGCTTGAAGCTTCCCGGTGAAACGGCCTGCACGGTGTCGTGCCAACTCCGGATCAACTGCACCTGGCTGTGCAGCGGGCGGTGATACGTGATCCACCCGTCGGCGTGCTGCGCGATCCACTCGATCGACTGTCCGCTGTTGCCGGTCACGAAGAGCGGCACACGCTCCGCAACAGGCTTGGGCACGAGATCGGCTTCACTCAGCACGCCATAGCGGCTCTTGATCGCCGGAAATGCGCTGCCCCACACTAGCTTCAGATACTCCACCTGCTCGCGAAACATCGCGCCACGCTCTTCCCGATCGACGGCGAATGCCGGAAATTCGACGGGCCGGTCGCCCGATGCAACGCCGAGCACGAACCGCCCGCCACTCAACTGATCGACACTCGCTGCCGCTTTCGCGGTATGCAGCGGATGACGCAAAGGCAAGACGATCGCAGCCGAAAACAGCGCGATCGATTCGGTTTGCCCTGCTACGTATCCGAGCCACGTCCACGGATCGAAAATTTGGCCCAGATCACCGAATCGCGGATCGCGCAGCGGCACGTCGCGCACGCCGAGCGCGGCGAAGCCGGCCTGCTCGGCACGGCGCGCAAGCGCGATCTGATTGCGCATGGTAGGCGCATCCCCCGGATACGATTCGATTGCAAACAACAGACCGAGGGTTAGACGGTCGCGCGCGAACATGCGCGAAAAACCTGCATTGGATTGCGGCGAGCCGCCCGTGGATGGATTCAGCATGACATACCAGTTCAGAACGATTGAGCCACGCCCGAGAGGCCGGGCGACGGGCGCATTGAAAGATCGCGCCTTAAGCGCGAATACGCGCATGCCGCGATGGCATGCGCGATTGGCTGCTGCAAACGCTCACTGCACGTTCGTCAGCGTCTTTGTAATGACGAGCCACTTATCCTGCTGGCGCATGATGGAAAAGTAGTTGTAATAGTTGAACCCAAGCATGCGCACGTGCAATTTCGCTGTGGCGATGTTGTGCTGGACATCGAGCATGAGGAGTTCCATCTCGGCCTTCTCGCCCCGCTCAGCCGGCGATTTTCTGCTTGCCACGCCGGCCAGATACTCGTCAATGGTCTTGTAATAGGGTTGACCGTTCACCTCGCCGGCCACGATTGCGCGCGGGTCGAACACGGTTCTCAGCTGCGCGACGTCGCCTCGCCAGGTCGCATCGAAATAGCGCTGGACGAGTTCGACAACTTCGTTGGTATCGCTCATTGAATCGCACTCCTCATTGACTCCCGCTTCGGCATGCACTTCCTTCGCCAAAGCGCATTCACGGCTTGCGCGCCCGGCCAGCCAGCCGGGCTCGGGCCGCACGATTGAGCGCGCGGCCCGCTTGACAGCGCGAACTCACTGCCCGATCAAGCGGCAAGCCCCGCGAACTGGCTGAGCCGATGCTCGAGTTCGTCCACGCCCGCGTACCCAGACTGGATCGTGACGATGCGTCCTTGCGTCTCCAGAAGCACCGTCGGGAACGATGCGACGCCAAGCGCTCTGGCACGTGCGAAATCCTGCTGCGTCTCGTCTTTCGTTTCTGCCGCTGCCCAGGTCTGGTAGAACTCGTCGGCGCTAACTGCAACGCCCATGGCGTCGAGCGCCTTCACCGCGACATCGCTCAGCACGTGACCGTCGGTCGTGTCGAGCCCTTCAACGTAAAACGCGTTCTGAAGTGCACGGAAGACCTTGAGCAACCCCTCTTCGCCGGCGATGCGGCGAGCCGCGACAACCGCACGGCAAACCGGCTCCGTATCGTAGACAAAGCCTTCGCGCGCCATGAATGCCTGGCGGTTGAACGGCAACCCGCTCAGCGCCTCGACGCGTTGCCAATGCTGCAAGCGGAAGCGCTTTCCGGTTGCGTCGAGCACGTCTGTCGCCCCGGCGCGAATGCCGCCCACGACAATCTCCAGGTCTAGATCCGGCAGGCGCGCGGTGAGCGCTGAAAGCTCCTTTCCGAACCCGTAGCACCAGGAACACATCGGATCACCAACATAAATCAATTTCATATAATCTCGCTCAAAATGTGATGCCACCGCGGCACGTGTTGGCCGCGCGGCTCCATCTCCGCAGCAACCCCGCACCCACGCGAACGACTATACGATCCGCGCCCGGCTCGATAAATGCAGTGGGCAGAACATCTTTTGTTACATGGCGTCACTCGGAAAGTCGCGTGACGCCATATTGCACCGGTACCAGCCCAATACCGGCTTGCGGTTCGGTCTGCGCCTTCGCGCCGGCCGTTTCCAATACGGCCAGCGCGAGAGCTTTCATCGCTTGCTCAAGCCGCAGCCGAGGTGTTCAGCGGGAACAGTGCGCGGCGGGTTTCTTCGTCGAAGTCGGACTTGAACGTGAGCCGCTCCTGCAGCGCAGCGGCGCGGACGGCCGCCGGGCGTGCCGAAATTTCATCGACGAGGCGCTTGACGTTCGGATAGTCCGCCAGCCCCTTCTCGCCGTACACATAGCCGGCGGAACGGGCCCAGCCCCACAGCGCCATGTCGGCGATGGAATAAGTCTCGCCGGCCAGATACCTCGAAGTCGCGAGACGCGCATCGAGCACGCGGTAGTGGCGATCCACTTCCTTCACGTAGCGCTGCGTGGCGTACGGCAGCGCCTCCGGCGCATGGTGCAGCAAGTGCGCCGCGTGGTGCAGGAAGTGCACGGCCTGGCCCGAGAACGGCGAGAGGCCGGTGCCGACGAACATCAGCCACGAAAGCATTTGCGCATGCTCCTGCGGCGCGGACGGCACGAACTTGCCGTGCTTTGCGCTCAGGTGCAGCAAGATGGCGTGCGAATCGAACACGGTGACGCCTTCATCCACAATGGCCGGCACTTTCCCATTCGGATTGATCGCACGATATTCGGGCGTGTGCTGCTCTCCCTTGAAGGTGTCGACGGCAACGACCTCGAACGGCAGTTCGAGTTCTTCGAGCAGGAGTGCCACTTTGGTGGGATTCGGCGTCGGATGAAAATAAAACTGAAGCATGTAGGTTTCCTAAATTTGACATACAAAAAATAGCAGGGATGCCATGTTCTGCGATCGAAAGTGCTGCTGGCTGGCGTCCCGAATGGACGCCAGCCAGGGCCCCCCGTGCCGACCTAGAACATGTCTGTAGCCGCTTGTTGCCCTGCACTTTTACCGCCGGATTGGCGCTCATCCCGCGAAGGGATGAACGGTCCGGTGATCATTTCCGAATAGCTCTGGCCCGGCCCGACCATCGGGAACACGTCGGCATCCTGATCGATCATGACTTCGAGGAACGCCGGTCCCTCGTATTCCACGAAAGCCCTGAGCTTCTCTTCGAGCTCGTTGAGCTTTTCGACACGTTGCGCGAATTCGAACCCGTCGGCCTTTGCGGCCATGACGAAATCCTTTCGATGAAGCGACTTGTCGCTTACGCACAGCCGCCCGTCGTAAAAGAGGCGCTGCCACTGGCGGATCATCCCGTCGCCGACGTTGTTGAGCAGCAGCACTTTGACCGGCACCCCGTAGGTGGTCACCGTCTCCATGTCGCCCATGTTCATGCGGATGCTGCCGTCGCCATCGATGTCGATCACGAGCGCATCGGGTCGCCCCATTTGCGCCCCGATCGCCGCGGGCAGCCCGAACCCCATCGTCCCCATGCTGCCCGACGTGAGAAAGCTGCGCGGCTCGACGAAATCGAAGAACTGTGCGGCCCACATCTGGTGCTGGCCAACGCCCGTGGTGACGATGGCTCGTCCGCCGGTGATTTCACTGAGCTTTTCGACCACGAACTGCGGTTGAATGAGAGGGCTGTTGCGGTCGTAGTTCATGCCGTAGCGCCGCTTCAGCTCCTGGATATGGTCGAACCAGGCCGACGGCGCCTGCACTTGCGCATCGTGCTTCATCAGCGAAATCAAGGTCTCCCTGGCATCGCCCACGTGGGTCCAGTGCGCGCGCTTGACCTTGTTGATCTCAGCCTCGTCGATGTCGATGTGCGCGACGTATTGCGCGCGCGGCGCAAACGCATGCGGGCGGCCACCGGCGACGCGGTCGTCGAATCGCGCGCCCACCGCGATCAGGAAATCGCAATCTTCCACCGCGTAGTTGGCGCAGGCTGCGCCGTGCATGCCCAGCATGCCAAGTCCCAACTCGTGCCGCACTGAGAGGGTGCCGAGCCCCATCAGTGTGCTCACCACGGGAATGCGGTAGCGTTCGGCGAATTCGCGCAGCTCCGCGGTGGCGCCGGCCGTAACGATGCCGCCGCCGACATACAGCAGCGGTCGCTTGCTTTGGGCGAGCAGGCGGAAAAATTCACTGCGCTTGTCGTCGCCGAGACGCGCGCCCTTGGCCACCTTGCGAAGACGGTCGGTGTAGCCGCGAAACGCCAACGTGCCTTGCCCTTGCCAGGCGCCGGTCCAGTTCTGGATGTCTTTGGGCACGTCCACCACAACCGGGCCGGGACGGCCGGTGCGCGCGACTTCGAACGCGGTGCGCAGCGTCTGCTCGAGCTTTTCGGGGTCGGTGACGAGAAACACCTGCTTCGCGCACGCCGACATGATGTTGAATACGGGCGCTTCCTGGAACGCATCGCTGCCAATCGCGGCGCGCGGCACCTGCCCGCTGATGAGGACGACGGGAACCGAATCGCCGTAGCAGTCGGCGATCGGCGTCACGGCGTTCGTCGCCCCGGGCCCCGACGTCACCATGAATACGCCAACCTTGCCGCTCGCGCGCGCATAGCCGGCGGCCATGAAGCCGGCGGTCTGTTCGTTGGCGGGTACCACGAGGTTGATCTGTCGCTCGGGCTGGTCCGCGTGCATTTCGTTGAATCGAAACACGGCGTCGTACGTCGGCAAGATCGCGCCGCCGCTATAGCCGAACACGGTGTCCACGCCCTGCTCGCTCAGTACGCGCAGGATGATGTCGGCACCCGACATCACTTCGCCGGCATGCGGCGGTTTAGGGGAGACATCCACATTGGTTTTCGGATTTCGGGTCATGGCTGGCTCGCATGGAAATGGGCGCCGAAACGATCGGCGGCCACAGTCAAAGGATGGATTTCCCTTCCAACTCGAGAACAGCGTATGTTCCGTACCAGCGTATGGACCAAGGCTCCAACGGGTTCTCCGTAAGGAACACGGCCCAATCAGCACCTTTTTGGTGTGCTGCTGGAAGAATCGTGAGAAATGCTTCCGATGATTCTGACAACGATTGAAGCTGTCTGGCCCGCCAGAAAGGCTGGATATGGGCCAGGATGGGTGACATCTGGGCCACCCCGGCGGCCCACGGCTACGGGTCGACTCTCTCGCGCGTTACCACTCAGCAATGGCGACGTCGAGGTCTTCGTCGTAGAAGGCGACGAGAAACTCCTCGGGCATCAGCCACGAGTCGACGCTCACCGTCTGCGCGCCAACGTCCACCTCGACCTTCGCGTCGGCGTCGACGCTCTTCATCGCATGCTCGATCGTCGAAAGATCGCCCGTGCGGATTTCGGTTTTCATCGAGAATTTCACTTTCGCTTCTCCAGTCAACGACGCTGCGAATCGAGCAGCACTTACCGACTCATCGACACGGCAACGGCCCGCGCCGGTGCATCAAAATCCTGATGCATCATCTGCTTGCATCTAGCTGAAACACTATAAGATCAACCTTCGACGCCACCAACCATGCCAGCCTCAATTCACTCTTTACACCGCGTAATCAGACCTCGCGTCACCCAGGCGCACGCCGGTGCGGCTGTCTGATTCCCTTACCCGTGCTTCAGATCATCTGTGGTCCAGCCACCGCCGAGCGCGCGAATGAGGTCCACATTCGCATCCAGCTGCTGCGTTCGAAGCTCGATCACGCTGCGCTGCGCCTCGAGCGCTGAGGATTGCGCCTCGACCACGTCCAGATAACTCGACGCACCGCGCCGGTAGCGTGAGAGCGCAAGGTTCTCCGAGGTCTGCGCCGCATTGGCTGCGTCCTGCTGCTGATCCGTTGCGGTGCCCAGGTCGTCGAGCAGCGTGAGGTTGTCTTCCACTTCCCTGAACGAGGCCAGCACCACGCTGCGGTAGCGCGCTCCGGCCTCAGCCGTTGCCTCCTTCGCGGAGTCCAGCTGCGCCCGCCGCTTGCCGCCGTCCATCAGGTACACCGCGAGCGAGGGCCCGATCGCCCAGTACGAACTGGGGAGGCTCAGCAGGTCCCCCAGCACCGAGCTTTGCACGCCGCCCTGTGCGCTGAGCGTGAGTGTCGGGAAGTACGCCGCGCGCGCCACCCCAATGCGTGAATTGGCCTCCGCCACGCGCCGCTCGGCTGCGGCGACATCCGGCCGCCTTTGCAGCAGATCCGACGGCACGCCAACCGGGATCGCGGGCAACGGGATGGGTTCGACGCCCGGCGCAATCTGGAACTCCGACGGCGACGCGCCAACCAGCACGGCCACCGCGTGTTCGAGCAATGCTCGCTTCGCCCTGACCTGGGTGAGCTCGGACTGCGCCGACGACAACTGGTTGCTCGCGCGCGCCACGTCGAGACCCGAGACGATGCCCGCGCCATGCCGGCTGCGCGTCAGATCGAGTGCCTTCTGGTACGCCGCTTCAGTGCCTTCGATAAGCTGGATTTGCTGATCGAGGCCGCGCAGGTTGATGTAGCTTCGCGCCAGCTCGATTTCGAGGCTCAACTGCGTGGAGGCGAGATCCGCATGTGCCGCCTGTCCCTCGTCCTTGCTAGCCGCAACGGAATCGCGCACACGCCCCCAAAGGTCGACTTCGTAATCGACTTCGAGGCCGAGCGTCGCCGAGTTGTAGTCGGTCGGCCCCGTGGCGGAGCGCAACGGCCTCGTGTCCGACTCGCGCTCGCGCTGCACGTTGCCGGCGGCGCTGACCTGAGGATACTGTTGCGCGCTGACCTGCCTGATGTACGCCTCGGCCTGCTCGTAGTGGAACAATGCGGCGCGCAGATCGGGATTGTTCGCGATCAGCCGTTGTTCGAGGTCGTCGAGTTCGGGCTGCTGGTACAGCTTCCACCATCCCGCACGGTCGAGCTGGTCGGCCGGGCTGGCCAGTGACCACGGCCCCTGAGACCGGTACTGCGCCGCAACGGGTGCATCCGGCACTTCATAGTGCGGCGCGAGCGAGCACGCAGCGAGCGCCACGGCACTCGCGATCGAAGCCAATGTCCGGTACTTAGCCATGACTTGCAACCTTGGCCGCGGGGCTCACGATCTGAACGCGATCGCCCTCCACGAGGCCATCGGGCGGGGCATCGATCACGCGGTCGTCGCCGGCGAGTCCCGAACCGATATCGACCGCGTTTCCGAGGTCCTGCAAAATCGCAACCGACTTGAACCGGACCGCGCCGCCGCGATCGACCGTGGCGAGCCGCAGCCCGCGGTTGTCGAATATCAGTGCGCTGGCCGGCACCCGCAGCGCGCCGGCGCGCGCCGGCAGCGTAAAGTGCAGATTCACGAAATCGCCCGGCAGCAGCAGGTGACCGGGATTGTCGACCAGCAACTGCACGAGCGACGTTCCCGACGCCGCGTTCACGGAGTCGGCCAGCCCCACCACCGTGGCCGTGAAGCGCTTGCCGGGATACTCCGGCACGGTGAAGGTCCCCGTCCCGCCAGGTTTGATGACCGGTGCGTATTCCTGCGGCACACGCACGTACACCCGCAGCTTGTCCACGCTCGAAACGGAGAAGAGCTGCGCTCCAGCGCCGCTGCCCGCATTGATCAATGCGCCGACGTCGGTGTCGCGCGCGGTGATCACGCCGTCGAACGGCGCGACGATCTTCGCGAAAGCCTTGGTCGCGACGAGCCTGTCGAGGTTGGCCTGAGCCGCGTCCACGCGCGCCGCCTTCGCCGCGGAGTCCTGCGTGCGCTCATCGACCTCCTGGCGTGACACGGAATCGGAGTCCAGAAGGCTCTGCCAGCGCGCGGCAGTCGTTTTGGCGAGTACGGCATCCGCTTTCGCGCTCGCGAGGTCCGCCTTCGCCTGGACCAACTGCTGATCGAGTTCGGGCGTGTCGATCTCGGCGAGCGTTTGACCGGCCTTCACCTGGCTGCCGATGTCGACACTCCACGATTTCAGGTAGCCGCTCACCCGCGCATAGATGGGCGCGCTCTCGAAGGCCTCCAGCCGGCCAGGCAGGTCCAGCGAGCCGCCTGGCGCCTCGGGAACCGGCACCACGACATTCACCGAGGGGATGGCTTGTGCCTGCGTCCAGTCCTTGAGCTGGTGCTCGTGTCTCACGCGAAGCGTGGTGCCGGCAACGACGATCACGACGGCGAGCGCCCCTCCGACCATCCCTGCAAACGAAAGCTGGCGCTGCGCGTTTGCGCTGCGCGATGTGGGTTCAGACGACATGAATCGAATCTCCGGAAATCGGTGTGGTCGCAGTGCGCCCCGTACGCGAATGGACCATGCAAAAAACGGCGGGCACGAGGAACAGCGTGGCGGCAGTGGCGAACAGCAGTCCACCGATCACTGCCCGGCCCAGCGGCGCGTTCTGCTCTGCGCCCTCGCCAAGACTCAATGCCATGGGCGCCATGCCGATGATCATCGAGAGCGCCGTCATCAGCACCGGACGAAACCGGGTCGCGCCGGCTTCGAGTGCTGCCTTGAACGCGTCGCCGTGTTCGGCCAGACGTTCGCGGCAGAAGCTCACCACCAGGATGGAATTGGCCGTCGCCACGCCCATGCACATGATGGCGCCCGTCAACGCGGGAACCGACAGTGTGGTGTCCGTCGCGAACAGCATCCACACGATGCCGGCCAGCGCGCCGGGCAACGCGGCCACGATCACGAGCGGATCGGCCCACGACTGGAAGTTGACGACGATAAGCAGGTAGATCAGCACGACCGCCCCGAGCAGCCCGAAGGAGAGGCCCGCGAAGGCGTTGTTCATCGTCTGCGCCTGGCCGAGCAGGACGACCTTCGCGCCCTTCGGCGCCCCCTTCGCGTTGGCGGAAACGATGTGCCGGATATCGCCGGCCACCGCACCGAGATCGCGACCTTGGGTCGTGGCGAAAATCTCGACCATCGGCTGCACGTTGTAGTTGCTGACCACTTCGTTGCTGGCCGTGCGGTGAATGCTGGCCACGCCGCCGAGTATCTGCCCGTCGTTTGCCGCGCCACCGCCCGTGACAGGCAGATTCACCAGCGAAGCAAGCGAATCGAGGCTGTATTGCGGCGTCTGGAGAACGATCGAATATTCCACGCCGTTTGCCGCGTTGAGCCAGTACGTCGGGTCGATCTGGCTCGATCCCGCCATGTGCACGACGAGGCTATTGGTGACGTCGCGTTCGGTCAGGCCCTGCAGCGACGCGCGGTCGCGGTCCACATCGATATTGAATTGCGGATTGGCCTGGGATTGCTCGATGCGCGCATCGACCACGCCCGGAACATGGCGGATCTGGCGCAGCAGCAGGTTTGCATACGCGAAGTTGGCCGGCAGATTGTTGCCGCGAATCTGCAGATCGATGGGCGCGGGAGAGCCGAAGTTCAGAATCTGACTGACGATGTCAGCAGGCGGGAACGAGAACGTGACGCCCGGAAACGCGCGCGGCAGCGTTTCGCGCAACTTGCGCACGTAGGCGGCGGTGGGCCCGTGACCCTCCTTGAGCGAGATCTGGATATCGCCGTCCTGCGGGCCGATCGTGCCGGTGTTGTTGTAGGCCGTGTTGATCGAGCTGGTCGAAAGCCCGATGTTGTCGACCACGGTGCCCAGCTCCGATGGCGGAATCGTCGCGCGAACCTGCGCCTGCACCTCGGCGAAAATCTCGGCCGTGCGTTCGACACGCGTGCCAACCGGCGCACGCACGTGCAGCAGGATCTGGCCGGCGTCGACGTCGGGGAAGAAGTTGCGCCCGAGCAGCGGCATCAACGCGAACGACAACGCAACGAATGCGAAGAACCCAATCACGAATCCGCGACGCCGCATCAACACCAGTTCGAGCATGGCACTGTAGTTCGAACGAACGCGTTCGAATCCGCGCTCGAATCCGCGGTGAAAGCGCGCCAACGCACTGGCAGGCTCGCGGCCATGCTGCTCGTCGGCGTGCGCGTGCGGCTTCAGCAGATATTTGGCCATCGTCGGCACGAGCGTGCGCGAGAGGATGAACGAGGAAACCATCGCGAAGATCACCGCTTCCGCCATCGGCACGAAGAGGAACTTCGCCACGCCGTCCAGGAAGAACATCGGCACGAACACGATGCAAATGCAAAGCAGCGAAACGAACGCAGGCGTCACGATTTGCGCGGCGCCGTCGAGAATGGCGCGCTCGACATCCTTGCCTTGCTCCAGGTGCCAGTTGATGTTTTCGATCGTCACCGTGGCGTCGTCGACGAGAATCCCCACCGCGAGCGCGAGCCCCCCGAGCGTCATGATGTTCAGCGTCTCGCCGAGTGCCGCCAGCAGCGAAATCGACCCCAGAATAGCGAGCGGAATGGAGGTCGCGATAATGACGGTAGAGCGCCAGCTGCCGAGGAACAGCAGGATCATCACGCTCGTGAGCACCGCAGCGATCACGCCTTCGCGGGCCACGCCCGTAATGGCCGAACGAACGAAGATGGACTGGTCGCCGATCGGGTCGATCTGAAGCGCGTCCGGCAACGAGGCCTTCGCATCGGCGGCCTTGTGACGGATCCCGTCGATGATGGCCAGCGTGGACGCCGAACCGTTCTTGTACACAGTTAGCAGAACAGAACGCTTGCCTTCCACGTGAACGATGTTCGGCTGGGGAGGACTGCCGTCGGTCACATCGGCGACGTCGCTCATATGAACGACCGTGCCGTTGGCCGATTTGATGGGCAATCTCGCGATGGCCGCGATCGTCGGCGGCGCATCGTTCAACTGCAGCGTGTACTCGTAATTGCCGATCTTTTCGGTGCCAACCGGCGTGACGAGGTTCTGCGCCGCCAGCGCGTTGAGCACATCCTCGGCCGATAACGAGCGCGCTTCGAGCGCGGACGGCTTGACGTTGATCTGAACCTGACGGTCTTTGCCGCCGAACGGAAACGGAATGGCGGCGCCGGCCACCGTGGCCAGAATCGGGCGCAGCTGGTTCTTGCCGAGGTCCGCCAGATTCTGCTCGGAAAGCCCCTTTCCGGAAAGGGCGAGTTGGATGATGGGAACCGTCGACGCGTTGTAATTGATGATGAATGGCGGCGTGGCCGAAGGCGGCAGCTGCTTCAGGATCTGCTGTGAAATCGCAGTCACCTGCGCATTCGCCGTGGCAATATTGGTGCCCGGCTGAAAGAAGATCTTGACGATGCCGTAACCGGTGAGCGAGGTTCCTTCGATGTGTTCAACGCCGTTCACGGTCGTCGTCAACACGCGCTCGTACGGAGCCATGACGCGACCTTCCATCTGGTCGGGCGAAAGCCCCGTGTACTGCCAGACGACACTGATGACCGGGATATTGATCGGAGGAAAAATATCCGTAGGTGTACGAAATGCCGCCAGGAAGCCGACGATCAGGATAAAAACGGCCAGTACAACGAAGGTATAAGGCCTTTTCAGCGCAACGCGCACAATGCCAATCATAACAATTCCAGAATTTCAACGCCGGGGGCCAACCGCGACGCGGCCGCCCCCAGTTGCCAGATTCCCTTGACTCGCTCTAGTCCGGGTTTGAGGAGATCCGGCCCGCCGCGACCGGCGCGTCGGCAAGCTGACTCGAACGCTTGCCGTGGTGGTGATGGCGGGCGCCGATCAAGTGGATTACGGCAGCGAGGAGCCCGAGCACGATACCGAAGGCGACAATGCCCGACCAGCCGAAGCGGGTCATCAGCCAGCCGCTGACCGTCGTTCCGACTGCGCCGCCGAAGAAGGTGGCAGTCATGTAGAGGCTGTTGATGCGGCCCTGCGCTTTCGGATCCACGGAAAAGGCGCGAGTCTGGTTGGAAACGAGGCCGGCCTGCACCCCGATATCGAGCACGATGACGCCGACGACGAGCAAGGTCATCGAAGTACTGGCGCCCGCGAGCACCACGTAGGCAAGCGTCACGACGCCGATGCTGATCCCGATGACGCGGCGGAAGCCGATACGGTCGCAGCCATGGCCACTGAGTGAAGCGGCAAACGCACCGGCTGCGCCGATGAGGCCAAAGCCGCCTGCCCACGCACTGCCGAGGTGCCACGGTCCGCTCGCAAGGAGCGCGGCCAGATTGACCCAGAACGCGTTGAAGCAGGCCCACAGCAACGCCTGGATCATCATCGATTCACGAATCGGACGATTTTGGCGCGCCAGCGGCCACAGCGAAGCGAGCAGGCGCCCATACGAAAGATTCGTGGAGGGCACGCCGCGCGGCAGCAGGCGCGCTGCAGCGAACCACACGGGCACCATGAACGCCGCCTCGGCGCCATAAACCGCGCGCCAGCCATAAGCTGCGCCGATCACGCCGGCAATCGTGCGGCCGACCAGGATGCCCACCATGATCCCGCTCACGACCGTCCCGACCGAACGCCCTCGCTCGCTCGGCAACGACATGACAGCCGCGAAGGGCACGAGCTGCTGTGGAACGCAGCTGACGACGCCAAGCGCGAAGGAAGCCCCGATGAGCGCCCAGATACCGGGCGCAACCGCCGCCGCGCCCGCAAAAACGAAGGCAAGCGCGATCTGGGCGAGTACGAGCTTGCGCCGGTCGTAGCGGTCGCCGAGCGGCAACAACAGCCCGAGACCCGTCGAGAAGCCGAGCAGCGCCGCCGCGGCGACGAGATCGACCGACGTCAGGTTCACGCGCAGACCCGCCGCGATCAACGGCAGGATCGGCTGGGTGCAGTAGATGTTAGTAATCACGGCTCCGGCGACGATCGCCATCATGACGATCCTGCCGCGAGACGCTACCACGGGCGGGGCTGCACTCTCAGAGGTGGTGGTTCGGCCGCTCAAGGTGTTCTCCTTTTATTGAGCTTCCGGTATTGGCAGCGACATGCCGCTCTCCCGGATTCAGGTGGCAACGTTACGCGCTTGCATTTGCGAAGAGAATCCCTCACGATCAAGATTCATCCTTCCACCAATTGGTAAGGTCCATGGATCGCCTCGAAGCCATGTCCATCCTCATCGCCGTCGTCGATGCGGGCAGCCTTTCGGCTGCCGCGCGGCGCCTCGACATGCCGCTGGCAACGGTCAGCCGCAAGGTCGGGGAACTGGAATCGCACCTGAAAACGCGCCTGCTTCACCGCACGACGCGAAAGCTTTCGCTCACGGAATCCGGGGCCTCGTATGTGGCCGCGTGCCGGCGCGTTCTCGAAGAGATTGGCGAGGCCGAGCGCGCCGCGACAGGCGAATACGCCTCGCCCAAGGGCGAACTGATCGTCACCGCGCCCGTCGCTTTCGGGCGCATGCACATCGTGCCGGTGGTTGCGGATTTTCTCGCGCACTATCCCGAGATCGACATCAACCTCGTCCTCACGGATCGCGTCGTGCATCTGATGGACGAGCACACCGACGTCGCGATCCGCATTGGCGAGTTGCCCGACAGCACGTTGGTCGCGACGCGCGTCGGCGCCGTGCGCCGGGTCATCTGCGCGAGCCCCGACTATCTGGCAACGCACGGCGCGCCGGAAAAACCCGAGGCTCTCGCGAACCACCAGTGCGTGACCTTCGAAGTCCTCGCGTCCATGCGTGCGTGGGTTTTCGGCAACGGCAAGTCGGAGATATCCGTGCCGATCCGCTCGCGGCTTGCCGTCAACACGGCGGAAGCCGCCATCGCGGCCGCGACGCTCGGCGTGGGACTCATCCGTGTGCTGTCCTACCAGGTCGAGGACGCGATACGGGCCAACGAACTACGCATCGTGCTCGACACGTTCGAGTCCGCGCCGTTGCCCGTGAGTCTCGTGCATAAGGGACAAGCGCCGCTGCCGTTGAAGCTGCGCGCCTTTCTCGACTTCATGTCACCGCGCCTCAAGGCTCGTATCGCCCCCGCTTGATTGCGGGAGTGGCGCTACACCCTGCGGATTCAACCGGCCGATGCAACACACTGCAAGCCGCGTGAGCCGCGGGCGTGTTGCAGATGAAGCAGAGACAGCCGATCCATTCCGACGATTGATGGACCGCCGGAACCTGCGTTATTGACCGCGAGTATCAACACTTGTTCGCCGCGGGTGGTTTTTGCCACCGTGGATCGTGCGTAACCTTCGCTTCTCAAAGGGGAAACGCAATGGACATGTCAGCGATCACGGCAATGAGGGCATCTGCCCCCGTCACGCACGAGCTTTGGGAACATCCCGCTTACCGCAGCGTGTTTCGCAAGGACGCGCTCAGCATCGGGCTGATCCTTCCGCTCGAGACTCATCCGGATTCGCCCATGCCGACCATGCGCGATCACGCCGAAATGGCGCAACGCGCCGAGGCGATGGGCGTGGCCGCACTGTGGATGCGCGACATCCCTTTCTACGATCCTTCATATGGCGATGTCGGCCAGATCTTCGAACCGCTGGTCTATATCGCCAGCCTCGCGGCCGTGACGAAGAAAATCGCGCTCGGAACGACGGGGATCGTGCTGCCCATGCGCGAGCCGCACATATTGGCCAAGCAGGTGAATTCTCTGGACCAGCTGACCGGCGGCAGGCTCTTGCTAGGGATGTCCTCGGGAGACAGACCGTCCGAGTATCCCCTCTTCGGCATCGACTTCGATACGCGTGGCGAGCGGTTTCGCGACGCGTACCAGACCTACAGGACGGTGAGCGAGCAGCACTTTCCCGTTTTCGCGTCTTCCCGTTTCGGCAAGTCGGCCGGCACGCTCGACCTGCTGCCCAAGCCGCCCTATGGGCGCACGCCGACGATTGCCGTGGGCCGGGCCCAGCAGAGCCTCGAATGGATCGCGACTAATATGGACGCCTACCTCGGTTTCGTCCCCGGCCCCGCCAATCTCGATCAGTTTGCCCGCGACTGGAAGGAGCAGGTGGCGCAGTCGATGGGAAGCGATGCGTTCAAACCGGCCGCCTTTGGTGGCTTCCTCTATCTGCATCGCAACCCCGACTACCCGTTCCGGGCGATCAAGGGCGGATTCGCAATCGGCAGCCGCGCGCTCAGGCGTTTTCTCGAACAGGCCCGCGAAGCGGGCGTGAGCCATGTCGCCCTGAATCCGAAAGTCACGCCGCGCCCGTACACCGAAATACTGGACGAGTTGCACAGTGAGGTGCTTCCGTATTTTTGACGCCCCGTTATCACACCGGCATCGAATTCATTTCGGCGTGCGAATCGAGCCGTCCAGCGACGGTAAGTCCGTAGTGGGAAGAAGCACATGCGAGTCCATCCAGTCGTATGACTCGCTTTGGTGTGCCCACGCCCAATTTCTCGCTGGCGCTTTCGCTGCGCCCGCTGCCTGAGCCTCCCCACGCGGCACGGCTGCCGTATCGAGCCGTTCATTGGCTCCGCCCTGTCCACCGGCATTGCAACTATTCGAAGCGTCGTATCTCATCGTCCTTCACCTTGCATAATGCGTGTCGCCGAAGCATTCGGGGCATCGGCATTCAAGCCCCCTCGCCCGGCCATCAGCGTTGATAACGTAACCGTAGCCTCAAGATTAAGCTTCCTGCACAGAGCATCAACGCTGCCACGCGGAATTGACAGTTGCCGTATTCAACACAGTCATGGAAACACCGGGGTTTGCGATCCGGCACCATACGGTTCGCGCGGCTGCGCCGTGCGCAAACTTGCCCGTTTCTTCCCGAGTCCCCGCCTGCTGCGCGAACCCTGCACGTAAGGGTCGATTCACGCCGCGCCGGTTCGCCCGTTTTGGCTGGACACAAAAATGCCCGCGCAGACATCGATTCAATGTCTGCGCGGGCTCGCTGCATCAAAAGCGCGTCAACGCACGCAGAGGCTTAATTCACCACCGGCATCGTAAATTCAGGGCCTTTGTCGATACTGTCGGGCCAGCGCTGCATGATGCTCTTGTAGCGCGTGTAGAAGCGCACGGCTTCCTCCCCGTACGCGTGATGGTCGCCGAACAACGAGCGCTTCCAGCCACCGAACGAATGCCATGCCGAAGGCACCGGGCTCGGCACGTTGATGCCCACCATGCCCACCTGGATCTGCCGCGCGAAGGCGCGGGCCGTGCTGCCGTCGGATGTGTAGAGTGACACGCAGTTCGCCAGTTCGTGCGCATTGACGAGCGCCACCGCACTCGCGAAATCGGGCACGCGCACGATCGACAGCACCGGCCCGAAAATCTCTTCACGGTAGATGCGCATGTTCGGCTTCACATCGTCGAAGAGCGAGCCGCCAAGGAAGAAGCCCTCTTCGCGGCCCTGCACGGTATGGCCGCGGCCATCGACGACGAGCTTCGCGCCTTCCGCGACGCCCGAATCGATATAACCCAGTACCTTCGTGCGGTGGGCCTCGTCGATGAGCGGCCCCATGTCCAGATCGGGCTCCATGCCGCCGCCAATCCTCAGCGAACGCACACGCGGCACGAGACGCTCGAGCAGATCATCGGCAACACGCCCCACCGCGACCACCACCGAGGTAGCCATGCAGCGCTCGCCGGCCGATCCATATGCCGAGTTGATCACGGCCTCGACGGTCTGATCGAGATTGGCGTCGGGCATCACAATCAGATGATTCTTCGCACTGCCGAGCGCCTGCACGCGCTTGCCGCGCTTTGCGCCTTCTGCGTAGATGTATTCGGCCACCGGCGTCGAGGCGACCACGGAAATCGCAGCCACGTCGGGGTGCGCGATCAGCTCGTCAACGGCCTCTTTGTGGCCTTGCACGACATTGAATACGCCTTTGGGAAAGCCCGCTTCGATGAAGAGCTCGGCAAGCCGGATCGAAGCCGAAGGCGTGCGCGAAGAAGGCTTGAGCACGAACGTGTTGCCGCACACGGCCGCCATCACGAACATCCAGCACGGCACGACCATCGGGAAATTGAACGGCGTGACACCCGCGGCCACGCCAACGGGCTGACGCATGTTCCAGGCGTCCATGCCGCCTACGATCTGATCGGTGAAATCCGTCTTGAGCAGATTCGGAATGCCGCACGCGAATTCGACGATCTCGATACCGCGCACCACCTCACCCTTCGCGTCGGAAAACAGCTTGCCGTGATCGCGCGTGATCAGCTCGGCCAGTTCGTCCTGGTGCGCCTCGAGCAGCTCCTTGAACTTGAACATCAAACGCGCGCGCTTCAGCGGCGGGGTCTCGCTCCACGCCGGAAACGCGGCTTTTGCGGACGCGACTGCCGCGTCGACATCCGCCGCATCAGCGATCGGCACACGGGCGGATACACGGCCCTCGGCGGGATCGAAAACGTCGTCGAACCGCCCGCTCGCGCCAGCGGCACGTTGACCGTCGATGAAATGACTCAACTGGCGCACAGCGCCTTGATTAGCTTCGCTCATACGTCCTTCCTATCAGCGGATGCGAGCGCTGCCGCGACGTTCTCAACCGCCGCGCGCACCACGCGTCCTCATACAGCCAACGGTGCGCACCCGCTCTGTGCCAGGTGTGACGTGACTGGCCGCGCATCGCACCCCGTTCGGTAACCGAATGAGTTTCAGCGCGAGGTTAGAAAAAGCCTGTACGCGAATCGGGAAACCAGCATGTGACAGCACACATCGAGTCCAGTCCGCGTCAACTTGCGCCGAAACCGGTGACCGATACCACCGTGTTTCCGCGCTCGCCAGGATCAGCAATCGTCCGACCGCCGACCAAAACAGTCTACTTTCTATGGGTTTTCCCTGATGGTCTCGCTGAAGCGGTTTGGGGACATTCCCGGTTCGTTTCCGGCCATCGGATCGAAATGCGCCGATTCGCGACTTTCAACCCGGGCGGCGTCACGCAATGCCCAGCGCCAACTGTCCCGCCATCGCACCAGCCGGTTGATCGAGCTCCCCTGCACGGCTCAAGTCATAACCGAGCAGGAACAGCGCGCCCTCCACCCGCCGGAAGCCGTCCGCTCCAGAGCACCAGCTGGCGCCGGCTTTTTCGATAGCCGCAGCAAGAATCCAGTTTGCCTGGATGTTGACGCGGGCCCACTCGCGAGACCCGGACGCGCCTCCCAGAAGACGGGCGAACCGGTATGGCCAACGGGACGGGTCGCGCACGACCCTTTGAGCCTGACCGGGCGCCCAGCGAAACGCGAGGCTTGCAGGAACGCCATCGACTCGCCGCGTCGTGCTCAGCGCTTCCAGGTAACGTCTGACGAGAAAGCACAGCGCGGCGCCAACACGGCTGTCGTAAATCACGTGCGCGGGCAGCGCGAACGAATAATATTTCGTCCATCCCGAGTTCATTTTCGACGAGGGTATGGACGGGTCCGCGCTGCGGCCGAACACCGAGAGATCCGGCACATCCGATAGCAGCGCTTCACGTCCGTTTCGCAGCACCTGAACGAGCGATGAGTCCAACCCCATCGCCCAGGAGACGTTACTCTCGCTTGCGCGCGTACCGCGCCCGAATCCCCAGTCCATGACATGCCGGCAAGCGCGGCGCGTGAGTTCGAGAGCGGACTCGCTGTCTTCCGCGGCAATCGCCTGTTGCACGACCTCGCGGACCCGATCCACCTCTCGTTTGTTGCCGTCGTAAAAATCGCGGCCCCACCAGTAATAGCCGAACAGTTGCTCCAGGGTATCGACCTTGACGACGTAGACGGCGCCGTGCGCGTCTCGCTCCAGCCTTCCGCGGCAGCGGCTTCCGTAGTTATCGGGCAGCATGTCGCGCGGAAAACCGGTCGAGAATGCTATGCCAATATCCCCCGCCAGAATCTTCGACAACCAGGCCACAAAACCTTCTACATATTCGTCGTTTAAATAGTCTTCGCGATTGAACATGAATTGTCTTTCAACAGTCGTCGAATGCGCGTGGCGAGGCGCGGCGCGCCTCGCGTCAACGCGCGGCCGCCTGCTCGCCGTATGTCGACTCCCAGCCGCCTCCCAGGGCTTTGAACAGCGTGACGAGATTGGTCGCGGCCTTGGCCTTGCTCTGCTCGAGACTGCTTTGCGTTTCGAGCAGCTGCCTTTGCACGTTCAACACGTCGAGATAAGTGAGCGCGCCCGCCTTGTACCGTTGCTGCGCAACCTCAAGCCCGCGCTGGTTCATGCTCACGGCCGCGATCAGCCGGTCGCGCCGCCGTTGTTCGGCATCGTATGTGACTAGCGCATCGTCCACTTCCTTCCACGCCTCGAGAACCGTCTGCTTGTAGACGATCGCCGCTTCCTTCTGTTGCGCCTCACGCAGCTGGAGCGTTCCCTTCAGGCGCCCGCCCTCGAAGATGGGCAGCGTAATCGAGGGGCCGAGGACGTATTGCCCCGACTCCCAGGTGGCGAGATTCGAGAGCTGAAGGCTCTGGAAACCCGCGCTGCCGTTCAGCGTGATGCGCGGATAAAAGTCGGCCTTCGCCACGCCGATCGAAGCCGTCGCCGCGTGCAGGTCCGCTTCCGCCCTGCGGATGTCCGGCCTGCGTTCCACCAGTTCCGATGGGAAGCCGACAGGCACCTGCGCCGGAAGCACGGGCACGTCATGCGGGTCTGCCAGCGTCTGCTGCAGCGCACCCGGTTCCTCTGCAAGCAGCAGCCCGATCGCATTGATCAGCGTCTCGGACTGCGACTCCAGCGTCGGAATCAGGCTTTCGATGTTGTCCACCAGTGCCGATGCGTTGGCGACGTCGAGATCCGTCGTGACACCTTCACGCACGCGTACCTGTGTGAGCTTCAGCGAGTCGTTGGCGATATCGAGGTTTTCCTTCGCGATCTTCAGCAGCGCCTGCGTGTCGCGCAGCTCGATATAGTCCCGCGCGAGCTCCGCACGCGCGCTCAGCAAGATTGCGTTGCGGTCCTCCCACGAAGCCTCGGACTGCGCCGTCGCCGCTTCGACGCTGCGCCTCACGCGCCCCCAGATGTCGACCTCCCATGAGGCGTCGAAACCGAACTGGTACAGGTTGTAGGCAGGCGACCCCTTGGAGCCCGGCATCGCGGCCACGCCCAGCGGCGTGTTGCCCGCAGCCGATTGCGTCTGGGTTTGCGTCGGCGTCACGCCGAGCAGCGACAGAATGCCGTTCTCGCTCCCGCGCTCGCGGTTATACGATGCGGCTCCGTCGATGGTGGGAAGTTCGGCGGCACCCGCAACGCGCCGTTCGGCGCGGCTCTGCAGCAGGCGTGCCGACGCCGCTGCCACGTCCAGGTTCGCGTCGGCCAGCTGCTTTTCCAGATCGTCCAGTATCGGATCGTTGAACAGCGTCCACCAGTCCTGATCCAACGGCGCTTCCACAGGCTTGCTCTGCGCCTGCGCCGCTTGCGTGCGGTTGAACACCTCCGGCGTCGACGTCTGCGGGTGTTCGAAATTCGGTCCGAGCATGCAGCCCGTCATGGCAAGGCTCGCCAGCACCGCCGGGACGATCACACGCATAGAATTTTCGGTCGGGTTCATTTTCTTTGCGCTCCGTCATCGGTCGTCGCGGCATCTCGACCAACGGCCACTTCCGCTTCGACGGAAAGCCCAACACTCAATGCAGATGCTGCCGGCTGCCCACGGTCGATCGTGATCTTCACGGGGACACGCTGGACGATCTTCGTGAAGTTACCCGTTGCGTTGTCGGGTGCGATCGGCGCGAAGCTCACGCCGGTTGCCGGCGCAAGACTGTCTACACGGCCTCGAATCACCACGCCCGGAAGGCTGTCGACCGTCACGCGCACGCTTTCACCCGGTCGCATGTTGGTGATCTGGCTTTCCTCGAAGTTGGCAACGACATACGCTTCCGAGAGCGGCACGATCGCCATGATCGGCGTGCCGGGTGTCACGTACGCGCCAACGCGCGCCGAACGGCGGCCAATCTTGCCGTCCACCGCCGCACGGATCTCCGTATAGGAGAGATTGAGCTTCGCCTGCTCGAGCACCGCTTCGGCGTGCTGCAGCGCACCAGCGGCCTTGTCGCGTTCGGTACGCAGGACCTCCAGATTCTGCTCGGTCGCCGACAACGCAGCCTGGTCGTGGGACTGCTGCGCCAGTTGCTCGGCAAGCGTGCTCGTCGCCTGCTGTTGTTCCTGCGTCGTTCCCGCGCCGGTAACGGAGAGATTCTGGTAGCGCGTGGCGTTGGCCCGCGCAAATCCGATCGACGCGCCGTCGACCTGCAACGTAGCGCGCGCCTGATCGACCAGCGACGGCTGACGCGCGATCTCCGCGTCATAGTTCGCAACCGACGCCTTTGCGGCCGCCACCTCCGCTTCCGCGCTCATCAATGCGGCGCGGTAGTCGCGGTCATCGATGCGTACCAGCAGTTGGCCGGCCTTTACGTCCTCGTTGTCGTTCACCGGGACTTCCGTAATTTGCCCCGGGACACGCGGCGCGACGAGCGTGAAATCCGCCGTTACGTAGGCGTCGTTCGTGGATTCCGTATTCGGGCGATAAAGGAGCCGCACACAGGCCCATATAACAATAGCGACAACGACGACGACTGCAGCAATACGCAACAGTTTCGACTGGGATGGGGTAATCGATGCCATGGCAATCTGTCCTCAATGCGAAGAGGGCGGTGTCGTGCTCCACGGCGGATAGATACGCACCGGCAGCACGGGAATAAGGAGAAGAAGTGCGGCGGCTATGCACGCCAACACGCGATAGAGATCGGCGGAAGTGAGAACGACTGCCTGCTCGTGGATCTGGTGCGCGAGCGCGCCAAGACCCAAGGACGCCTCGGGGCTCTGGCTCGCCACCAGCGCCCGGTTACCCAGTTGATCCACGAGCATCGTCGAATGGAAGTGCTCGCGCGCGGTGCCGACCCCTTCGATCAGACCCGTCGCCACGGCGGCGGCAAACGTCTTGACCGTGTTGAACATCGCCGAAGCAAACGGACCTTCCGTCGGCGGCAATCCTGTCGTGACGCCCATCAGGATCGCCATGATCACCATGGGCTGCGCAATGATTTGCAGCGACTGCAGCGCATAGAAGTTGTCACGAATCCACTCGGAATCCATGTAACTGCCCATCAGGCACGTCACGATCATCAGGGAAAGGCCCACGGCCATCACCCAGCGATGGTCGACACGCCGCAGATTCAGCAAAGCAGCCGTCAGAGGAAGCGTAATCAACAACGGGATGGCAAGAAGCAACGAGAGCGGCGTCGTCTGCAGCGGCCTGTACATATGAATTCCGGCGAGAAATTGCCCGGGGATGGCCGCGACGCCGACCAGCAGAATCACGGTGCCCAGCAATGTCGTAAGCCCATGCGTAAAATTCCTGCGAGCAAGCAGTTGCAGCTTGAAAAACGGAACGGGCGCATACCACTCGTTGACGAGGAATGCCACGGCCAGCACCACTCCCCCGCAGAACATGACCCGAATGAAATCCGAATTGAACCAGTCGAGACGGTCTCCCTGCAAAAGACCCGTGACAAGCATCGCGACAGCCGGGAATCCCGTTATGAAACCGATCCAGTTGAACGAGCGAAGCCGTTCGAGCTTCAGAGGATCGGCGGGCAGCCCTAGCTGAATCGCCACACAGCACAGCACGCCGAACGGAATGATTTGCCAGAATGCCATTCGCCAGCTTACGAACTCCGTCCACAAGGCGGCGAGCGGCGTGCCGAGGGCCGGCCCGAAGGTCGCCGTCATCGCGTATCCGGCCAGTCCATAGAGCTTGAATGGGGGCGGCAGATAACGCAGCGCGACGATGATCAGCATGGGAGGAAGGCAGCCCCCCGAGATCCCCTGAAGGATGCGCAAAGCGTAGAGCGTGAACAGATTCGGGGCAAAGGGGCAAAGCAGCCCGAAGAACATCGTGGCGAGCACGGCACCGATCGTGAAGCGCTTGAGCGTGAACGTGATTCCGAACCACGGCGCAAACACCATCGTCGCCACGTTGGCTGCTTCGAACAGAGCAGTGAGCCAGGTCCCATCGTCATACCCGATCAAGAAGGCGCCCCGGATGTCGTTCATCGCGGCCGCGGTCACCTGCTCGTTGAGAATGGCCAGCAGGGACGCGCACAGCATCCCAACCAGCCCCATGGCAAGCCGGAACGTGAAATCAGGTTGTGCGGGAGCCGGCTTCGCCGGCGCTGCCGCCACGTCCGGCCCCGGACTTCGGGCCGGCAATTGCGGGCCCCCCGGGCTTTGCGCTTCAGTCGTCAAAGAGTTTGCGGTCGTCATAGGTATCAGCTACTCATATTCAGCGAGATATCGCTTCCGCAAATCACCATCGGGCTACCCGGCTCACTTTGCCCGATGGTCGCACCAACTTCACCGTGCCGAACGAGACGGCGGCCATACGAAATAGCCTGTATTCGTTCGGCAGTGCAGACGTGTCGCCGCTTCAAACCGGGCGCTCCATTTCCTCGAAATGTTGCGGCGCTTCGCGGCGATCGAACATCCCGTACTCGCGAATGATCCGGATGTGCCGCAGACGCACGCCTTCGGGCAGCTTCAGCTCGCGCTCGAACGCCTCGGCCGCCGCCATGTCGCGCCACGAGGCGACCACGATCACCTTGCCCGGCGTCAACAGCGCGTCGAATGCGTCCCATGCAACGAGACCCGGCGCCTGCAATCCGAGCCCGAGCGCTTGCCGAACGGCATCCGCGCCACCTTGCCTGACCCAATCGGGGTCACGCGTGGCGTCGAGCAGAGTGACCGCCGTGCCGGCGCCCACTTCGGTGACGTCGAGGCGTTGCTCGATCAGCGCTTCGCCTTCGGGAAGGCGGGTGTCCGCAACTGTCTGGCCAATACGCAATTGATAATCTGAGAATACGCGATCACGCGCGGCTTGCTGGATCTTGTGATGCTTCGTCGTCGTTCGCCAGCGCACGAGCGACTTCTCGTCGCGCCAGCTCGACAACGAGAGCAGCCAGCCGTCGCGGGTCAAACTCGCATAACGGTCGTTGTCGATAAAGCCCTCGATTTTTTCGAGTTCCGGCGTCAGCATCTTTGCCATGCCGAGATACGCCTCGAATTGGTCGGGTATGGGTTTGACTTCGAGCATTGCTGAAAACATATCAACCCCTCTCGTTTCGCTTAGCTAGACTTCGTGACCCGGAATTACCACGGCGCCGTGGCAATGTGGGTGCCACCCTTGCCCATATCAAAGACGAAGCGAGGAATCGCGACCGGATAAATCAATTGTTCAGGAGTCCCGCTGCCACGCCTTGCATGAGCATTCCATCAGGTCAGCGCTACCCATTGCTATCTGATGGCGTCCCTTATTGTCAGAGAGGAGCCGAAATTCTTGAAGCGCCGGCTGGTCGGATTTTGGGCCATCTAGTACGAGAATCTTGCCAGGCCGCCCGGCGACACCTTGAAAACGTTCGTACGTGCTATCACGCGCTTTTCCCCGCGGGTAATCAAGCGTTTGCTCAAGCGATTACGTATGACGTGAAAGGCATAAAAGCGCGCCCCACCCAGGATCGAACTGATTCGACACGCGCCATTCATGCGCTGTTTTGAGCCAATCGCAGCCGCGCGGCATGACCAGGCCGCACAGGGTGCTTACAATCGCGCCGTATGGATTCAGGCTGAGCGTCGAGTCCTCGTGCACGTCTTCGCGAAGCCTTTTTTGCGGGACGTTTCTTTACCATTGCCTGGCGATTGCGAGAGACTCGGGGTTAGGAATCAAGATGGACAGATTACGCGAGATGGAAGTTTTTGTAGCCATCATCGATCGAGGCAGCTTTAGCGCTGCGTCCGAGAAATTCGGCTTGTCGCGGGCGGCGGTCTCGCGCGCAGTCAACTCGCTTGAAACTCGTCTGGGTACACAGTTGTTGGCGCGCACGACGCGCTCGATCCGGGCAACGGATGCCGGGGTGGCTTACCTCGAGGCCTGCCGAAAGCTGCTCGACGGTATCACGGACGCGGAATCGAATATCGCCGCGAATCCCGAGAAGCCCATCGGCACGCTGACCATTTCGGCGCCGGTGCAATTGGGCCAGCAGTTCATCGCCCCGCTCGTCAACGCGTACACCCAGCACTTCCCCGACGTCAGCGTCAACGCCGTCTATAGCGATCGTCCCACACGGCTTCTCGAAGAAGGCGTGGACGTTGCCATTCGTATCGGCCATCTCGGCGATTCCTCGACGTTCGCGGTTCGGCTGGGAGCGGTACGCCGCCAGACATTCGCGTCGCCCGCCTATCTCGCCGAGCGCGGGGAACCCATTCATCCTGAAGAACTCACCAACCACCATTGCGTTTCGTTTACCGGCGTGTCGCAACCCCTGGATTGGGCCTTTTACGAAAACGGCTCGAAATTGCCCGTACGCGTGCAGCCGCGGATGATCGTCAATCTAGCGCCCGCCGCCATTTTGGCCGCGGCGGACGGCGTGGGGATCACGCAGCTCTTGTCCTATCAGGCGGCCCCCGAGGTGTCGGCCGGCAACCTGCTGCCGATCTTGAGAGCCTATGAGCCCGAGTCGACGCCCGTCAATCTGCTTCACGTCGAGCGGCGCAGTACGAGCGGAAAGATCCGGTCCTTCGTGGAGTTCGTGACCGATACGCTGCGCAGCAATCCGCAGCTTCAATGCGCCGGCGGCCTCACGCCCGACGGCCACTGCAAGCCGTAGGCGGGCTGAAGGAACGCCGCCTGTTACGCGTCGTCAAGCAACGCTGCCCGCTAATCCCGGCTCGAAGCCGCAATCGCCATACGCAGTTCGCGGTAAGCGCTCACGAGCGCATCGAGACTGAACCCCCGATTCAGACCGCTGGGGTTCGGCAGAACCCATGCGCGCGCGCCGCCGAAATCCGCCGCTTGCAGACCCCACTGAATATCGCGCTTTCCTGACATTTCAGAAAGCGCCATCTTGCCGAGGAACGCGATGTACCTCGGCGCGTATCGTTGAATCTTCAGTTCAAACTGCGATGCGGCGGCTTGAATCTCCGCCTTCGTCAACTCGTCCGCGCGTGCCGTGGGGCGAGAGACCGCCGTCGTCAGACCATAGCCGTACTGCAACAACTGACGGTCGTTTTCCGGGCGAAACTCCTCCTTCGTAAAACCGGCGAGATGGAGGACCTTCCAGAATCGGTTGCCTCTGCCCGCGAAATGGCGCCCCGTGGAGGCCGCCTGCATACCCGGGTTGATTCCACAAAACAGAATCGACAACCCGGGCTCGATAATGTCGGGCAAAGACAAAGCCGGATCGACGTGCGGCGCGGTTGGACCAGATGTTTGCAAAGCGCTAGCCCGCCGCTTGCAGACTCATCGGGCCGATACGCTCGCCGGCCGCGCCGAGCGGCCCTTGCGATGCGGCCGCATCCCCTCTGAATCGCTGGCGATATTGCTGCGGCGTAACATTCAGCCGCCGCGAGAACGTGGTCCGCATGTGCGTGGCGCTGTGAAAGCCGCACTTGTATGCAACGGTCTTGAGCGGCGCATCGGAGTCCTCGAGCAGTTTCCTCGCCGTATCGACGCGAACCTGCTCGACGAATACGGAAGGCGTCACCTTCGCATGCTTCGCGAATACCCGCGACAACGTTCGCCGGCTCACCGAAGCCGCATTCGCGAGTTCCTCGACCGAAAGCGTATCGGTCAAATGCTCGCTCACGTATTGATACACCTTGCTGAGTATCGGATCCTCGTCCTTGCCGGCGCCGATATACGGGCTGTACTGAGACTGGCCGCCTTCGCGCTGGATATACACGACCAGTCGTTTAGCAACCCGAACCGCCAGCTCATGCCCCCAGTCTTCCGCAACCAGCGCCAGACACAGATCGATGCCCGCAGTCACGCCGGCCGAAGTGAAGAGCTTGCCGTCGCGCACGAAAATCCTGTCCGGCTGCACGTTCGCGTGGGGAAACTCGTTGGAGAGGCGGCCGGCGTCCGACCAGTGCGTCGTCACTTCCTTGCCGTCGAGCAGGCCCGCACGGGCAAGCACGAACGCGCCATTGCATACGGAGCCAAAGCGGCTCGCGCCGCGTGCCTGACTTTGCAGCCACGTCAGAAATTCGTCGCACGGCTCCGAGTCGGGCAGTTGCGGGCCGCCCGCCACCAGCAGCAGGTCCCATTGAATGTCACGGTCGGCGAAACCGAACGAGACCGCAAGCTGCATGCCGTTCGAGCAGCTGACGTTGCCGGCCTTGCGCCCCAGCAGAGACACCTCGTACCTCTGGTGCTCGGGCAGAAACGTGTTCGCTTCGGCGAATACATCGAGCGGGCCTGCGACATCGAGCGCCTGCGCACCATCGAACACCACAATGGCGACTTTCATGCCGTGACCTTGACTGGTGGTGAGAATGCTTTCGTTGCCGGTCCAGGTCGGGTGAACGCACCGGGCCCAAACAACGCTGTTGGCGCGCAGCATATCGCGTCATCGGCACCGCGCGCAATCTGTCCCCGGTAAAAGTGTTTTTCGCTGGTGTAACAAGTCGCCGGTCGGGCCGCGCGGGCCGAACGGGCCGCTTGCACCGCGCGCATCGCGTGGCATGGGGGTGAGAGCCCGCGTGACCCAAAACGCCCACTGATTGGCCGGCGACGGCACCATGCGCGCATTTGCTCGGCGGCGCGGGCTAACTAGACTGTGTTCACGAATGCGACTGGGAATACGACCCGGACGTACCGGGAAGTCTCCCGCTCAGGACGACGCTTGTGACGGACGTCGGCGCCTGGTTTGTACCGCGAGCTGCCCGGATCGAACGACACCCGTCACTCCATGTGTGCAGCGGTCGACATGACACCGCGCACCGGGTAAGGGCAGATTCATCATGTTGAAGGAACGTCAAACCTCATTCCTGTTCGGGGGAAACGCCCCGTACGTCGAAGAGCAGTATGAACTGTATCTCGCTGACCCGGAAACGGTCACGAGTGAATGGCGTGCGTGGTTCGATGCGTTGCGCGAAACGCCCGCCATCGACGGCAGCGATCGCGACGACGAGCCGCACGCGCCGGTCATTTCGCACTTCGTCGAGCTCGCGAAGCGCCCACCGCGCGCCGTCGTGCCGGCCGAGCCAGGGGCTGGCGACGCCCTGGGCCTCGCGAGAAAGCAGGTGGCCGTGCAGTCGCTCATCGCCGCGTTCAGGATGATCGGCACGCGCGAGGCCAATCTCGACCCGCTGATGTGGACGCCGCCACGCGCCTATGCTGAGCTGACGCCGGCTTACTACGGCTTGTCGGCCGCGGACATGGCGACAAAATTCAGCACCGCCGACACGTTCCTCTTCGACGACGACGCCACGCTCGCAGACATCGTTTCAGGCCTCGAAGAGACCTATACCGGCACGCTCGGCGCCGAGTTCATGCACCTGACCGACGCCGAGCAACGGCGCTGGTGGCAGATGCAACTCGAAGCCACCCGGGCGAAGCCCTCGCTGCAGGCCGAGGAGAAAGTCAGGCTTCTCGAACGCCTCATCGCAGCCGAAGGGCTCGAGAAGCACCTTCACGCGCGCTACGTGGGGCAAACGCGATTCTCGCTCGAAGGCGGCGAATCGTTGATCGCGCTGCTCGACGAACTCGTGCGGTACGGCGCCTCGAAGAAGGTGCGCAAGGTCGTGATGGGCATGGCGCACCGCGGACGTTTGAACGTTCTCGTGAACGTCGCCGGCAAGCCATTGCGTACGCTGTTCGATGAGTTCGAAGGCAAGGATACGGAAAAACTTCTCGCGGCCGACGTCAAGTATCACAAGGGCTACACAAGCGCGATCGAGACCGCCTTCGGGCCAGTTGAAGTCACGCTCGCGTTCAACCCATCACACCTGGAATTCGTGAACCCGGTCGTGCAAGGCATGGCGCGCGCCAAGGCCGAAACATCGGGAAGCATGGACAGCGCCAACGTACTCCCGGTCGAAATTCACGGCGATGCGGCGATGTCGGGCCAGGGCGTCGTGATGGAAACCCTGAGCCTTTCCTATACGCGCGGACACGGCACGGGCGGCACCGTCCACGTCGTCGTCAACAATCAGGTGGGCTTTACGACTTCCGATCCGCGCGACACGCGTTCGTCGTTCTACACCACGGACGTGGCGAAGATGATCGAAGCCCCGGTCCTGCACGTCAATGCCGACGACCCCGAAGCCGTGGCGATGGCCGTGCGCCTCGCGCTCGACTACCGCAGCACGTTCAGCCGCAGCGTGGTCATCGACCTCGTCTGCTTCCGCCGGTATGGGCACCAGGAACAGGACACGCCGGGCATCACCCAGCCGCTCATGTATCGCGCGATTTCGCTCCATCCGGGCGTGCGGACGCTCTATGCCCGCAAGCTGATTCAGCAAGGCGTGGTGACGGCCGAGCAGGTCGAGGGCTACGTGAACGCGCGTCGTGACATTCTGAAGCAAGCGCAAGAGAGCACGAGCGCCGAGGCTTCGCCGGCGCCCGCGGCCGAAGCGACGAGCCCGGTGCGCGACAGCGCACCGTCGGCTGAGCAACTGCGCGAGCTCGCACAGCGGATATCGACTGTCCCGGAGGGCATGGAGCTTCATACGCTGGCGAAGAAGGTGATGAGCGGCCGCCAGGAAATGGCCTCCGGAAAGCGGCCGATCGATTGGGGCATGGCGGAACATCTCGCATTCGCCTCGTTGCTCGGCGCGGGAGTCGACGTTCGATTGAGCGGGCAGGACAGCGCGCGCGGAACCTTCAGTCATCGCCATGCCGTGCTGCACGATCAGAAGCGCATGCATCGTCCGGACGGCACCTACATCGCGCTCGATCACGTGAGCAACACGCAAGGCCGCTTCACCGTGACGAACTCCATCCTCTCCGAGGCCGCAGTGCTGGCCTTCGAGTACGGCTATTCGACGGTGAACCGCAATGCGCTCGTGATATGGGAAGCGCAGTTCGGCGACTTCGCCAATGGCGCACAGGTGGTCATCGACCAGTTCATCGCGTCGGGCACCGCAAAGTGGGGGCAACGCAGTGGCCTCACGCTGTTCCTGCCTCATGGGCAGGAAGGGCAAGGACCGGAACACGCTTCGGCCCGTCTCGAGCGCTACCTGCAACTGAGCGCGCAGGACAACATGCGGGTCGCCCAACCCACGACGCCCGCACAGATGTTCCATTTGCTGCGCTCGCAGGCCCAGGCTTCCGAGCCGCGCCCGCTTGTCGTGATGACGCCCAAGTCGCTGCTGCGGCACCCCGAAGCGGTCAGCACGTACGACGAACTGGCCACTGGCGAATTCCGCGCGGTGCTCCCGGATCACGAGATCGAGCCGTCACGGGCTGCGAGCGTCGAGCGCGCCATCGTGGCATCGGGCAAGGTCTACTTCGAGCTGCTCGAGCATCGCCGCACATCGGGCATGACCGACACGCCGATCATCCGCGTGGAGCAGCTCTATCCGTTTCCTTCCACACAACTCGCCGCCGAACTCGCCCGCTATCCGAACCTGAAGACAGTGGTTTGGTGCCAGGAGGAAGCGCGCAACCAGGGCGCCTGGAGCTACATCGAGCCGGTGCTGCGCGACATGCTGCCTCCCGGCATGACCTTGCTTTACGCCGGAGTTGAGGCCACGGCGTCGACCGCGCCCGGGTTCCACTCGGTGCACGTGGCCAAGCAAGCGGCGCTCGTTTCGCAGGCGTTCACGGGGTAACTTCGCATGCGTGTCGCGATGATGCTGTACGCGGGATTTCAACTGCTCGAAGTGAGCGGCCCGATGGATGTGTTTCATGAGGCGAACCGCCTGTGCGGCGCCACCTTTTATGAGCAATATCTGATCGGGCCGTCGCCCGGGCCAGTCTTGTCTTCCAACGGGACCGCGGTGGACACGACCGCGTGCCTGCTGGATAAGCGCCCGCCGTTCGACATCGTCGTGGTGCCGGGCTCCCCGGTCACGAGCCCGGCGCGCGAGCACCGGCAACTCGTGGACTGGCTGAGCGACGCCGGGCGCAGGACGCCAAGGCTCGCGTGCATTTCCAACGGTGCGTTTCTGCTTGCGCGTGCCGGACTGGCGGACCACCGCTGGCTCACCACGCGTTGGCACGACGCGCACCGTCTCGCAGAAGAATTTCCGCAGGTCCATGTCATGACCAATCCTGGCTGCCTGAAGGACGGCAACCTGTACTCTTCGGGCGGCGCGAGCGCCGGCATTCATCTGGCGCTGGCCCTCGTGCGGGAGGATCTTGGAGAAAACGCAATGGGAGCCGTTGCCAAAGCGTTGCTGATGGCCTCGCCGTCCTCTCTTGCCCGGGGTGGCGAACTCCATGGTTGACGCGAATCTGATTCACAAGGCACTCGCCAATCCGCTCAGGCGTGACATCCTCACCTGGCTGAAGGCGCCAGCCGAGGCTTTTCCGCAGGGCCATGTCGATTTCGGCCATGGCGTGCCCGTGGGCGCGATACAGACGCGAAGCGGCCTGTCCCAGTCGACGGTCTCGGCGCATGTGGCCGTGCTGGTCGAAGCGGGACTGCTCGTTTCGACGCGAGTGGGTCAATGGATATTCCTTGCTCGTAATGAGGATGTGATACGCAGGTTTGCCGAACAAATCTGGCTGCATTTATAGGACAACTGATCAGCTTGGGCTCGCCGCCGACAATCCGCGCGGGCCTTTCGGACAGAACGCGGGAAAGTGCCAGGCGTGCTGGTTGATGTCGTGCGGTCGGGCAATCCGGCTGCGATTTTGCTACGATCGCCCTCCCTCACACCATAGCGGCATCGCGCAGCCTGAACGCCGCAACGGACTCACGCAACGAACGCGCCTGCTCAGCCAGTGCATGCGCGGCGGGGGCGGCCTCCTCCACGAGCGCCGCATTCTGCTGCGTGACTTGGTCCATCTGCGTGACGGCCATGTTCACCTGCTCGATGCCTTTCGACTGCTCGCCGGAAGCCGTCGAGATTTCGCCGACGATGCCGGAAACACGATGCACCGACTCGACGATGTCATCGATGATCTAGTCATTCGGTGCATCCCTTCCAGCGTTGGATCGCATACGGTTTTTTCTTTCGCGAGCGGCGCCCGTCATGGATCTCGTTCGACGTTTCGCGATCACTGTTGCAGAATGGCTGGGCACACATGCTCCGCTTGTACCCCACAGATCAACCTTCGATTGCGCGCATCCGCCCCGGAACTTGCCGATGCACAGAAGATCCGCATAAATGCTGTTTAAATCAGGGTTGTGTAAATCGTCAATAAAGTATCCTCTTGACCTATCACGGCAACGAACTGCTTTTCTGTTTGCACTCCTGATTGGTAACAGCGATCAGCCACACTAATGTATGAATTGACGGCGGGAAGTATATGCTCGACAGACGTTAAAAGTTCGGCCGCAATTGTTTGTTGCCAGTTCGCTAGCTCACGAGCAAGCCCCCCACCTTTCCCGTGATAACGATCCACGACAGCGGACAGGGACATGCTCAGCCACCTGGATGCCCCCGCGCACGGCGAAGGGCTTTCCTGGCTGGCCGCTGGAGCACGCGGCGCTCCGCACGGCAAGTCGCCGTCGACGCGGCCTGGAGCAATCAGGCAGCGTGGCCACCCGCGTTGCGACGTTAGCGGTTGTACGCCGCAGATAGCGTGCTCCTTGCGCCGGGCAACGAAGACGGTCCCGTCGCTGCGATCACGGAGCCATTCAGCCGGCGCTCCCCGGCACCACGATGTCCGTCGTATTGCCGCCCTGCGGGGGGGGCATGTCTCTCCTCTCTGCGCTTCGGTTTGCCGCGCGCGCGTCTCTCTGACGCGACGCGCCATCCGGATGGAGTGCATCGAGAAACGATCGCCCCTTGTCCGTGAGGTGGGCGCGGCGCCTGCCTGCCGCGCAATGCTCCAGCATGACCAACTGGCGCTCGAGCAACGCGTCGAGTTCGGCGCGGTTCATGTCGAGCTGGTCCGGCGCCTGACGGACCAGCATCAGGGTCGCAAATTCGTGTGGGCTGAGCATTTCCCTCTCCTGTCGAGATTGGAACCGTGAGCAGGGGTGCGGCGCAGAAGAACGTCGCGTGGCGCGGGCCATACATACGCGGCAGCACCACGCAGCGGCGCACCGTCACACGGTCACACACACCGGCGGTCCCGCATCTGCGAAACAACCCGTGTTGATCGCACGTATGGCGTAATCGACCGCTTCCCGGTGCGCCTCGTCCGCGCTCGCGCAACGCCGGCCGGTGCAAGGAAGATGCCAATCCTCGACCGTCTGCTTCGCGCGCCGGATACGCACGATGGCCATGTACCTCCCCGATCCAGCCGGAAGCGCACAGTGCCGCACCGGAAATGCGCGGGTCTCGATGGTGAAGCCCTTGCAGCGTTCGCAGCGCGCGTTTTCCATTGTTCCCTCCGTGTCGCTCGCGAAGCGGCGCCACCCGGACGGATCGCGCCACATGACCGCGTCTGCTCCTGCATGTATCTCTAAGCCACGCTCACCTCTATCCGTCGTGGCTTCGCCTCCTCGCGGCGAGGGATCGTCAGCTTCAGCACGCCATCGCGCAGCTGTGCGTCGATGCGCGAGACGTCGAAGTCCGGGCTGAGCGTGAAGGCGCGCCAGAAGTGCGGGTGGCGCACTTCGCCATGCTGCAGGCGCAGCCCGGCCGGCGTCGGAATCACTGCCTCGCCCTCGATGTTCAGGCTGCCGTCCTGCACGCGCACATCGAGCTTCTCGCGCGACACGCCCGGCAGGTCGGCATACAGCGTGATGCCGTGGCTGTCCTCGAACACATCGACGGCTGGCGCGATACGGGTGAACGGCTTCGCGGATTGCGCATTCTCGCGGGCGGCGACGCCGGCGCGCGTTTGACGGGTGGCCAGTTCAGTGCTGTCGTTCATGATGTCCTCCGTGATTCTCATGCTTCACCCAGGGGCTCACTGGACGGCAATGGCGCGCGGCTTCGACGCCTCGGAACGTCCGATGCTGATGGTCAGGCAACCGTTCACATAGCGCGCATTGACCTTGTCGGGATCGGCGTGCTGCGGCAACTCGATCACCCGCCGGAACGCGCCCATGAAACGTTCCCTGGCATAGACGCGTGTCTCGTCTTTCGCGTCCGGCTCGGGCGGCTTGCGCTCGCCGCTGATCGTCAGCAGCCCCTTGTCGATCGAGACGTCGATCGCGGCCGGATCAAGTCCTGGCGCGAACGCGACAATTTCGACGCTGTCGTCGGTACCGCCGATGTTGAGGGGAGGAAAGGTTTCGCTGCGCATCGCGCGCAGGCTCGCGGGAAAGCCCGAAAAGAGGCTGGCCATCTGCCGTTGCAGGCGGTCGAATTCGCCCAGCAGATCGGGGCTGAAGAAAAGATCGCTCATGACTGGCTCCTTGATATCGGGGCCTCTCACGAAAGACGAACGGAACCACGCGCTCCAGTCCGCCTGCCCGTGGGAAAACCCCGCCGACAAACAAATCGAAACACGCAGCGCTTATCGCGACTGCCTGAGCGATGCTTAAAATAGCGCAAGGAGCGGAAATTTCAAGAGGCCCTGCAACATGTCACCCCGGAGGTTTCATGGACCTTTTTGACAGACTTCAGGAGCAGACGCAGAGCGTGCGCCTGCCACTCTTCGCCGTCACCGTCACCGCCGCTGCGCAGGTGAACACGCCGCTCATCGCGATACTTCACTGGCACGGTTTCCGGCGCGCAACGCCGCTCGTGCTACCCGGCGTGGAGATTGCGCCACGCGCCGTGCCGGGCTCCGCCGTCCAGATCGATGCGCCGTGGCACAGCGTCGAAGCCGTGGACGCCATGCTCCTCGACGCAGCCTGGCAGTTCGGTGCGTGGGAGATGGAGCGCATCGAGCGACGCGGCTGCAACGTCATGGGCGCGTCCGCAGCCGAGACGCTGGCCTGCCGGCAGGCGTTCGGCGACTACGGGAACGAGGTGCCACGCGACGAACGTCTCGTTGACGGCGCGAACGATCGCGATGACCTGATGCAGCTGGCCGCGCGACGCGGCTATCTGCGATGGCTCTTCCGGCCCGTCAAGGGCGGACTGTGGCAGGCGCTGGACGAACCCGACGATACCCTCGATGCGGATGGCGGCCGCCACCCGCCCTGTCCGGTGAAGCCGCACCCGCACCCATCGCGCACGCGCACCGTTTACCGGCTCGGGGCGGTCCATCGCATCCTGCTGCCGCACTGAAACATTTTGTTACATCTTGCAGTTTATGCAGCCTCTTGAAGGTCGAAAGCGGCGCCTCTATTTCGCATCCCGCCAGGCAATGGTACGGCTGCATCGCGGCGGGTCACACGCCGCGACACCTCGCAGCCGGGTTCCCTTTTTGGTGATCCTTTAATCGCTCAGGAGATGGAAATGCAGATTCGTCCCCTCTACGACCGGGTTATCGTCAAGCGAATCGAAACGCAGCGGACGACGGCCTCGGGCATCGTGATTCCCGATTCAGCCGCAGAAAAGCCCGAACAGGGCGAAATCGTCGCGGTCGGCAGTGGCCGGCTGCTGCAGGATGGAACGCTGCGCGCGCTCCAGTTGAAAGTCGGTGACCAGGTGCTCTTTGGCAAGTACGCAGGCCAGACCGTCAAGGTCGATGGCGAGGAACTGCTCGTCATGCGCGAGGAAGACGTCATGGGCGTCCTCGAGGCCGACGCGGGCGCTGCCCGCAAGGCCGCCTGAAACCCCGAGCCGGTCGCGCACACCCGACTGGTTGTTCGCGACGAGCCGGGTCAACGACTTTATCCGGAGCAACAACATGAGTGCAAAAGACGTCAAATTCCATGACAGCGCACGCGCCCGCATTGTCAAGGGCGTGAACGTTCTCGCTGATGCCGTGAAGGTCACGCTCGGGCCGAAGGGCCGCAACGTGCTGATCGAACGCAGCTTCGGCGCGCCGACCATCACCAAGGATGGCGTATCGGTCGCGAAGGAAATCGAGCTGAAGGACCGATTCGAGAACATGGGCGCGCAGGTGGTCAAGCAGGTCGCCTCGAAGACCGCCGACGTGGCTGGCGACGGCACCACCACCGCCACCGTGCTCGCACAGGCCATCGTCCAGGAAGGCATGAAGCATGTCGCGGCCGGCATGAACCCCATGGATCTCAAGCGTGGCATCGACAAGGCCGTTGCCGCCGTGCTCGATGAACTGCGCACGCTCTCGAAGCCGATTTCCACCAGCCGCGAAATCGCCCAGGTCGGTTCGATCTCGGCAAATTCCGACGAGGCGATCGGCAAGATCATTGCCGACGCAATGGAGAGGGTTGGCAAGGAAGGCGTGATCACGGTCGAGGACGGCAAGTCTCTTGAAAACGAACTCGATGTGGTCGAGGGCATGCAGTTCGACCGCGGCTACGTGAGCCCCTACTTCATCAACGATCCGGACAAGCAGGCGGCATATCTGGACGACGCCCTGATCCTGCTGCACGACAAGAAAATCTCGAACATCCGGGATCTGCTGCCGGTACTCGAGGCGACCTCGAAAGCAGGCAAGCCGCTGCTGATCGTCGCGGAAGACGTCGACGGTGAGGCACTCGCCACGCTCGTGGTCAACGCGATGCGAGGCATCCTGAAGGTGGCAGCCGTCAAGGCGCCGGGCTTCGGCGACCGCCGCAAGGCCATGCTGGAGGATATCGCCATCCTCACGGGTGCAACCGTCATCTCCGAGGAAACCGGCAAGCAGCTACAGAAGGCAACGCTCGAGGATCTCGGACGTGCAAAGCGCGTCGAAGTGCGCAAGGACGACACCATCATCATCGACGGCGCCGGCGACGCACAGCGCATCGAAGCACGCGTGAAGTCCATCCGTGCGCAGATCGAGGAAGTGACGAGCGACTACGACCGCGAAAAGCTGCAGGAGCGCGTCGCGAAACTCGCGGGCGGCGTGGCCGTCATCAAGGTTGGCGCGGCAACCGAAGTCGAGATGAAGGAGAAAAAGGACCGCGTCGACGACGCGCTTCATGCCACGCGCGCGGCCGTCGAGGAAGGCATCGTGCCAGGCGGCGGCGTGGCGCTCCTGCGTGCGCGCTCGGCCGTGGCCCATCTCAAGGGCAGCAACGGCGATCAGGATGCAGGCATCCGCATCGCGCTGCGCGCACTGGAGGCGCCGCTGCGCGTGATCGCCGCCAACGCGGGTGACGAACCTTCGGTGGTCGTCGCGAAGGTACTCGAAGGCAAGGGCAACTTCGGTTACAACGCCGCCACGGGCGAATATGGCGATCTCGTGGAAGCGGGCGTCGTCGACCCGACGAAGGTGACGCGCACGGCGCTGCAGAACGCGGCATCGATCGCGGGGCTGATCCTGACAACGGACGCCACGGTTGCCGAGGCGCCAAAGGACGATAAAACCGCGCAGGCAAGCGCGCCGGAACTCGAGTTCTGACCTTATCAGTCTGGCAGTCGCGCACCGGCCACCCGCTCCCGGCCGGTGCAGTTTGTTCGGCGCCGCACGCTGTCTCCGTCATGCGGCGCCGCTTTTTCCGGGGACAACCATGAAACTTGAACTTTGCATCGACTCAAAGGCGCTGACCATCGAAATCGACGATGTCGTCGCGGGACTGCTGGCAGTCCGCCTGAACCTGCCCGACAATGAAGATCACCACGCGGCCCTTGCGCGCTATCTCAGCGAGAAAGGCGCGCCGTGGATCCTCGACGAAGAGCACATGCGCCGACGAATACTACGCCGGCTTATTCTGGACATCGCTGACCCAGCGCTCGTGATTCGCCATCTCATGGCCGACGATTGAACTGCCCCGGCCAGCCAGGTCGTGTTCGGGGCCACGCAAGCCCATTTCCCGACCATACTGCTCTCCCGCGGAATCCGACATCACGATGTCCAGCAATCCTCGTTTGCCTGCGCGCCCACCGGCCAGACTTCCCGCGGGCGTGCTCGGTTGCGACTACCTCAAGTTTTTGCAGCTCTCGGTTGATGATGAGCTTGCCCGTGAAGAATCGCTCGACGATGCAGCGCTGGAGGACGCCACCCTCTCCATACGCTGCGGTTCAATGCGCGCGGCGCGACCCCCAATGAAGGTTTTCTTTGACGGCTGCCAGTTCTGGCTCGCCAGTCACTTTCATCGCTACGAAGCGGCGCGCCGTCTCGGCGCCCGTCATCAGGAATTCTGGTGTGAGATCGAACCAGGCTCGAGGGACGACGCCGCACGTCATGTATCGAGACATTGGCACTGCAAGCGTTCTCGTAGCGGCAATTCCAGCCCTTCTGGATAAGCGGTCCATAGCTTCGATCGCGATCAATACAGCTACGCGTTGCGCTCGCAAACGTTGCGCCGATTCCTCAATAGATCGGGAACACGACATCCGGTTGCGGCGCAGGGCGGATGTTCTTTCGCGGGCAGATCTCGCGCCCGCAGCGACGCGTTGATTCAGA
>NZ_DATJWR010000088.1:0-5770 GCF_035501035.1 Paraburkholderia sp.
TCGAGGCGAAGAACATCGACCAGTCGTTCAAGTCCGGCGATGACGAGGGTATAAAAAAAGCCGCGCAGCGGAGTCTTGGTGAGACACAAAAAGACGGAACGCAGATGAGTGAAAGGTGGATTGATCGGCGGGCGACATGGGCAATGAGTCGCAATGTAAAAAATGGGGATATGACGCGGGATGATGCAGACAGAAAAGCATCTGAAATGGATGATGAAGGTTACGCAAGATGGATTTTTGCATGTCTCCCCGGCCCGACTGGCTCGCAGTCGAAACTGTTTGTCTTTCTCGATATTGATGAGGCCGGTTTGAATATTGAACCGCCTCCGAAACCTGCACAGGCGCCCCAGCAAACGCAAGATAACGGTTACAACTAGGATAGGCGACTATGAATTTTTCAAAGCAAAGACGGCAGAAATATCTGACAGAGAAATACTATGTCGAGATGGAGCGTAGTTACCACAACAGAGCGAGACTTGCGCATAATTCGTTGACTTCGGGTAAGCCGCTTGCTCCGTCGGCACCTGATAGATTGAGATGGAAAATTGCAGCCGAAAGCTTGGAACTTATTTTGCTCAACTACACCGCTGGACAACCCATCGAGGAACTGCGGGGTCAGTTTCCCGAAGTCATCAAGCGCTTTAATGTCTTTATCGAAAAGGACGTTTCCCCGCGCAACATGAAGCCGGCGCGCAATGTTGCAGACACATTAGAAATCTCGCAGATTGACGCCTACGTGTACGTGTTCTGGCTGCTGGCGCTTTGCAAGCTGCTGCGGCATGGCGAATACATTTCGGAGGTATTGAAATGGGTAAATCGTACGCGCAATTACAGCCGGGGACAGGACGGCCTGTTCGAGGCCGTGGTGGAAAAGCTGACCGGCTTACACGTCGAAACGCCACGCGTGCTGCTACACCCGGACCCCTATCGTCCGCTGGCAAGCGCAACGGTACGCGCGCCGGAAGAACGTCCCGCGCTCGTCAAGGCGTTTGTCGAGAACTGGTACAAAGGCATGAAAGACACCTACTGGCAGGGCTCGCACGTTGACGGCGCCTATTTCGGTTACTGGTGTCTTGAGGCTGCGCTCGTGACGGTCCTGTGGGACATCGATGACCGAAGCTATCGCGACAACCTCGTTTATCCCAAAGCCCTGGTGGACTGGTATCGGGGCAATCCGGGCGTTGGCACGGATGGTGGGCCGCCCAAACCCAAGGTCGTAATACGCGCGAAGCCTGGCGAACCATGCCCGCAAAGCGGCAACTGGATTTCGCCGCACCTGGACAACAAGATCGTCAAGATGACGGCGGGCGAAGCCATGCCGGGGCCAGAGTACGGGCCAACAGGTGCCGTCATCTGGTACCTGGAAGTCAAGGAATGACTGCCTTCATTCGGCTTGGCGACTCGACCTGCCATGGTGGCGTGGTTATCGCCGCATCCGGATGCGCAAAGGTCGCCTGTTCGAGTGAACTTTTAGAAGGGAAAGAAAGGTATGGGCAAGGCACTCGTATGTAACGGCGATCGAACTACGACCGGTGGGCACGTCATTGCGATGACATCGACCATGTTCGACGGCGAGCGGCGCATCGCCCTTGACCAGGATATGGCGACGTGCGGCAAATGCCCCGGCGAGTATCCGATCCGGGGCACGGGTTCTGACGTGAGTGAAGGCGGTAGGGCCAGCGTCGTGCATGACGATATGGTTTTGTGCCCGTGCGGGAGCAATCACGTTCAGGCACAAGGCGAGGCGGGATGTTCTTGCCAGGCGGCGGTTGCGCGGCGATCAACGGTCGGGTGATCTGGCGAAGACGTGCGGCTGCCGTCTCATTTCAGGCATTTGCGCCATGACTTTCCATCATCCTTCTACACTCACCCTGGAAGACATGCAGCGGCTCGCTGGCAGGCATGATGGCCGCTGCCTGTCCACAGACTACCGGAACGTCGAAACCAGATTGCGCTGGCAATGCGCCGACGGTCACGAATGGGAAATGACGCCAGCGAGTGTCAAGCTTGGCCGTTGGTGCCCGGTGTGCAAACGTGCAGGCGCAATGTATCGGCAGCTTGACGAGATGCGCGAACTGGCGCGCTCGCGCGGCGGACGGTGCCTGGCGGATCGCTATCGCGGCACGAAAGGCAAGCTGGAATGGCAGTGCGAACGGGGGCACATCTGGAAATCCGCGCCTTCCTGCGTGAAATTGTCGGGCTCGTGGTGCCCGGTATGCGCAGTGGAGAACAAGCGAGGAAGTCTTGCAGCGATACGTGAACTAGCTGCGACGCGCGGCGGCCGATGTTTTTCAACAGAGTTTCTCAGCGTAAATCACAAGGTGCGCTGGCAATGCGATCAGGGGCACGTTTGGGAGGCGCCAGCGAGTCGCATCCGGCTTGGTTCATGGTGTCCTGCCTGCGCGCACGATAGCTTGCGGGGGACCTTGCAGGAAATGCACGATCTGGCGCACTCGCGTGGGGGACGTTGCCTGTCGTCGGAATACAGGAATCTTCGCACCAGACTTCGCTGGCAATGTGCCGAGGGACACGAATGGATGGCAACACCGGGCCATGTCAAGACAAAGACATGGTGCCCGTTCTGCCGTCACCAGAGTTTCCCGCATACCATCGAGACGATGCAGGACATCGCGAAGAAGCGCGGAGGCGAGTGCCTGTCGAAAACCTACGTGAATAACGCCACAAAGCTTGAATGGCGCTGTCATCGCGGCCACGAGTGGGCTGCTTCGTGGGGTAGCATGCAAAGCGGAAGCTGGTGCCCCTCGTGTGCCCGGCTGGGGCTAACAAGGGATCCGCATAAACGGAAACGCTACGACGTAGACGGATGAACGAGCCGGTCTATCCGGTGCTCGCGCGCGCCATCATCCTTGCATTGGTGGCGATCATGCGTAGCTTCGGCGCTGCGGCCGCATTCCTGCCGCTCCTCCGCATCCTCGCAGATCCATTCAAGCGCGGCGTGGTGCGCGTCGAGCCAGGAGCGCGACGGGTGCGTGCCCGTTTCGATTCCTGCACGGTACGCGCGCCCGATCCACGCGCGCAGGTTATTCGGTAGCGCCTGCCAGTGTTCGCGGCAGCCCCATCTGCCGAGCGGCACCATGCGTGGACAGTTCGGCCAGCCGCAGCGGTGCGCGCGGTCCTTTATCGCCGGCATAGATTCAGTCTCCACAAATCGAGACGGTTACGCGCTGCGGAAAATCTCACTGAAGACAAACCGGAAGGCCTCAATCTTCGCTTCACGCTTGACGATAACCCAGTCACGCACGGCCATGAGTCGCTCGCCCTGTTCGTTTGTAAAGATGAATTCGAAACGGGTCTGACGTCGCCACGCTTTCAGGACCGCGAGCGCTTCGGCATTCAGCGGCACGACGCGCGAGCGCTTGACCTTCGAAGTCCACGCTTCAACCGTGATCGTCCTGGCCTTCCCAGTCGATCGCCGTCCAGCGGGCGCGCAGCAGTTCGGAGCGGCGCATGCCGGTATTGAGCGCGACGAGAATCGCGGGTTTCACGTGATCGGCGTACGCGTGATATTCGCCCGGCACGGCGGCGAGCTTGCGACCATCATGCCGCGCCGACGCTTCTTCGCGGATACGCGCTTCGGGCGTGTCGAGCACAAGGCGCAGCCGGGTTTCTTCTTCGGCGGTCAGTTCGCGCCCGTGCGTGTCGTCTTCAGGGTCAACCTTGCACCGCAGTTTTGCGCACGGGGTCGCGGTCACGATTTCATGCTCAACGGCGTGCGAGAACAGCCCGCCAATCGAACCGAGCGCGCGGTTGATACCAGAGGGACGGTTGCCCGCCGCGGTCCGCTTTTCGATCCATTTTTTCAGCATGGGCCACGTGACTTCACCGAGCCGTTTATCCATGAACTCGGGAAAGTCGCGCCGGATGTTCTTCAGGTTCGCCTCGGGCGTTTCGCTTTTGGTCGTACCGCGCCTCCCGGCACAGGGGCAACGCTGGCATACCGACGCGAAAACAAGGAAATGCCAAAACAACAAGTACAGCGACAAAAAGCCGCCAAGCGGCACCACAAAAACCTCACATCGGCAGACGCTCCGCAAGAGTCACAGGCATACCGGCGTCCGCATCGAGCGCGGGCTCGCTGGCCGCGACGCGCCGCTTGACCGCGACGAAGCTGTCGGGGCTCACCGAGATCGAGTCGATGCCGCACTCGACGAGGAAAGCGGCAAACTCGGGATGATGCGCGGGCGCCTCGCCACATAACCCGACCTTCGCACCGACCTGATGGGCTTCGGCGATCACCCTGCGCACCATCCACTTGACCGCTTCGCTCTGCTCGTCGAAGAGCCCGGAGAGCTGCGCCGAGTCGCGATCCACGCCTAGCGTGAGCTGCGTCAGATCGTTACTGCCGATCGAAAAACCGTCGAAGCGCTGCGCGAACTGGCGCGCGAGCACGACGTTGGACGGAATCTCACACATCACATAGAGCTCGAGACCGTTGCGCCCGCGTTCGAGGCCGCTCTCCTTCATGACCGCCAGCACGCGGTCGGCCTCCTCGGGCGTGCGGCAAAACGGAATCATCACGACCACATTGGTGAATCCCATCGCCTCGCGCACACGGCGTATCGCGCGGCATTCGAGTGCGAACCCTTCGCGGTACAGCGGCGAATAGTAGCGCGAGGCCCCGCGAAAGCCGAGCATCGGGTTGGCTTCGTGCGGCTCGAACTGCGCGCCCCCCACGAGGTTCGCGTATTCGTTGGTCTTGAAGTCGCTCATGCGCACGATCACGGGACGCGGATACTGCGCGGCCGCGATACGCCCGAGCGCGCGTGAGAGATGCTCGACGAAGTACTCGGTGCGGTCGTCGTAACCCACGGTCAGATCGCGGATGGCGCGCTTCGCCTCCCCGTCCTTAAGCTCGTCGAAATGGACGAGCGCCATGGGGTGAACGCGGATCTGGTTGCTGATCACGAACTCCATTCTCGCAAGCCCTACTCCATCGGCCGGAATGCGCCACCAGCGAAACGCCGCCGCCGGATTCGCGAGATTGAGCATGATGCCCGTGCGCGTGGACGGCATGTTCGAGAAGTCGATCTCTTCGGCGTGAAACTCGGCAATGCCCTCGTACACCATGCCTTCCTCGCCCTGCGCGCAACTGACTGTGACCGCCTGGCGGTTGCGCAGCACGCGCGTGGCGTTGCCCGTTCCCACGATCGCCGGCAACCCGAGTTCGCGGCTCACGATCGCCGCGTGCGAGGTGCGGCCGCCGTGGTCGGTGACGATCGCGGAAGCGCGCCGCATGATCGGCACCCAGTCCGGGTCGGTGGTCTGCGCGACCAGCACCGCGCCGTCCACGAAGCGCGCCATGTCGCGGGGCTGCTCGATCACGCACACCTGTCCCGCGCCGATCGCCTCCCCGACGCTCACGCCAGAGAGCAACTTCGGCCCCGTCTTGCCGATGCGCCAGGTTTTCAGCGCGCCGGCGTCGCGGCGCGACTGCACGGTTTCCGGGCGCGCCTGAACGATGAACAGCTCGCCCGTGGCGCCGTCCTTCGCCCACTCCATGTCCATCGGGCAGCCGTAGTGCGCTTCGATGAGACACGCCCAGCGCGACAGATGCAGGATCTCGTCGTCGCGCAGCACCCAGGCCATGCGTTCGGCGCGCGAAGTCCGCACGTTCTTCGTCGGCTGTGTCCGGCTGCGCGTGCGGATCATCTTGACCGCCTTCGCACCGCGCGTCTTGCTGACGATGGGCGTGAGCGACGCGTCTTTCAGCAGGGGCTTGAAGACTTCGTACTCGTCGGGGTCGACGGCG
>NZ_DATJWR010000089.1:0-5405 GCF_035501035.1 Paraburkholderia sp.
TTCATGGCCACGCTCGACATCCAGATCGTCGCTTCCTCGCTGCGCGACATCGGCGGCGGTCTTTCCGCGAGCCAGGACGAGCTCTCGTGGGTGCAGACGGCCTACCTGATCGCCGAGATCATGGTGATTCCGATGTCGGGCTGGCTCTCGAAGGTGTTCTCCACGCGCTGGCTCTTCGTGGGCTCCGCGGTGGGCTTCACCGTGACGAGCATGCTGTGCGGCCTCGCCTGGGACATCAACTCGATGATCGTGTTTCGCGGCCTGCAAGGCGCGCTCGGCGCGGCGATGATCCCCACCGTGTTCACGACGGCCTTCGTGCTCTTTCCCGGCAAGCAGCGCATCGTCGCATCGACCACGATCGGCGCGCTCGCCTCGCTCGCGCCCACGCTCGGACCGGTGATAGGCGGCTGGATCACCGATCAATGGTCCTGGCACTGGCTCTTCTATCTGAACCTCGTGCCCGGCATCGCGGTGGCGGCGCTCGTGCCGAAGTACGTGAACATCGACAAGGCCGATCTCTCGCTGCTCAAGCGCGGCGATTATCTGGGCATCGCGCTCATGTGCGGCTTTCTCGGCTGCCTCGAATACGTGCTCGAAGAAGGGCCGCGCAAGAACTGGTTCGGCGACGACGTGATCGTCGCCTGCACCTGGATCTCGGCGATCTGCGGCTTCCTCTTCATCGTGCACGCGCTCACGGCGAAGGAACCCATCGTCGATCTGCGCGCGCTGCTCGTGCGCAACTTCGGCATTGGCAGCGTGCTCTCGTTCGTGACCGGTATCGGCATTTTCGTGGCCGTCTATCTCACGCCGCTCTTTCTCGCGGAAGTGCGCGGCTACAGTTCGCTGCAAATCGGCCTGTCGCTGCTTTCGGTGGGCGTGTTCCAGTTGCTCGCGCTCGGCGTGTACGCCTACGCCACGCGTTATTTCAGCATGCGCGCGCTGATGCTGTTCGGACTGTGCTGCTTCGGCCTGGGCTGCTATCTGTACGTGCCGCTCACGCACGACTGGGGCTGGCAGCAATTCCTGCTGCCGCAGGCGCTGCGTGGCGTGGGCCAGCAGTTCGCGATTCCGCCCATCGTCACGATGTCGCTCGGCTCGCTGCCGCCTTCGCGGCTCAAGTCGGCCAGCGGCTTGTTCAACCTGATGCGCAATCTGGGCGGCGCGATCGGCATTGCCGTGAGCGCGACGATGCTCAACGACCGGCTCAACTTCCACTATCTGCGCCTGAACGAGAGCGTGACCGAAGGCGTGCCGCAGGTGCAGTTGCTGCTCGCGGGGCGAACCGCGTACTGGCAGTCCGTTGCGGGCAATGCGCTCGACGCCGCCGAAGCAGGGCTTGCGCAATTGCATGCGCTGGTGCTGCGCGAGGCGCTCGTGATGACGTTCTCCGATACGTTCTTCATGCTCTCGCTTTGCTTCGTGGTTGCCATCGCCTGTGTGGCGTTCTCGCATCCGATCTCGATGGGTGGCCCGCCGCCCGACGCACATTAAGGTGTCCCATGCAAACCCCCGAACGTTCGCCGTTGCGAGCTAGCCGCCAGTCGAAACCTAGTCACCTCGTGCGCCTCGCGCTTTCGATGCTTTCCGCCGCCGTGCTGGCCGCGTGCGCGGTCCAGCCCGCACAGCACCCCGAGCTGGGCGCCACGGTGCAGGAAACGGCGCCGGGCGCGTGGCGCATCGACGCGCCGCAGAGCGCCATCGACGCGCGCGCCTGGTGGGCACAGTTCGGCGATCCGACGCTCGATGCGCTGCTCGCTACGGTGCTGGAGGGCAACCTCGACCTGCAGGCCGCCGCCGAGCGCGTGAAGCAGGCGCAATCGATCACCACGCAGAAGCACGCGGCGCTGCTGCCGCAACTCGACTTCACGGCACAAGGCGCTTATACGCGGCAGAACACGCCGCCGCCTCTTGGCTACGTGAAGGAGGCCGGCGCGGGCCTCGCGTTGAGCTGGTCACCCGACGTGTTCGGCGGCGAGCGGCTCGACCTGCTCGCGGCGCAGGCGAACCTCGTGGGCCAGCAGCACGCGCTGGATGCGGTGCGCCTCGCGCTCGCGGCGAATACGGCCTCGGCCTATGTCGATCTGCGTTGGGCTCAGGCCGAACTGAAAATTCTTCAGGACAACCTGGAGATTCGCAAACGCACGCTGCTGCTCACGCAGGACCGCCTGAAATACGGCCTCTCGACGCAACTCGACGTGGCGCGCGCGCAGACGCAGCTGAGCGAACTGCAAGCCCGCGTGCCGCGCGCGCAGGCGAGCATCGACCATCAGCTGAACCTGATTGCGGTGTACACGGGGCGCACGCCGGAGTCCGTGGCGCAGCTCGCGCTCGCGCAGTCCGCGCCCATTCCGGGCGTGCCCGCGAGCGTGCCGCAAATCCTGCCCTCGCAGGCGCTGTTGCGCCGCCCCGACGTGCTGGCCGCCTATGCCACGGTGCAGCAACGCGCGGCGGAAGTGGGCGTGGCGCGCGCGGAGCGCTATCCGAAGTTCACGCTCAACCTCACGAACGGCATCCTCGCTTCGTCGTACCTCGGCATGCCCACGCTCACCGACAATCTGTTCAGCGCGGTGATTGGTGCGACGAGCCCCATTTTCAACGCGGGCCGCATTACGGCCGATATCGACCAGAGCGAGAGCCGCATGCGCGAATCGCAGTTGAACCTGCAGCAGACCCTGCTGCAAGCGCTGCGCGAAGTGGAGGACAGTCGCAGCGATCTCGTGAGCACGGCGGGGCAGACGCAGCAGTTGAACGACGCGGTGGCCTCGTCGGCGCAATCGCTCAAGCTTGCCAACCAGCTCTACAAGGGCGGCGCCACCGACTTTCTCGACGTGCTGAGCGCGCAGCAAACCTGGCTCGCCGATCAGGACCTGCTCAACGACGCGCAACGTGAGCGTGCGCTCGCGGCGGTCGCGCTCTACCGCTCGCTTGGCGGCGGCTGGAGCCAGAACGGCGACGTGGTTCTCGCGCAGGACGCGCCCGCGCACGGCGGCTAGCCAGCATGCGCGCAGCCATGAACTCAGGTGTCCGAAGGAGATTCGCGAGCGACCGAGCGCCATTGCGCGGGCGTCATGCCCACGTGGCGCTTGAAGCCACGCTGGAACGCGGCGTCCGATTGGTAGCCCACGAATTCGCCGATCTCGGCCACGCTCTGGTTGCCTTGCGCGAGCATGCGGCCGGCCAGCGTCATGCGGATATCGGTGAGCACGTCGGCGGCCGAGCGTCCGATGGCTTCATCGAAGTGACGCGCGAAGGTCGCGCGCGACATGTGGCACAACTCGGCCAGCTCGGGCAGCGTCCAGGGTTTGCCAGGGGCTTCGAACATCGCGTCGATGGCCGGTTGCAGGCGCGGACGCTGCGCGAGCGCGAGCAAGCCGCGCGGCGGCGCGTCGCCGGCGCTCGCGTAGCGCAGCGTCAGCGCGAAGAGCGCGCCCGAAAGATGGTTCACGAGCGACTCGCTACCCGGCGCGGCCTCGTAGGCTTCGTCGCGCAGGAGCGCGATCAGGCGCACGAGCCGCTCGGGTGCAGCCGAGCCTTCGCGCGCGCTGTGCACGACGAGCCGCGCGGGCAGGTTGTCGCGCAGCAAATGCTGCGGGACCGCGGGCAGCAGGAAGCGGCCGCACAGCACGTCGGCGCTCGCGCCTGCGCCCGCGTTCGTTGCGACGGTGACGCCATTTGCCATGTGCGAATCGACAGCCGCGGGCGCCGTGCCGCTGCCGTCGTGCAGCACGTGCGCGCTGCCCGAAGGAAACAGCACGATGTCGCCCCCATGCAGTGCGACGGGCGCGCCGTGCGCGTCCTCGACGATCGCGCGGCCCGAGAGCAGCACGTGATAGCGGATCTCGCGCGCTTGCGCTCCGGGTTCGTCGATGCGCCACGGCGCGCCGAAATGGCAGCGCACGTCGAGGCGGCCGGTGACGGGCATCATTGCGAGGAGGCGGCTCAGCAGATCCATAATCGACGGGTGAGACGTTTGAGCATGAAATTACGCCATTCTGGCATTAAAAACGCAACGGTGCCCAATTAGACTGATTGCATGCCATCGACGATGGCTGCGCGACACACCCACTCGCGACACCGTAACGTTCAAGGAGCCGAACATGTCCCGTCTTTCCGCCATCAAGCCCGAAGCCGCCACTGGCGCCGCCGCCGAGATCTTCGCGAAGATCCGCAAGGCCGTGGGCAAGGTGCCCAATGCCTACGCCACTATCGGCACGCATAGCCCCGAAGCGCTGGGCGCGGTGCTCTCCGTCGAGGCCGTCATTGCCGCCGGCACGCTCTCGAAGCCCGACGTCGAAGCGATCAAGCTCGCGGTGAGCGAAGTGGCGGGCTGTGACTACTGTCTCGCCGCGCACACGCTGGCGGGCAAGTTCGCGGGCCTCGCGCCGGAAACGATGAAGGCGGTTCGCGCGGGCGAACCGAGCGGCGACGCGAAGCGCGACGCCCTCGTGCACTTCGTGCGTGAGCTGGTCACCACGCACGGCACGGTGCCCGAAGCGGAAGTGGCCGCGATCCGCGAAGCCGGTTATACGGAGCGGCAGATCGTCGAAATCGCGCTCACGGTGACGTCGATTACGTTCACGAATCTCGTGAACCGCATCAACGATACAACGCTGGATTTTCCGGCCGTGGCGTAAAGGTTTTACCAACGCTGCATGCGCTGTGCACGACATCAATTGTGCCAGCGCATGCAAGTGTATTTTTCACAAAAGCGTTTGAAAGTGTGCATATGCATACATAGAATGGGCAGTGCATACGGAACTTCGCTTTGCAGACACGTTGCTGAAAGGAGAAATGACGATGAGTACACGCGAGATCGTTCTGTGCCAGCCGGTGCGCACGGCAATTGGCGGTTTCAACGGCATGTTCAAGGGCGTTCCCGCCACCGAGCTTGGCGCGGCGGCGGTGCGCGAAACGCTCGCGCGCGCGAAGCTCGATCCGGCGCGGCTTGGCTCCGTGGTGCTCGGCAACGTGATCCAGGCGGGCAACAAGATGAACCCCGCGCGCCAGGCGGAACTGGGCGGCGGCGTGCCGGTGGCGGTGCCCGCGCTCACGGTCAATCGCGTGTGTGGGTCGGGCGCGCAGGCCATTGCGAGCGCCGCGCAGGAGGTAATGCTGGGTCTCGCCGACGTGGCGCTCGCCGGCGGCATGGAGAACATGGACCGCGCGCCGTATCTGCTCGATGGCGGCCGCTGGGGCTATCGCATGGGCAACGCCGAAATTCACGACAGCATGCTACGCGACGGTCTCGTCGACGCGTTCTCGGGCCAGCATTCGGGCTGGCACACCGAAGACCTCGTGACGCAGGTGGGGCTCACGCGTGCGGAGCAGGACGCCTGGGCCGTGCGTTCGCAGCAGCGCTTCGCGGCCGCGCAGGCTGCGGGCCGCTTCAAGGAAGAAATCGTCGC
>NZ_DATJWR010000090.1:0-11948 GCF_035501035.1 Paraburkholderia sp.
CACAGGAATATTTAGCGAGAGCGTTATGCCCAAGCGGACAGACATCAAGAGCATTCTCATCATCGGCGCGGGTCCGATCATCATCGGCCAGGCGTGCGAGTTCGATTATTCGGGCGCGCAGGCATGCAAGGCGCTGCGTGAGGAAGGCTACAAGGTCATTCTCGTCAACAGCAATCCGGCGACGATCATGACCGACCCGAACACGGCCGACGTGACCTATATCGAGCCGATCACGTGGGAAGTGGTCGAGCGCATCATCGAGAAGGAGCGCCCCGACGCGATCCTGCCGACGATGGGTGGCCAGACCGCGCTGAATTGCGCGCTCGACCTGCACCACCAAGGCGTGCTGAAGAAGTACGACGTCGAGCTGATCGGCGCGTCGCCGGAAGCGATCGACAAGGCCGAAGACCGCCAGAAGTTCAAGGACGCGATGACGAAGATCGGCCTTGGCTCGGCGAAGTCGGGCGTCGCGCACTCGATGGAAGAGGCGCTCAAGGTGCACGCCGAAATCGCCGCGGCGACCGGCTCGGGCGGCTATCCGGTCGTGATCCGTCCGTCGTTCACGCTGGGCGGCTCGGGCGGCGGCATCGCCTATAACCGCGAAGAGTTCGAAGAGATCTGCAAGCGCGGTCTCGACCTTTCGCCCACGCGCGAGCTGCTGATCGAAGAGTCGCTGCTCGGCTGGAAGGAATACGAGATGGAAGTGGTCCGCGACAAGGCGGATAACTGCATCATCGTCTGCTCGATTGAAAACCTCGACCCGATGGGCATCCACACCGGCGACTCGATCACGGTCGCGCCGGCGCAAACGCTCACCGACAAGGAATACCAGATCCTGCGCGACGCCTCGCTCGCCGTGCTGCGCGAGATCGGCGTGGACACGGGTGGCTCGAACGTCCAGTTCTCGATCGACCCGCGCACGGGCCGCATGATCGTGATCGAGATGAACCCGCGTGTGTCGCGTTCATCGGCGCTTGCTTCGAAGGCCACGGGCTTCCCGATCGCCAAGGTCGCGGCGAAGCTGGCTGTTGGCTACACGCTGGATGAGCTCAAGAACGAAATCACGGGCGGCCAGACGCCGGCCTCGTTCGAGCCGACCATCGACTACGTCGTCACGAAGATTCCGCGTTTCGCGTTCGAGAAGTTCCGCGAAGCCGACCCGCGGCTCACCACGCAGATGAAGTCGGTGGGCGAAGTGATGGCGATTGGCCGCACGTTCCAGGAGTCGTTCCAGAAGGCCCTGCGCGGTCTCGAAGTGGGTGTGGACGGCTTGGACGAAAAGACCACGAGCCGCGACGAGATCATCCGCGAGATCGGCGAAGCCGGTCCGGACCGCATCTGGTACGTGGGCGACGCGTTCCGCGTGGGCATGACGCGCGAAGAGATCTTCGAAGAAACCGCGATCGATCCGTGGTTCCTCGCCCAGATCGAAGAAATCATCAAGAAGGAAGAGGCCGTCAAGGGCCGCACGCTCGAAGGCCTCACGAAGGATGAGCTGCGCTACCTCAAGCAAAGCGGCTTCTCGGACCGGCGTCTGGCGAAGCTGCTCGGCGCGAATGCCGCCGACGTGCGCAAACGCCGCATCGAGCTGAACGTTCGCCCGGTCTACAAGCGCGTGGACACCTGCGCGGCCGAGTTCGCCACGAAGACTGCCTACATGTACTCGACCTATGAGGAAGAGTGCGAGGCGAACCCGACGACCAACAAGAAGATCATGGTGCTGGGCGGCGGCCCGAACCGGATCGGTCAGGGTATCGAGTTCGACTACTGCTGCGTGCACGCCGCGCTCGCGATGCGCGAAGACGGCTACGAAACGATCATGGTCAACTGCAACCCCGAGACCGTTTCGACCGACTACGACACGTCCGACCGTCTGTACTTCGAGCCGCTCACGCTCGAAGACGTGCTCGAAGTCGTGGACAAGGAAAAGCCCGTCGGCGTGATCGTGCAGTACGGCGGCCAGACGCCGCTGAAGCTCGCGCTCGACCTCGAGGCGAACGGCGTGCCCATCGTCGGGACGTCGCCCGACATGATCGACGCCGCGGAAGACCGCGAGCGCTTCCAGAAGCTGCTGCAGGACCTGAACCTGCGCCAGCCGCCGAACCGCACCGCGCGCAACGAAGACGAAGCACTCAAGCTCGCCGACGAAATCGGCTACCCGCTCGTCGTGCGTCCGTCGTACGTGCTGGGCGGCCGCGCCATGGAAATCGTCCACGAGCCGCGCGACCTCGAGCGCTACATGCGCGAGGCCGTGAAGGTATCAAACGACTCGCCGGTGCTGCTCGACCGCTTCCTGAACGACGCGATCGAGTGCGACGTGGATTGCATCTCCGATGGCGAAGCCGTGTTCATCGGCGGCGTGATGGAGCACATCGAGCAGGCGGGCGTGCACTCGGGCGACTCGGCGTGCTCGCTGCCGCCGTATTCGCTCTCGAAGGAAACGGTCGCGGAACTCAAGCGTCAAACCGGCGCGATGGCGAGAGCGCTGAACGTGGTCGGCCTGATGAACGTGCAGTTCGCGATCCAGCAGGTGCCGCAGGATGACGGTTCGAAGAAGGACATCATCTATGTGCTGGAAGTGAATCCGCGCGCCTCGCGTACGGTGCCGTACGTTTCGAAGGCCACGAGCCTGCCGCTCGCGAAGATCGCGGCGCGCGCAATGGTCGGCCAGAAGCTCGCGGAGCAGGGCGTGACGAAGGAAGTCGTGCCGCCGTACTTCAGCGTGAAGGAAGCGGTGTTCCCGTTCGTGAAGTTCCCGGCCGTCGATCCGGTACTCGGACCCGAAATGCGTTCGACCGGCGAAGTGATGGGCGTGGGCAAGACCTTCGGCGAGGCGCTCTTCAAGTCGCAGCTTGCCGCGGGCTCGCGCCTGCCGGAGTCGGGCACTGTCTTCATCACCGTGATGGATGCGGACAAGCCCAAGGCCGTCGAAGTCGCGCGCATGCTGCACGAACTCGGTTATCCGCTCGTCGCGACGCGCGGCACGGCGGCGGCGATCGAAGCGGCCGGCGTGCCGGTGAAGGTCGTGAACAAGGTGAAGGACGGCCGTCCGCACATCGTCGACATGATCAAGAACGGCGAGATTTCGCTCGTTTTCACGACAGTCGACGAGACCCGCGCAGCCATCGCCGATTCGCGCTCGATCCGCATGAGCGCGCAGGCCAACAAGGTCACGTACTACACGACGATGTCGGGCGCGCGCGCGGCCGTCGAGGGCCTGCGTTATCTGAAGAACCTGGAAGTCTATGATTTACAAGGCCTCCACGCTCGCCTAAACTAAGGCTTCCATTGTCTGTCCAATACGAACGAGGCAGACAAAAAAGCTGAATGTGCCGCGGTTAAGCGGCGTTCCAACAGGGTTTCCCGGCTGCGCCAAACCGCGCTGCCGCCCTCGCGGAATGCACTTAACCGCGGTGATTTTTTTTAAGGCCGCAACGTGCGCGCAAGCGCTCGTGGCGCGGCCTCATTGAGGCCCTGAGCGGCCATACGAGTTGTTTATGAGCACGATTCCCTTGACCAAGCGTGGTGCAGACCAGCTTCGCGAAGAACTGCAGCGCCTGAAATCCGTCGAGCGTCCGGCGGTCATCAATTCGATCGCCGAAGCGCGCGCGCAGGGTGATCTGTCGGAAAACGCGGAATACGACGCCGCGAAGGAAAAGCAGGGCTTCATCGAAGGCCGCATCGCCGAAATCGAGTCGAAGCTGGCGGCAGCCCAGATCATCGACCCGGCTACGCTCGAAGCGGACGGCCGTGTGGTGTTCGGCTCCACCGTCGATCTGGAAGACCTCGGGTCGGGCAAGTCGGTGACCTATCAGATCGTCGGCGACGACGAAGCGGATCTGGAGCACGGCCTGATCTCGGTGAGCTCGCCCATCGCACGCGCGCTGATCGGCAAGTCCGAAGGCGACGTCGCCGAAGTGCAGGCGCCCGGCGGCGTGCGCGAGTACGAAGTCATCGAGGTTCGTTACGTCTGAGGAGCGCGCAGCCGTGAGTACGTCAGGTTACGCGAGCCCCGCAACTGCGGTTTCGCTCGTTCCACACCGGCTCTTCGGGCTCCTGGCCATGCTTTGGGTCGGCAGCCAGCTGACCATCGGCTATGCGGTTGCGCCCGTGCTGTTTGCGTCGCTCGAAAGGGTGGTGGCCGGCGGGATCGCCGCGCAGCTCTTTCGTATCGAAGCCTTCGTCGGCGTGGTGTGCGGCGTGCTGCTGCTCGGGCTCTCCAACGTGCTCGCGCGGCGCGGCGCCCTGGGCTATCGCCGCTTGCGCTGGATGCTGGCGTTCATGCTGCTCTGTGTGTTGATCGGCTATTTCGCGCTGCAGCCGTACATGAACGCGTTGCGCGTCGCTGCCATGAGCGCGGGGATGGATGTCGCCAGTTCGCCGTATGCGAGCCGCTTCGGCATGTTGCACGGCGTGTCGAGTCTCTTCTATCTCGTGCAGAGCCTGCTGGGCGCGTGGCTCGTCTGGCTGCTGCCTTCGGCCCGCGGCGCAATGCCGCAGCACATGGAGGCTGCGGCGCGTTGAGCGCCGTCATAAGCGGCTTTCAGGAAAATAAGCGGTGAAAAAAAGCGCGGCTCGGTGGCCGCGTTCCTCTTTTACTTCGCGTTCTGATGCGCCCGCTTGGAGCTCGTCTGGCGCTTCTTGGCACGCTTGACGTTGCCGCCTTGCGTGACCCGCTCGTTGCCCTTGACGACGACTTTCTGCGATTTCGGCTTGCGCATCGGGTTGTCGGTGGCCTTGACGACCTTGACGACGCGCGGCGCGGAGCCACGCTTGCCCGCTTCGCGCGCGCTCGGCACGTCGCCGGAAGGCCGCGTCACGGTGCCGCGTGCGCCGGCGCGCGCGGTGGTGGTTTTCGCCTTCGCTTCCTCGGGCTTGTAGATGACGAGCAGCTTGCCGATGTGCTGAATCGGTGCGGCGTTCAGGCGATCGCAGATGTCTTCGTAGATCGCAATTCGCTCTTCGCGCTCGTCGCCGAACACGCGCACCTTGATGAGCTGGTGCGCGGCGAGGTGAACCTTGATTTCCTTGAGAACGGCGTCGGTCAGTCCCTCGGCGCCGACGAGCACGACCGGTTTGAGCGCGTGAGCCTGGGAGCGCAGTTCGGAGCGCTGTTCGGCGGAAAGAGAGAGGGCGGGCATGGGATGTGGCAGACTCGACTAAAATGACGGCGCCGCGCGGGTCGACAGGCCTGAGCTGGATCGACAGGCGTCAACGCGGTCGGCGGCTCGCTGGCCGCCCGGCGCATCGGAAAAAAACCGGGGGTAACGGCAAGGCGCAGGCACTCACGCCGCCGGAGGCGAATGCCTTCCGGTCAGGCGGGCCGCGACGGCCGCACGAATTAAACGCGTATTATCCGCTAAAAGCGCGAGATCACGCAGCAAGAGTTCATCTTTAATGGCAAAAAATAGATTCAACCAATCGTGGTTGCACGACCACATCAATGACCCGTACGTGAAAATGGCGCAGCGGGAGGGTTACCGCGCTCGTGCCGCGTACAAGCTGAAGGAAATCGACGAGCAGGACAAGCTGATCCGCCCCGGCATGGTGATCGTGGACCTCGGCGCGGCGCCGGGCAGCTGGAGCCAGTATGCGCGCAACAAGCTCGCGCAGAGCGGGAAGCGCGACGAGCAAAGGCAGGGCGGCATCGACGGCACGATCATTGCGCTCGATCTCCTGCCGATGGAGCCCATTGCCGACGTGCAGTTCCTGCAGGGCGACTTTCGCGAAGACGACGTGCTCGCGCAACTGGAAGAATTGGTAGGCGGGCGCCCGGTCGATCTTGTAATTTCAGACATGGCGCCCAATCTGTCAGGGGTCGCGTCGGCCGACGCGGCGCGTATCGAACACGTGTGCGACCTCGCGCTCGAATTTTCGCAAAATCATCTGAAACCGGATGGGGCCCTTTTGGTCAAGTGCTTCCACGGCAGCGGTTACAGCCAGATTGTCGAAAAGTTCAAGCAGCAGTTCAAAACCGTGGCCGCGCGCAAGCCGAAGGCTTCGCGCGACAAATCGGCCGAAACGTTTATATTGGGTAAACATCTGAAGCGTCCGAACTAATTGGGGCGTGATTGCGGTCCCGAGGCGCGAAGGTGCCGCCGGACAGATGCAAAAGGGCGTAAAACGCGGTCCGGACAAGGCGCCACGGCTATTCCTGCGGTAGCGAAACGTTATGGCAGGGGGCCCTGTACTGGATTAGAATGCTTTGATGGTGAAGCAAGGCAAATGTAGGCGCCCGTCTATGAGTGAAGGAGTGGTGCTTTGAACAACAACATGTTTTCGAAGGCAGCAGTGTGGTTGGTAATCGCACTGGTGCTGTTTACGGTGTTCAAGCAGTTCGACAAGCCCCGTGTCCAGGAAGGCGTTTCCTATTCGCAGTTCATGGACGACGCGAGAAACGGCAAGGTCAAGAGCGTCGTGGTGCAGGGGCGGAACCTCACGGTCACTCCGGCAGATGGCCAGAAATACCAGATCGTCTCCCCGGGCGACATCTGGATGGTCGGCGACCTGATGAAATATGGCGTGCAGGTGAGCGGCAAGGCCGATGAAGAGCCGAACGCGCTCGTTTCCGCGCTGTACTACCTCGGGCCAACCATACTCATCATCGTGTTCTGGTTCTACATGATGAGGCAGATGCAGGGGGGCGGCAAAGGCGGGGCGTTCTCCTTTGGTAAATCGCGCGCCCGTCTGATCGACGAGAACAACAACGCGGTCAACTTCTCCGACGTCGCGGGCTGCGACGAAGCCAAGGAAGAGGTGTCCGAACTCGTCGACTTCCTGCGCGATCCGCAGAAGTTCCAGAAGCTGGGCGGGCGCATCCCGCGTGGCGTGCTGCTCGTCGGTCCTCCGGGTACGGGTAAGACGCTGCTCGCACGCGCCATTGCCGGCGAAGCGAAGGTGCCGTTCTTCAGCATCTCGGGTTCGGACTTCGTCGAAATGTTCGTCGGCGTGGGCGCGGCTCGCGTGCGCGACATGTTCGAGCAGGCCAAGAAGCACGCGCCGTGTATCGTGTTCATCGACGAAATCGACGCGGTTGGCCGTCATCGCGGCGCCGGCATGGGCGGCGGCAACGACGAGCGCGAGCAGACGCTGAACCAGATGCTCGTCGAGATGGACGGCTTCGAGGCGAACTCGGGCGTCATCGTGATCGCGGCAACCAACCGTTCGGACGTACTGGACAAGGCGCTGCTGCGTCCGGGCCGTTTCGACCGTCAAGTCTACGTGGGCCTGCCGGACATCCGCGGCCGCGAGCAGATCATGAAGGTGCACCTGCGCAAGGTGCCGATCGCCAACGACGTCGACGCGGCAGTGATCGCGCGCGGCACGCCGGGCTTCTCCGGTGCGGATCTGGCGAACCTCGTGAACGAGGCCGCGCTCTTTGCGGCGCGCCGCGGCAAGCGCATCGTCGAGATGCAGGATTTCGAAGACGCGAAGGACAAGATCTTCATGGGTCCGGAGCGCAAGTCGGCTGTCATTCGCGAAGAGGCGAAGCGCGCCACGGCGTACCACGAGTCGGGTCACGCGGTCGTCGCCAAGTTGCTGCCGAAGGCCGACCCGGTGCACAAGGTCACGATCATCCCGCGCGGCCGTGCGCTGGGCGTGACGTGGCAGTTGCCCGAGCACGATAACGAAACCTACTCGAAGGACTATCTGCTTGACCGTCTGGCCATTCTGTTTGGGGGGCGTGTGGCGGAAGAGCTGTTCATGAACTTGATCAGCACCGGCGCTTCGGACGACTTCAACAAGGCGACGCAGACGGCTCGCGCCATGGTCACGCGTTTCGGCATGACCGACGCACTCGGGCCGATGGTCTACGCCGACGACGACAGTGACGGTGGTCCGTTCGGCAAGGGCTTCACGCGCGCGATCTCGGAAGCGACGCAGCAGAAGGTCGACGCCGAAATCCGTCGCGTGCTCGACGAGCAGTACAATCTCGCGAAGCGTCTGCTCGACGAGAACCGCGACAAGGTCGAAGCCATGACCGCCGCGCTGATGGAGTGGGAGACGATCGACGCCGACCAGATCAACGACATCATGGCCGGCCGTCCGCCGCGCTCGCCGAAGAGCACCCCGTCGGCGGGCGACGCGCCTTCGTCGGGCGGCAGCACGGGCAGCGAGGTCAAGCCCGGTAGCGCTACCGCACCGGCGTGATCCTGGCGTGAGTAAAGTTGCGGGCTGGTGTGAAGTTCACATCGGCCCGTTTTGCATTTCTGGCGGGCGCGGCTGCCGTCTGATGGGCGACCTGTCGCACCGCTTCATCTCGTTACACTTCTGAAGTTTCTTGACGTGCCCAATTCCACCTCGCAGGGTAACCTCCCGCCTGAACCGCTCGTATGCGGTCGTTTCACGTTGACGTTCGGGCGTCCGCTCGTCATGGGTATTCTCAACGCCACACCCGATTCGTTTTCCGACGGCGGCCGCTACATCGCCTTCGACGACGCGCTGCGCCGCGCCGAGCAGATGATGCTCGACGGCGTGGATATCATCGACATCGGCGGCGAATCGACGCGGCCCGGCGCGCCGCCCGTGCCGCTCGACGAGGAACTTGAGCGTGTGATTCCGCTCGTCGAGAAGCTCAAGGGTGCGAACGTGCCGCTCTCGATCGACACGTACAAGCCAGAAGTGATGCGCGAGGCGCTCTCCGCCGGCGCGGACATGATCAACGACATCTGGGCCTTCCGGATGCCAGGTGCGATCGACGCCGTGCGCGGCAGCGATTGCGGGCTGTGCGTGATGCATATGCACGGCGAGCCGCAGACGATGCAGGTGGGCGAGCCCGACTATGTGGATGTCGTGAGCGAGGTGCGCGATTTTCTTGCGCGTCGCTGTGCGGAGCTGGAAGCGGCGGGCGTGGCCAAGGCGCGCATCAGCGTGGATCCCGGCTTCGGATTCGGGAAATCGGTGGTCGAGCATAACTACGCACTGCTTGCACACCTGCCCGAGACCGCGCCCGCGGTGACGCCCGGCGTCGCGCCGTATCCGATCCTTGCCGGCATGTCGCGAAAGTCGATGCTCGGCGCCCTCGTGAACCGGCCCGCGCCGGAGCGCGTTGCGGCGAGCGTCGCGGCGGCGGTGTGCGCGGCACAGCGGGGCGCGGCGATCATCCGCGTGCACGACGTGGCGCAAACCGTCGACGCGCTGAAGGTCTGGGGCGCAATGCGCGACGCAATGGCCGGCGGCCCGGCGCCCGCGCGGCGCTGAACATTTGCAAGGGCGCCTGATCGGCATGGTGTGAAACCAGGCCGGGCGCCAAAAAACAGGACAAGGCAGTACCAAACCGAGGGATAGAAAGATGGGGCGTCGTTATTTCGGAACTGATGGAGTTCGCGGCAAGGTGGGCGAGGCGCCGATCACGCCCGATTTCGTGCTGCGGCTAGGCTACGCTGCGGGCAAGGTGCTCGCAGGCGCGGCGTCGACTTCGGGGCCGCGGCCGGCGGTGCTGATCGGCAAGGACACGCGCATCTCGGGCTACATGCTGGAGGCTTCGCTGGAGGCGGGGCTCTCGGCGGCCGGCATCGACGTAATGCTGGCCGGTCCGATGACGACCCCCGGCATCGCCTATCTCACGCGCGCGTTGCGGCTGGCCGCGGGCGTCGTGATCAGCGCGTCGCACAATCCGTACTTCGACAACGGCATCAAGTTCTTCTCGGCCGACGGCAACAAGCTTCCCGACGATGTGGAGACGCAGATCGAGGAGCAGCTCGCATTGCCGCTCGATTGCGCGCCTTCCGAGCAGCTCGGCCGCGCACGCCGCCTGCACGACGCGGGCGGGCGCTACATCGAGTTCTGCAAGAGCACGTTTCCGCAGGCATTCAACCTGCGCGGCCTGAAGCTCGTGATCGACTGCGCCAACGGCGCGGCCTACGATATCGCGCCGCACGTGTTTCACGAACTCGGCGCCGATGTGATTCCGATCGGCGTGTCGCCCAATGGGTTCAACATCAACGACGGCGTGGGTGCGACGGCGCCCGACGCGCTCGTGCGCGCGGTGCGCGCGAATCATGCGGACCTCGGCATCGCGCTCGACGGCGACGCCGACCGGCTCCAGATCGTCGACGCGCAGGGCCGTCTCTACAACGGCGACGAACTGCTCTACGTGCTCGTGAAAGACCGTATTGCGACCGACGGCAAGGTGGAAGGCGCGGTGGGCACGCTCATGACCAATCTTGCGGTCGAGCAGGCGCTCGAAGGCCTCGGCGTGCGGTTCGTGCGCGCGAATGTGGGCGACCGCTACGTGCTGGAGCAGTTGCGTGAGCACGGCTGGCAGCTCGGGGCGGAAGGCTCGGGCCACATCCTCTCGCTCGACCGGCACACGACCGGCGACGGCATCGTTTCGGCGCTGCTCGTGCTCGCAGCGATGAAGCGCAGCGGCCAAACGCTCGCCCAACTGCTCGACGGCGTGAAGCTGTTCCCGCAGAAGCTCATCAATGTGCGCATTGCGCAGGGGGCCGACTGGAAGGGCAACGGCGAGATCCAGCACTCGATCGCCTCCGCCGAGGCGGAGCTCAAGGGCAAGGGCCGCGTCCTGATTCGCGCCTCGGGCACGGAACCGGTGGTGCGCGTGATGGTCGAGGCCCGCGAGGAGCGGGATGCCGTTCACTATGCCGAGGCGATCGCCGGTACGGTGAAGCGCACGATTGCATGAGGGGTGCTCGATAAAGCGTGCCGGGTTTCGCCTGACGATTATCTGATTCGCGTCTGAGTCACACTGAAACGCGCGATGCCGTTACCCGGCGTCGCGCGTTTTTTTTGCAGTGCTTTTCGACGTCGGAGCGGAGCCATGCAAACGTTTCAGAGCGCGTTTCAAATCGCTGTTGGCGCGTGGCTTAGAGGCTTGTGCGCGCAGAGCCCGGACTACCCCTCGAACGCCCGCAGAACAGCCGCCGGACAGCCGCCGACGGCGCTGTGCACTGGCCCGCAACGCCGCCGGCGGGCTGCGCTCGCGTGCGCCGCGGTGCGCCTTTCAGCCGGTAATGAAATTGTCACGTCGGCTTCACGGATCGTCACGGTACTGTCACAGAGAGCCCCTAAGCTTCGCGGTGTCGTTCTTCCGCTCACACACTGGAGGTCTCATGAAATTGATGCAAACCGCGCTCGCTGGCGTTGCTGGCGCGCTCTTCGCGATCGCAGCGCAGGCTGCTGACATCACTGGCGCGGGCAGCACCTTCGCAGCACCGATCTACACGAAATGGGCGGATGCCTATCAAAAGTCGGGCGGCGGCAAGGTGAACTATCAAGGCATCGGCTCGTCGGGCGGCATCAAGCAAATTCAGGCGAAGACCGTCGATTTCGCGGGCTCCGACGCCCCGCTGAAGGACGAAGATCTGGCCAAGGAAGGCCTGTTCCAGTTCCCGACGGTGGTCGGCGGCGTCGTGCCGGCGATCAACGTGCCGGGTGTCAAGCCGGGTGAAATCACGCTGTCGGGCCCGGTGCTCGGCGACATCTACCTGGGCAAGATCAAGAAGTGGAACGATCCGGCCATCGTCGCACTGAACCCGAAGGTCAAGCTGCCTGATCTCGACATTGCCGTGGTGCGCCGCGCCGACGGTTCGGGCACCAGCTTCATCTGGACGAACTACCTCTCGAAGGTCAGCCCCGAGTGGAAGAGCAAGGTCGGCGAAGGCACGACCGTGGCCTGGCCGACGGGCACCGGCGGCAAGGGCAACGACGGCGTCGCGGCCTTCGTGCAGCGTCTGCCGGGTGCGATCGGCTACGTCGAGTGGGCGTACGCCAAGCAAAATCACATGGTCTACACTGCCATGAAGAACGAATCGGGCGCGGTTGTCCAGCCGGCCACCGAAACGTTCAAGGCAGCCGCTGCCGGCGCGGACTGGAAGAAGTCGTTCTACCAGATCCTCACGAACGAGCCGGGCAAGGACGCGTGGCCGGTCGTCGGCGCGACGTTCGTGCTGCTGCACACCGCGCAGGACAAGCCGGATCAGGGCAAG
>NZ_DATJWR010000091.1:0-12716 GCF_035501035.1 Paraburkholderia sp.
CGTTTCGATGATGGCGGCTTCGGCCGCCTTGTCGACTTCCGTGACGAAATCGTTGTGCTGCTTCTTCGCGACCTGCACGAGGTCGAGATCGAGCGACGCGCGGTTGATGATCTGTCCGGCGCGGCGCGCGGCCTTGACAGCGATGTTGAGCATGGGATGCATGAGCCAGGATCCTTGTTGTCCGGCGCGCGCCAAGTCGTGCGCCGGTGGTGCAAAAGATAAAAGCGTCTAACGATTGGACAGGGCGCGGAGTTCGATGCGACTCTGCGGTTCCTGTCCCGCCAACGGAGACGAATTGGAGAAGAGCGGGGCGCGGCGGCATTGCCCGCCGGGCGTCGCGCAGGCCCGAGGAGCACTGCGGGCGGCTGCACGGCGCGCCAGACGCGCGCGAAACCCGCATTTTACCCGAGTCCGGGCCGCTCTGGCTGACGGCTCGCCGCTTTCCTGCGGCTCTCATCTGGGCCTGGCGCGCTAACATACAGACTTTCCTCAAGTTCGCGTTAGAGACTCATCTTGGTGCTCCCTGATTCACCCACCGGCCACGTCGCCGCGCCCGCCGCCGGCGATGCTCACGAGCCGCTGCGCGGCGGCTTCACCTCCACCCGCTTCGTGCTCGTCGAGCCGAGCCATCCCGGCAACGTCGGCGCGGCCGCGCGCGCGCTGAAGACGATGGGCTTCTCGCGCCTCGTGCTGGTGGCGCCGCGCGTGCCGCAGGTCCACTGCGACCCCGAGGCGGTGGCGATGGCGAGCGGCGCCGACGACGTCCTCGCGGCCGCCCACATCGTGCCGTCGCTCGCCGACGCGCTGGTGGGCGCGCAGTGGTCACTCGCGCTCACTGCACGCACGCGCGAGTACGGGCCACCGCCCAACGCGCCGCGCGAGGCGGTGCAGGACGCCTGCCGCCAGGTCGCGCACGGCGGCGACATCGCGCTCGTGTTCGGCAACGAGCGCACCGGCCTGTCGAACGACGACGTCGGGCGCTGTAGCGCGCTCGCGCACATCCCCGCTAATCCCGCCTACAGCTCGCTCAATCTCGCCCAGGCGGTGCAGGTGCTCGCCTACGAACTGCGCCTTGCGTACCAGGGCCAGGGCGTTGGCGCGCCCGGCGCGGCGCTCGCCGCCGCGGGTAGCGCGGGCGCGGCGCTTGCCGCGGGCCCCGGTTCACCGCTCGCGACGAGCGACGACATCGAGCGCATGTACGTGCACCTCGAGAACGCGCTGATCGCACTCGACTTTCTCGATCCCGCCAATCCGAAGAAGCTGATGTCGCGCCTGCGTCGGCTCTTCGCGCGCTCGGGGCTCGAGCGTGAGGAGGTGAACATCGTGCGCGGCATCGCCAAGCACATCCTCATGCTCAAGGGCAAAGGCGGCGAGCACCGCTGAGCCGTGCGTGCCGGCCGCGGCGGTGCCTGCCCCGCAACCAACCTTGCCGCTGGCGGGGGCTTGCAGCACCGGCGCGGCTTTGCGCCTACAATCGCCTGAATCTCATAAGCAAATACCCGCGGCTGCAATAGCCGCGGCGCCTCGCGCGCACGCCGGGGCGTCGCGCAGTCGCCATTCCCCATGTTTCAGACGTGTTTAGCGTGACCGCCATGTTCAAGAGACTTCGCGAAGACATTGCCACGATCCGCGAGCGCGACCCCGCCGCTCGCAGCGCGTGGGAGGTCCTGACCTGTTATCCGGGTCTGCACGCGCTCGTGCTGCATCGCTTTGCACATGCGTGCTGGCGCGCAAAGCGCCGGTGGCTCGCGCGCTACGTCTCGCAACTTGCGCGCTTTCTGACCGGCATCGAGATCCATCCGGGTGCGACCATCGGCCGGCGGGTATTCATCGATCACGGCATGGGCGTCGTGATCGGCGAAACCGCCGAGGTCGGCGATGACTGCACGATCTATCAGGGCGTGACGCTTGGCGGCACCTCGCTCACGCGCGGTGCGAAGCGCCATCCCACACTCGGCCCGGGCGTGATCGTGGGCGCGGGGGCCAAGGTGCTTGGCGGCTTTACCGTGGGCGCGCAGGCGAAGATCGGCTCGAACGCCGTGGTCGTGAAACCGGTGCCTGCGGGCGGCACGGCGGTCGGCAATCCCGCGCGTATCATCGTGCCCGCGAATACAACGCCCGAGCAGGCCAAGCCGGCCTCGGCGCGCGAGGGCTTCTGCGCGTACGGCATCACGCCGAACGCCGACGATCCGGTTTCGCTCGCGATCCATGGCCTGATCGACCACGCAGCCACACAGGCTCAGCGCGTCGATGCTGTCGTCGTGGCACTCGAGCGGCTCGGCGCGCGGCTCGAGGCGCTGCAGGGCGCCGATGCGGCGCTCGCCGAGTTGCGGCGTTTGTCTGCGGGGCTGGAATGCGGCGGATCGCAAGGCGAGGCGGCGAGGCGCGACGAGAAGGCGCCTGAGCGCGTTTGAGGCGCGGTTGCACAAAGCTTTGACAGCAAGCGAAGACGTGCCAGGCGCTACGTACTCGACGTGCTCGACGTCCGTATAGCAGCGCGAGACCTCAGTCCAACGGCATCATCCTGAACCCTTCGGCATCCACACGCAGGTAGCCGCCGCGCGGCTTGCCGTGATCGAGATCCCAGTCGGGCAAGACCCAGCGCGTGCCGCCAGGCTCCTGGTGGCGCGCCGGCCTGTGCGTGTGGCCATGCACGATGGTGTTCGTGCGCGCGCGCTTGAAGAGCGCCGCCACGCCTTTCGTGGTGACGTCGTACTTCGGCAAACGCGGCCCGTTGCGTCGTGCCTCGCTCGCCTCGCGCGCGCGCTCGGCGAGCGCGCGCCGCCAGCGAAACGGCCAGGCGAGAAAGAGCAACTGGGGAAGCCGGTTGCGCGCGACTTTGCGAAACAGCTGATAACCGCGATCGTCGGTGCACATCGCGTCGCCGTGCGCGAGCGCGATGCGCGTGCCGAATGCGGTGATGGCGATGGGGTCGGGCAGCCAGATCGCGCCCGCGGCTTTCATGAAGCGCTTGCCCAGCAGGAAGTCGCGGTTGCCGTGCATGATGTAGAGCGCGATGCCGCGCTCGGAGAGCGTATGCATCAGCGCGACCATGCGCGCGACGAACGGATCGGCGAGCATGTCGTCGCCGATCCAGTATTCGAAGAGGTCGCCGAGAATGAACACCGAGTCGGCCTGGTCGGCCGTGACCCGGATGAAGCGCTCGAACGCGGCGACCGTGCGCGGAATCCCTTCATTCAGATGCACATCGGAAATGAACAGGAACGGGCGTGCCGCGTGCGGGCGCTTGCCCTCGCCGGGCACGCCAGCGGCAGCGTGTCGTAAAGCCTTTTCCTGCAGCATCGATGAAGGGGGCGCGTGAGTGTTGAGTGTGATTTATTCGACGACGACAGCTTTCTCGATCACGACGTCGTCGACCGGCACGTCCTGATGGAAGCCCTTCGAGCCCGTCTTGACCTTCTTGATCTTGTCGACCACCTCGAGGCCCTCGACGACCTTGCCGAACACGGCGTAGCCCCAGCCTTGCGGCGTGGGCGACGAGTGGTTCAGGAAGTCGTTGTCGGCGACATTGATGAAGAACTGCGCGCTCGCCGAATGCGGGTCATTGGTGCGCGCCATGGCGATCGAGCCGCGTTCGTTCTTCAGGCCGTTGTTCGCTTCGTTTTCGATCGGCGCTTCGGTCGGCTTTTGCTTCATTCCGGCTTCGAAGCCGCCGCCCTGGATCATGAACCCGTCGATGACGCGGTGGAACACCGTGCCGTCATAGTGGCCGCTCTTCACGTAGTTGAGGAAGTTGGCGACCGTCTTCGGGGCCTTCTCGGCGTCGAGTTCGAGCTTGATGACGCCGTGGTTCGTGTGCAGTTCGACCATGATGGAATCCTTTGCCTGTGGCTTGGGGGAGTGAACGGCGCGGCATCGGCACGAGGCGAGGCTTGCTGCCTGACGCGTGTGCCGGCGCCGCGACGTGCGACGGGTGAGGGCGGCGTTGCCGCCCGCCTGGTTACTGATTCGCCCGGGCTTGCCGCTGTGCTGCTTGCCGACGATTGTCTACCGACGATTACTTGCCGACGACCGTGGCCGACTCGATCACGATTTCCTTTTGCGGCACATCCGACATCGGGCCGCGCGTGGTAGTGGGCGCCGCTTCGATCTTCTTAACGACGTCCATGCCCTGGGTGACTTTGCCGAACACGGCATAGCCGTTGCCGTCCGGGTTCGGATAGTCGAGGCCGGCGTTGTCGACGGTGTTGATGAAGAACTGGTCGGTGGCCGAGTTCGGGTCGCTCGTGCGAGCCATTGCGATCGTGCCGGCCACGTTCTTCAAGCCACTCTTGCTTTCAAGAGCGACGGGCGCGCGCGTGGGCTTCTCGACGAAGCTTTGCGTGTAGCCGCCGCCCTGCACCATGAAGCCGCGAATCACGCGATGGAAGATCGTGCCGTTGTACTGGCCGGATTTCACGTACTGCAGGAAGTTGTCGACGGTCTTCGGTGCCTTCTCGGGGTAGAGCTCGACACGAATGTCGCCTTCGCTGGTCTTGAAGAGCACCTGCGGATGCGCGGCGGCCGCCTGGCCTTGCGCAAAGGCCGGTGCGTTCGCGATCAGGGCGGCGCTGCCGAGCGCCAACATCAACCATTTCATGAGTATCCTCGGAAGTGCGGGAAAAACGTATCCTGGCGCGCATGCATCGCGCGTCGCGGCTTAGTTCGATGGCGCCACGAACGGCGGTATCGCCAGCGACCCGGTCGGGCCGCCAAACTGGTAAGCGGGGTTGGTGAACGCGGGCACGAGCGGCGTCGTGCTCGTGTCGGAAGCGGCCTCGGCCGCTGCTGCGGCACCCGGCTTCTTTTGCACCGGCGGCGGCGAGACGATCTTCTCTATGTCGGCGAGGCGCTGGTTCGTGGTGCCGCTCGCATGGCCGAGCGTTTGCGCGCGACGGTACGAGGCATCGGCGAGACGCAGGTACAGGTCGCCGAGATTCTCCCACGCGAGACCGTACGAAGGGTTCGCCTTCACGGCCGTTTCGAGCGCGGTGCGCGCCTCGTCGTAGCGGCCATGCTTCGCGTAGAGCGCAGCGAGGTTGTTGTAGGGCTCGGGTAGTTCGGGGTAGAGCTGCGTGAGCTCCGTGAATGCTTCGATCGCGTCGTCGTCGCGATTCAGGCGCGCGAGGATGGTCGCACGCTTGAACTTCGCCTGCACGTCGCGCGGGTTCGTCTTGATGCGCTCGTCGAGCTGGCTGAGCGCCGAAGCCCAGTCGCGCTGGGCGATCGCGGAGTCCGCGCCGGGCGTGCCGTCGGCTGTGGCGGGGGGCGCGGCGAGCGCTACGCGCACACCGCACAGCGCGATCGCGACGCTCGCGAGAGCCGACACGGCAAGGGTCGCAGCGCGGGGCGCGCGGCCGCTGGATGGTTTCATAGGGTGAGGTCGCGGTGTTATACTCCGAGCCATTCTAACAAAAGGTCTGGGCGTTTTCGTCGCGCGCTTTGTCCCTCGCCAGTTTCGAGGGCATTTCGGGTGCGCCGCTTGAGTCGCCGGGCTTTCTTTCGCCACTCGTGGTCGTCTCCGCCCCAATTGCAAACTGCTTGCAGGCCGGGCGCCGACAGACAGCAGCCTGAACAACGCGGTGCCATACACCCGCCGGCTGCGGTCGGCGCCGCCGCGGATTTCCTTCGACCCACGTATCCATCGTCTTTATGGAATCACTGCGCATCTACAACACGCTCGCGCGTGACAAGCAAAATTTCGTGCCCCTCGAGCCCGGCGTCGTACGTATGTATGTCTGCGGGATGACGGTGTACGACTATTGTCACGTCGGGCATGCGCGTGTGATGGTGGTGTTCGACATCGTGCAACGGTGGCTGCGCGCGCTCGGCTACAAGGTGACCTACGTGCGCAACATCACCGACATCGACGACAAGATCATTCGTCGCGCGGTGGAAAACGGCGAAACGATCAGGCAGCTCACTGACCGCTTCATCGCCGCGCTGCATGAAGATGCGGATGCGCTCGGCATCGAGCGTCCCGATCACGAGCCGCGCGCGACGCAGTACATTCCGCAAATGCTCGACATGATCGGCAAGCTCGAGCGCAACGGTTATGCCTACCAGGGCACGGACGGCGACGTGAATTACGCGGTGCGCAAGTTCGCGAACTACGGCGCGCTCTCGGGCAAGTCGATCGAAGATCTGCGCGCGGGCGAACGTGTGGCGACGAACGATGCCAAGCAGGATCCGCTTGACTTCGTGCTGTGGAAACAGGCAAAAACTGAAGAGCCGGCCGACACGAGCTGGGACTCGAAGTACGGGCGCGGGCGGCCCGGCTGGCACATCGAATGCTCGGCGATGGGTTGCACGTTGCTCGGCGAGCATTTCGACATTCATGGCGGCGGTCAGGACCTGCAGTTCCCGCACCACGAGAACGAGATTGCGCAGAGCGAAGGCGCGACGGGCAAGAAGTTCGTCAATACGTGGATGCATAACGGCTTCGTGCAGATCGACAACGAGAAGATGTCGAAGTCTCTTGGCAACTTCTTCACGATCCGCGAAGTGCTTGCGAAGTACGATGCGGAAGTGGTGCGCTTCTTCATGGCGCGTGCGCATTACCGCTCGCCGCTGAACTACAGCGACGTGCATCTGGACGATGCGCGCAACGCGCTCACGCGTCTTTACACGGCGTTGAAGGATGTGACGCCGGACGCAGGCGAGCTCGACTGGAATGAGCCGTACGCGCAGCGTTTGCGTGCGGCGATGAACGACGATTTCAATACGCCCGTGGCGATTGCCGTGCTGTTCGAACTGGCGAGCGAAGTGAACCGGACGCGCGATGCGGTGCTCGCGCGTCAGCTGCAGCGCCTCGCGCGCGTGATCGGGTTGCTCGTGCGCGAGCCGCGCGCGTTCCTGCAGCAGGCTGCGGGCACGCAGGAAGCGGGCGCGCTCGACGTGGCGGCGATCGAAGCGAAGATCGCGGCGCGCACGGCGGCCAAGCAGGCGAAGCAATATGCGGAGGCGGACCGGATTCGGGCCGAACTGCTCGAAGCCGGCGTCGCGCTCGAAGACAAACCGGGCGGGTTGACCGAGTGGCGCCGCGTGTGAGCGGGCTGTCCAGTTTCCACTGATCGATTCGCGAGGCAGGAGGCAGGATGGCAACGGCCACGAAGACGCAGACGAAGCGGTCTGCGTCGCTAACGGGCGCCGCGACGGGCGAGGCGGCAAAGCGTGCCGCGCGCGGCGACACGAAGGCGGCGAGTGCCGCCAAGACCAAGGCGGCACTCGCCGCAACAGGTACGGGCGCGGGTGCAAAGCGCGCGCTCAACGGCGCAGGAGCGAAACCGGCTACGAGGCCGGCTGCGAAAGCTGCGCGCGGCAAGGCCAATGGCTCGGCCGTATCGCACGACGCGCTTGACGGCGCGGCGATCGAGGCGACGCTCTCGGACGCTCCGGCCGCGCTCGAAGCCGTGGAGCCGGCCGCGAACGCGCTCGGCGATCTCGAATTCGAAGTGCAGCGTCCCGATTACTGGGACAAGGCGTGCGCGGACCTCGTCAAGCGCGACCGCATCCTCAAGAAGCTGATTCCGAAGTTCGGCCCGGTGCATCTGCTGAGCCGCGACGATCCGTTCGTCACGCTCGCGCGCTCGGTGGTCGGCCAGCAGATTTCGACTGCGGCCGCGCAGGCGCTCTGGCAACGCGTCGAGGCCGCGTGCCCGAAGCTTGTGCCGCAACAGTTCCTGAAGCTCGGTCACGAGAAGCTCGCCGCGTGCGGGCTCTCGAAGCGCAAGACGGAATACATCCTCGATCTCGCGCAGCATTTCGTTTCGGGTGCACTGCATGTCGGCAAGTGGACCTCGATGGACGACGAGGACGTGATCGCCGAGCTCACGGCGATCCGCGGCATCGGCCGCTGGACCGCCGAGATGTTCCTGATCTTCAATCTCGCCCGTCCGAACGTGTTGCCGCTTGATGACCTCGGCCTGATCCGCGCGATCAGTGTCAACTACTTCAGCGGCGAGCCGGTCACGCGCAGCGAGGCGCGCGAAGTCGCGGCCAACTGGGAGCCGTGGCGTACTGTCGCGACCTGGTATATGTGGCGTAGCCTCGAACCATCGTGAGGTGACGGCCCGGGGGCGCGCCGTGACTGTCCGAAGAAGCGGCGCGGTCCCTGAATCGATGAGACGAACGTCGAAGTATTGAATAATTCTCTATCGATATCTGAAATCGATAGTTCTGAGCCGATTTCGGCGCCGGCCGGCGCGGTTAGAATACGCGCTGCCGCAAAGTGAAGGATTCCCACTCATGAAGACCACGTTTCTGGATTTCGAACAGCCGATCGCTGAACTGGAAGCGAAAATCGAAGAGCTGCGCTTCGTTCAGGACGATTCGGCCGTCGATATTTCGGAAGAAATCGAGCGCCTGTCGAAGAAAAGCCAGCAGCTCACGAAGGACCTCTATGCGAACCTGAGCCCGTGGCAGGTTTCGCAGATCGCGCGTCATCCGCAGCGTCCGTACACGCTCGACTACGTGCACGAGCTGTTCACCGATTTTCACGAACTCCACGGCGACCGCGCATTCGCGGATGACCTCTCGGTTGTCGGCGGCCTCGCGCGGTTCAATGGCCAGGCCTGCATGGTGATCGGTCATCAGAAGGGCCGCGACACCAAGGAGCGCGCCGCGCGCAACTTCGGCATGCCGCGCCCCGAAGGCTATCGCAAGGCCGAGCGCCTGATGCGCCTCGCCGAGAAGTTCGGCCTGCCCATCTTCACGTTCGTCGACACGCCGGGCGCTTACCCGGGCATCGGCGCGGAAGAGCGCGGCCAGTCGGAGGCGATCGGCCGCAATCTCTACGTGATGGCCGAACTCAAAACGCCGATCATCACGACGATCATCGGCGAGGGCGGCTCGGGCGGCGCGCTCGCGATCGCCGTGGCCGATACGGTCATGATGCTGCAGTTCTCGACCTACTCGGTGATCTCGCCGGAGGGCTGCGCGTCGATTCTCTGGAAGAGCGCCGCGAAGGCGCCGGAAGCCGCCGAAGCGCTGGGTCTCACGGCGCATCGCCTGAAGGCGCTTGGTCTCATCGACAAGATCGTGAATGAGCCGCTCGGTGGCGCGCATCGCGATCCGAAGGGCATGGCCGCGTTCTTGCGCCGCGCGCTCGCCGACTCGCTGCGCCAGTTCCAGGGCATGAGCATCGCCGACCTCAAGGAGCGCCGCTTCGAGCGCCTGATGGCCTACGGCAAGTTCAAGGAAACGACGCCGGGCGCGTAAGGCGCGCGACGTCCCGCTAACGTCTGCGGTCCTGCTGTGACCGACCATCCCGAATCCGACGCCGGGCGTATCGTTCTCGATGCGCTCGGCGTCGTGCTTTCCACGCCGCCTGACGATGCCCGCATCGCGATCGCGTATAGCGGCGGGCTCGACTCGTCGGTGCTGCTCGATGCCGCGGTGCGGGTGGCGGGGCCTGCGCGTCTCGTCGCGCTGCATGTGCATCATGGCCTGAGTCCGAACGCCGACGCGTGGCTCGCCCATTGCGAGGCGAGCGCGCATGCGTACGGCGTGACGTTCGACGCGAGGCGTGTCGTAGTGGCGCGCGACGACGCGGCCGGCGTCGAGGCGGCTGCCCGCGCCGCACGTTATCGCGCGCTCGATGCAATGTGCGCGGCGCACGGCGCGCAGGTGCTTTGGCTCGCACAGCATGCGGACGATCAGGCGGAGACGGTGCTGTTGCAACTGCTGCGCGGCGCGGGGATCGCGGGCCTCGCGGCGATGGCGCCTGCGCGCGCTTCTGCGACCGGCGTGCCGCGCATGCGGCCATTGCTCGCTTTGTTGCGCGCGCAACTGGAGCGCTATGCCCGCGCACGTCGCCTGCACTGGATCGACGACGAGTCGAACGACGACACGCGCTACGCGCGCAATGCCCTGCGTCGCGACGTGATGCCGGCGCTCTCCGCTCATTTCCCCGGTTATCGCGATGCACTCGCGCGCACCGCGTCGCACGCAGCTTCGGCGCAGCGTCTGCTCGACGATCTTGCGCGGATCGATCTCGGCGAAGCCGGCCAGGAAGAGGGAAGCGCGCTTTCGCACGCGGCGCTGCTCGCCCTCGACGATGCGCGTGCGCTCAATCTGCTGCGCTACTGGATGCGGATGCTGGGCTTGCCGGCGGCGTCGACGGCGCGGCTCGCCGATGCGCTACGGCAATTGCGCGAAATCGCGCAAGGCGACGGCAATGGCCACGCGTTGCGTGTCGATCACGCGGGACATCGCCTGCGCTGCTATCGCGGGCTCGTGTCATGGGAGGCCGCTCACATGCGCGATGGCGCTGCGCGAGGTGAACGGCCAGGTACGCGCACAGCTGAGGGCATGGGTGAGGCGACTGCGCGCGCGCCTGTCGAGTTGCACTGGCATGGCGAGGAAATCTGGCGTTTGCCATCCTGGCGCGGCACATACGTCTTCGCGCCCGCGACACCCGACGACCCGGACGCCGTGCCGGAGCCCATGCTCGCGAGCGCGCCGCTCGTCGCGCGTGAGCGTAGCGGCGGCGAGCGTCTGCGCGACGACGCAGCAAACGTGAGTCGCACGCTCAAGAACCTGTTCCAGATGCGCGGCGTGCCCGCGTGGGAGCGCGATGTGCCGCTGCTTTTCGTGGGGGAGACGCTGTTGTTCGTACCCCGAATCGGTGTGAACCGGTCTGCGTTCGGCACCTTGGCCGCCCATCCGGCTGCGGCCTGGCGCCGCATCGAATGGCGCGAGGACATGCTGATCGCCTGACCTTGCCGCAGGCACGGCGAGCTAGTTTGCGCCGCTCGAAACACGCCATCGGAAGAAAAATCGCCCCGCACCGGCGATCGCTCCCCCGCAAATGCTTGCTGCGCAAGCCTTTTCCGTCTTGTAATTTCGACCCCGATCGGGTAGTGTAAGCCGTTTGTCCAGCCCGCTTTTTCGCGTTCACGGACGCCGCCAAAAGCGACGCACGCCGTGAAGGCGCGATTTCTCCTTCGAGCGGTACCCGACGGTTGCAGGAACGTCGTAGCGGCATGCGGGCAGGGCGCGAGCAACGGCACGAGCGCGTATCGTACGAGCAAGTAGGATGCGGATGCGATACGGCGGCCTTCGCGCCCCTGAGGGCAAAACCCGCGCGTGCTGCACGCGCTGCATGAGAAGCTGTCGTCCAGGCCGTGAGTGTCCGGGCGGCGCAGTCTTTCAGTGCGCCAGCGCGGAAACCTCTCCAGTTCAGAACGACAATGGCACTCATCGTACACAAATACGGCGGCACCTCGATGGGCTCCGTCGAGCGCATCAAGAACGTCGCCAGGCGCGTCGCCAAATGGCACAAGGCCGGCCACAAGATGGTCGTCGTGCCCTCGGCGATGTCCGGCGAAACCAATCGTCTGCTCGGTCTCGCGAAAGAGATTTCGCCGCAACCGAACCCGCGCGAACTCGACATGATCGCGTCGACCGGCGAGCAGGTGAGCGTCGGTCTGCTGTCGATCGCCCTGCAGGAAGCCGGCGTCGACGCCATCAGCTACACCGGCTGGCAAGTGCCGGTCAAAACCGACAGCTCGTTCACGAAGGCGCGCATCAACGACATCGACGGCGAGCGCGTCCTGGCCGATCTCGATGCCGGCAAGGTGGTCGTGATCACGGGCTTCCAGGGCATCGACCCGGAAGGCCACATCACCACGCTCGGCCGCGGCGGCTCGGACACGTCGGCGGTTGCGGTCGCGGCCGCGCTGAAGGCCGACGAATGCCTGATCTATACCGACGTCGACGGTGTCTACACGACCGACCCGCGTGTGGTCGACGACGCACGCCGCCTCGACCGCATTACGTTCGAGGAGATGCTGGAAATGGCCAGCCTCGGCTCGAAGGTGCTGCAGATCCGCTCGGTGGAGTTCGCGGGCAAGTATCAGGTGAAGACGCGTGTGCTCTCCAGCCTGACCGACCCGATGATGCCGCTCGCCGAGGAAATGACCTCGGGCACCCTCATTACTTTTGAAGAAGACGAGACCATGGAAAAAGCAGTCATCTCGGGTATCGCATTCCAGCGCGATGAGGCCCGCATTATCGTGATGGGCGTGCCCGACAAGCCCGGCATTGCCTATCAGATCCTCGGCCCGGTGGCGGACGCCAACATCGACGTCGACATGATCATCCAGAACCAGAGCGTGGCCGGCAAGACCGACTTCACGTTCACGGTTGGCCGCGGCGACTATCAGCGCGCGATGGACATCCTCACGAACCAGGTGAAGGGCCATGTGAACGCCGAGCAGGTGCTGGGCGATGCGAAGGTCTCGAAGGTTTCGGTGGTCGGCGTGGGCATGCGCTCGCACGTGGGCGTTGCGAGCAAGATGTTCCGCACGCTCTCGGAAGAGGGCATCAACATCCAGATGATTTCGACGTCCGAAATCAAGATCTCGGTGCTGATCGACGAGAAGTACATGGAGCTGGCAGTCCGCGCGTTGCACAAGGCGTTCGATCTCGAACACGCTTGATGTGCGTCGTATGACGCGGGTGTGACGCCGTTCCCGTTTTGAGACGCCGCGCACGATGCTCGTTGTGCGCTTGCAGAAAAACTTGCAAAAAAAGCGCCTTATGAATTGACCGGAACGCGCGAACCCGCTATTATCTTGGCTTCGTTGCGCTGCCTCCCTGGCGCGAACGAAGTTTTCGGGAGACGTGGCCGAGAGGTCGAAGGCACTCCCCTGCTAAGGGAGCATCTGGGCCAAAACCTGGATCGAGGGTTCGAATCCCTCCGTCTCCGCCAG
>NZ_DATJWR010000092.1:0-10026 GCF_035501035.1 Paraburkholderia sp.
AGGCTTGTGCTTGCCGCGAAGACGGCGTGCCACTTCGCTGGCGACACGGCCGAGAACCTTATCCGTCGCGTCAATCACGTACCATTCGCGCTGCACTTCATGTGCCTTGGCGGAAAAAGTCTTCATGATCGATCCAAAAAATATTGCTGTGCCCTGTTTTGGTCCTGCTTGTGTAGTGACGCTCGTTGGCGCCGGCGCAGGCTCTCCCTGTTTTTCTCCCGCGGGCGTGGATGCGGGAAACCTACGATTATAAAGGGAAATTTGGTCGCACGTCAAAAATTGCCTTCGATAGGGGCAAGACGGCTCGCACCAGCGAAAATGCGGACGAAAAAAAGCCCGAACGCGTTTGTTCGGGCTTAATCCACCTTATGGAGGAGGGTGGAGGAGACATGCTGAGGTGTCGTGAAGCACGACAACCAACGAGACGAATTATACGGATCGAGCTTGTGCGGCGCAAGGGCATCTGCATTACGAAATCAAACACCACAATATGAAATTCGCAAAAAATCTCCGAGTCCTGAAAATAACATGCAAAATCAATGACATAAAAATCAACGCTGTCGGAGCAACGCGCATGGAGTAGAGCGAAACCCCTAATTGCGCAGGGGAAATCCGCCTTGCAGCCACGATGGCGCGACGCAACATTCAAGCGTGTCGCATAGGGCGCGCGCCCTCATGTCCCCCCCGGACATACCAGTAAGGCGCGGGCTACAATGCCGGCTGAATCAAGAACTCGCGCAGAGGCATACGCATGGAATGCAAAGTTAGCTGGATGGGTCAGGACGGCATGGCATTCGCGGCCGAAACGGGCAGCGGCCATCTCGTCAACATGGATGGCGCGCCGGAAGGCGGCGGCCGCAACCTCGCGCCGCGGCCGATGGAAATGGTGCTGCTCGGCACGGGCGGCTGCACGGCCTACGACGTGGTGCTGATCCTGAAGAAGAGCCGCCAGGAAGTGAGCGGCTGCAGCGTGACGCTCAAGGCCGAGCGCGCCAGCGAAGATCCGAAGGTCTTCACTAAGATCCACTTCCACTTCACCGTGACCGGCAAGAACCTGAACCCGGCCACCGTGGAACGCGCGATCAACCTCTCGCACGACAAGTACTGCTCGGCGTCGATCATGATCGGCAAGACCGCCGAAATCACGCATTCGTTCGAGATCGTCGCGAACTGAGCGCTGCTCGCACACGCGACTACGCGCGAGAGCCAGAAAGAAAAAAGCCGGCGCGGTCTTGGGACCGCGCCGGCTTTTTGTCGTCAGTGTGACGAAATGAGGTCGGCAAAGCAGGCCGATAAGCCGGATTCTGTGCACACGCCGCGTCCGAAGACGCGCCGCGCGTGGCAGCCATTCCTCTAGGCGCGCCATTGCTGACGCGCTCAAGCTTCCTACCCGCAGACGAGACGGGGGCCCCATCCTGCATCCGTAGATGCGCGCCTGCCTACTTGGAATTGCTCCGGGTGGAGGTTGCCGTGCCGTCTACGTCGCCGCAGACGCGGTGCGCTCTTACCGCACCGTTTCACCCTTACCTGATCCCGGCCGAAGCCGGGCCATCGGCGGTCTGTTCTCTGTTGCCCTGTTCCGCGTGTCGCCACGGATGGCCGTTAGCCATCACCCTGCCCTGTGGAGTCCGGACTTTCCTCGCCCCCAAGTGTTTCAATGCTGCCGAAACCTCGGGGCCGCGACTGCCTGACCTGCTTTGCGCGCCGCGATCTTAGCACGGTAGCGCCCGTAGCACCTGGGGCCTGATCGATGACTGGCGCGCGTTCAGCGAGCACGGCGCCCACGACGGAAGACCGTGGCATCGTCGTAGAACGCCGGGTCTTCGTTTTGCGGCCACCAGCCCGGAATGCCGAGCACCGGCAGCGGCGCGAAGCTGCGCCCGTTGAGCGCGGCATCGGCGGCGAGCGTCGCGCTCACCGTCTCGTCCAGATGAGCGTCGCGTTGCGCACGCGACCACGTGAAATACGCCTCGGGCACCTCGACCACCCATGCGTGCGCCGTGCAGGCGGCATAGGGCGCGATCAGCTTTTCGAGCAGCGCATGACCGAAAACGCGCACTTCGCAGCGCGCGGTGCGACCGTCGCCGCTCGCGAAGGCGCCCGGCGCTTCCCAACGCGCGCGCCCCGCCACGAACAGCGTATGCCAGTCGAAGCCGCGCAGCGCAGCGACGAGTGCCCGGTCCGACGACGCATAGAGCACGGCATTCTCGTCGAACAACGTGAGCGCGTCGCGCACGCCGCCGCGTGTCGGGCCGACGCCGAGCGCGTCGATCGCTGCGCCCTGGCGCGCGTTCAGTGTCGCCTTGATGCGCGGAAACGCGAACCACGCGAGCGCATTGAAGAAGTCGTGGAGGTTGTGGCGCGTCGGCACGCAGCCCGTCGCGGCGATGTGCGCCTCGTAGGCCGTGCCCTCGGGCAGGTCGTCCTGGGAGATGAAGGAAAGCGGCTGACCGCGGCCCGTGCGCTGGGCCGCCACGCATGCATCGGCGTTCAGCTCGGCGAGATACGGCGCGTACCCCGCCAGCGCAGCCTGCTGCCAGCGGCGGCCCCGCGCCTCGTGCTGCCCAAACCACGGCCGCGCCCAGTCGATGTCGGCGAAACCGCCGGCGCGCAAGGTGCGGCGTGGCGCGCGCGCGGGCATCGGTGCGTTCGCATCGACTGCCCCGCTTTTGTCGGCCGCGCCGGCCGCTTCGATCGCTTCGATCGCTTCGATCGCTTCGATCGCTTCGATCGCATTGATCGCATTGATCGCATTGATCGCATTGATCGCATTGATCGCATTGATCGCATCGACAGCTGCTTCCGCAGCCACGCCCCGCATCTGCCCCGCTTCGCTCAAGCGAGTTTCCAGCCGATCGTCTCGCCGCCGCGCAGCGGTACGACGGGCGTGTCGCCGGCAGCGACCTCGGCCGGCAACGTCCACGTCTCGCGACGCAACGTGACGGTTTCGGTGGCGCGCGGCAGGCCGTAGAAGTCCGCGCCGTAGAAGCTCGCGAAGCCCTCGAGTTTGTCGAGCGCGCCCGCGTTGTCAAACGCCTCGGCGTAGAGTTCGAGCGCGTGCAGCGCCGTGTAGCAGCCCGCGCAGCCGCACGCGTGCTCCTTCAGGCCCTTCGGGTGCGGCGCGCTGTCGGTGCCAAGGAAGAACCGACGATCGCCCGAGGTCGCCGCCTCGACGAGCGCCACGCGATGCGTCTCGCGCTTGAGCACAGGCAGGCAGTAATAGTGCGGACGGATGCCGCCTTGGAAGATCGCGTTGCGGTTGTAAAGCAGGTGGTGCGCCGTGATCGTCGCGCCGAGCAGGCCCGGGGCTGCCGTGTCGGCGCGGATGTACTCGACGGCGTCCTTCGTCGTGATGTGCTCGAACACCACCTTGAGCGCCGGGAAATCGCGGCGCAGCGGCGTCATCACGCGGTCGATGAAGACCTTCTCGCGGTCGAACAGGTCGATGTCGGCGCTCGTCACTTCACCGTGAACGAGGAGCGGCATGCCCACTTCCTGCATTGCCTCCAGCGTCTTCGCGCACTTGTGGATGTCGGTCACGCCGGCGTCCGAGTTCGTCGTCGCGCCCGCCGGATACAGCTTCACGCCGTGCACGAAGCCGCTCGCCTTCGCGCGGCGGATTTCCTCGGGCGGCGTGTTGTCGGTCAGATAGAGCGTCATGAGCGGCTCGAACTTCGAGCCCGCCGGCAGCGCCGCGAGAATGCGCTCGCGGTAGGCAGCCGCCTGCTCCGTGGTCGTCACCGGCGGCTTCAGGTTAGGCATGATGATCGCGCGGCCGAACTGGCGCGCCGTGTGCGGCAGCACCGCCGCGAGCATCGCGCCGTCGCGCACGTGCAGATGCCAGTCGTCGGGGCGGGCGAGCGTGAGAGTCGTGGGGGAGGAAGCGTTCATGGCAGGAATCAGGCGCAGCTAATGGATGGACGGCGGCACGGCGGCAAGTTCGCGGGAACGCGCGGAGGCGGCCGCTGGAAATTCCGGGCGTATCACGGGAAAAAGCGCGGTGATGACCGATACGAACCGGACACGGGCGCAGCCTCCAGCGTCGCGCGTACACGACAATTTGCGACGAATGCGCCGCGGCAGACGCCTATCGACGCAAGCCTGCAATGCATCCGACAAATTTCGTATTGGCGACCCACAGGCCGGTGATATGCTTGGAAAATCATTATTGTACCGGTTCACGGAACAACCCAGCGGCCAGTCCCGACTGCCACTGCCGCCGCTGCCTCAGCCGCATTACGCACCGTCAGTACCATCAGCACCATGTGCCAACTTCTCGGAATGAACTGCGCCGCACCGACGGACGTCACGTTCTCCTTCACAGGATTTGCCGCGCGCGGGGGCGCCACCGATCACCACGCCGACGGCTGGGGCATCGCGTTCTTCGAGGACAAGGCCTGCCGCCTGTTCATCGACCACGAAGCCTCCGCCCGCTCGCCCATTGCCGAGATGGTCAAGCATTACCCCATCAAGTCGCGCAACACCATCGCGCACATCCGCAAGGCTACGCAGGGGCACACGGCGCTCGAGAACTGCCATCCGTTCCAGCGCGAGCTGTGGGGCCGGCACTGGATCTTCGCGCACAACGGCGATCTGCAGGACTTCAATCCGCTCATGTCGGGCGTGTATCAGCCGGTTGGCACGACCGACAGCGAGCTCGCCTTCTGCACGCTGCTGCAAGGTCTGCGCAGGCACTTCCCCGGCGCGCAGCCGCCGCTCGACGAGTTGTTCGCCGCGCTCGAGTCGCTCACGCGCGAGATCACGCAGTTCGGCGTGTTCAACTTCCTGATGTCGAACGGCCAGGCGCTGTTCGCGCATTGCTCGACGCACCTCTACTATCTCGTGCGGCGCTGGCCGTTCTCGACGGCGCATCTCGTCGATGCCGACGTTTCCATCGACTTCGCCAAGTACACGACGCCCGAAGACCGCGTGGCCGTGATCGCCACCGCGCCGCTCACCGACAACGAAGTCTGGACCCGCTTCGCGCCCGGCGACCTGCTGATGTTCCAGCACGGCGAACTGATCGCGCAGGCGAGCGTGCCAGTGCCGCAGAAGGTGCTCGACAAGCTCGCCAACCCGGCGCTGGACGCCTCGGCAAGCGCGCCGCGAGCGGCGCAGCCGGGCGAAGTGGACCCGGAGGCCGTGGCAGCCTTGCAGACCTGGGGGGAGTGAGGCGGTCGCCGCATCACATAACCTGCCGCCCAAAACGAAAAAAGCCGCGCTTGCAGCGCGGCTTTTCGCTTTCCGAAAACGCGTTCGCCCCTCAGTGGAGGATCTTCGCGAGAAAGTCCTTCGCGCGATCCGACTTCGGATTGGCGAAAAAGTCTTCCTTGCGGTCATCTTCGACAATGGCGCCCTTGTCCATGAAGATCACGCGGTGCGCCACCTTCTTCGCAAAGCCCATTTCGTGCGTCACGCACATCATGGTCATGCCTTCCCGGGCGAGCTCCACCATCACGTCGAGCACCTCGTTGATCATCTCGGGGTCGAGCGCCGAGGTCGGCTCGTCGAACAGCATGGCGATGGGGTCCATCGACAAGGCCCGCGCGATCGCCACGCGCTGCTGCTGGCCCCCGGAGAGCTGGCCCGGAAACTTGTCCGCATGCGCGCGCAGCCCCACGCGGTCGAGCAGCTTCAGGCCCTTCTGCGTCGCCTCGTCCTTGCCGCGGCCGAGCACCTTGATCTGCGCGAGCGTGAGATTCTCGGTGATCGACAGATGCGGGAACAGCTCGAAGTGCTGGAACACCATGCCCACCTTCGCGCGCAGCTTCGAGAGATTGGTGCGCTTGTCGCCCACCGACTCGCCGTTCACGAGGATCTCGCCCTGCTGGAACGGTTCGAGCCCATTGACGGTCTTGATGAGCGTGGACTTGCCCGAGCCCGAAGGCCCGCACACCACGACCACCTCACCCTTCTTGACTTCCGTCGTGCAATCGGTCAGCACCTGGAACTGGCCGTACCACTTCGAAACGTTCTTGATTGAAATCATCTTGCAACCTTTTTCTGAAGACCTTTCACGAGGCTCGACGCGATCACGCAAATCACGAAATAGCACGCGCCCGCGAACAGTACCATCTCGACGGTGGTGCCGTCACGATCACCGATATTGGTGGCCGTGCGAAAGAAGTCCGCAAGGCTGATCACGTAGACGAGCGAAGTGTCCTGAAACAGCACGATGCCTTGAGTGAGCAGCAGCGGCACCATCGCGCGAAACGCCTGCGGCAGCACCACGTAGCGCATGGCCTGCCCGTAGCGCATGCCGAGCGCGAACGACGCATTGATCTGCCCGCGCGGCACCGCCTGGATGCCCGCGCGGATGATCTCCGAATAGTACGCGGCCTCGAAGAGCGAGAACGCGACCATTGCCGAGGCAAGCCGGATGTCGATGTCGGGCGAGAGGCCCAGCACGCTTTGCAGCACTTGCGGCACGATCAGGAAGAACCACAGCAGGACCATCACGAGCGGGATCGAACGGAATATCGTGACGTAGCCCTTCGCGAACCATTCGAGCGGCTTCGCGCTGGACAGCCGCATGAGCGCGAGCAACGTGCCCCAGAGTATGCCCACCACGATCGCGCACAACGTGATCTTGAAGGTGATGACCGCGCCCGTCCACAGCGTGGGCAGCGCACCCGGAATGCTGCTCCAGTCGAAATGATGCATCACTTGCCTCCGATGTAGCCGGGCAGGCGCGACTTCGCCTCGACCCAGCGCATGAGCGCCATGACGACGAGGTTGATGAGCACGTATGCGAGCGTTACCGCGATGAACGACTCATAGGTCTGAGAGGTGTAGTCGACGAGCTGGCGCGCCTGCGCGGACAGATCGAGCAGGCCGATCGTCGAGGCGACCGCCGAGTTCTTGAAGATGTTGAGGAACTCGGAGGTGAGCGGCGGCACGATGATGCGGTAGGCGACCGGCAGCAGCACATAGCGATACGTTTGCCACTGCGTGAAGCCCATTGCGAGACCCGCGGCGCGCTGGCCGCGCGGCAGCGCGTTGATGCCCGAGCGCACCTGCTCGCACACGCGCGCGCCGGTGAAGAGACCAAGACAGATGATCGACGACGAGAAGAACTGCGCGTTCGGTGGCAACTGCTTGAACCAGTTGCCGAGCGCGGGCGGCAGCAGCTCTGGAATCACGAGATACCAGATGAAAAACTGCACGATCAGCGGAATGTTGCGGAACACCGCCACATAGACCGTGCCGGCCCCGGAGGCCCATTTGCCCGGCGCCGTGCGCAGCACGCCGAAAAACGATCCCACGACGAGCGCGATCACCCACGCGGCGAGCGACACCGTCACCGTGACCCAGAGGCCCGAGATGAGCCAGCCCAGGTAGGTGGTGGGTTCGCCGGTGGAAACGGGGCTTAGCAGAATGCCCCAGTTCCAGTGATATGACATGAAGAGACTCCAGGAAAAAAGAACGGAAGAAGGCGGCCTTCTTCCGTTCCGTTCCACATGCAGATCGGGCTCGGGTCAAACCCGGGCGTCGATCAGTCGATGGCCTTGTCGTTCGGGTTCTTGAACAGCGCCTTCATGTCCTCGCTCATCGGGAAATTCAGGTTGAGCCCCTTCGGCGGAATCGGCGACTCGAACCACTTCTTGTAGATCACCTCGCCTTCGCCCGAGGTCTGGACCTTGGCGATGGCGTCGTCGGCGACCTTCTTGAACTCGGGGTCGTTCTTGCGCATCATGCAGCCGTACGCCTCGCGCGACTGCGGCTGGCCGACGATCACGAAATCGCCCGGATTGTTCGACTTGGCGCGCTCGCCCGCGAGCAGCGCGTCGTCCATCATGAACGCCACCGCGCGGCCCGTGGAGAGCGTCATGAACGACTCGCCGTGGTCCTTCGCGCTGATGATGTTCATGCCCATGTTCTTGTCCTGGTTCATCTTGCGCAGGATGCGCTCGGACGTCGTGCCCGCCGTCGTCACGACGGTCTTGCCCTTGAGGTCCGCGAAGTCCTTGATGCCCGAATCCTTCTTCGCCATGAGGCGCGTGCCGATCACGAAGATCGTGTTCGTGAAAGCGGCCTGCTGCTGGCGTTCGGCATTGTTCGTGGTCGAGCCGCACTCGATGTCGACCGTGCCGTTCTGCACGAGCGGAATACGGTTCTGCGACGTGATGGGCACGAGCTTCACCTTCAGGTTAGGCATGTTCAGCTTCTGCTTGACCGCCTCGACGATCTTCTCTGCGTAGTCCTGCGAATAGCCGATCACATTCTGCTTGTCGTCGTAGTACGAGAAAGGGATCGACGATTCACGATGGCCGAGCGAAATGACGCCCGTGTCCTTGATCTTCTTCAGCGTGCCGGAATCCTGCGCGAATGCGCCGGTCGCGACGAAACCGAAGAGTGCGAGCATGGCGGCGGTCTTCTTCATTTGCATTTTTTTCTCCGTTGCAAGAACTCTTTCTAGTTTAGCAAAGTAATTATTTTGAAAGCATCAAGAGTGACCCTGGCGCAACGATCATTTCCTTGCGCTTGCGCGCGACGGCGCACGCCGTTTCTTCAGTCCAGATGTGCGAAGGCGGACGTCCCCTTTTGGAGGACGTCCGCCTTCTCTGCGCCTTGATGTGCGGCGCAAAACTTGCCGCTATTGCTTGACTTCGCTGCACGCCTTGTCGGCCACCACGTGCAGCGCCATCACGCCTGCGATCGGATCAGGGGTACAGGCCGCGCATTTCGCGCGCCATCAGGATGCGCTTGCACGCCACGATAAACGCCGCGGTACGCATCGAGACATTCTGCTCGCTCGACACCTGCCACACCGCCGTGAAGGCCTCGCGCATCACGCGCTCGAGACGCTCGTTGATCTCGTTCTCGGTCCAGAAGAAGCTCGAGAAGTCCTGCACCCACTCGAAGTAAGAAACGGTCACGCCGCCCGCGTTTGCCACCACGTCGGGGATCACGAGCACGCCCTTGTCGTGCAGGATGTCGTCGGCGGCGGTCGTAGTCGGGCCATTCGCGCCTTCCACGATGATCTTCGTGCGGATCTTGCCGGCGTTCTTTTCCGTGATCTGGTTTTCGAGCGCGGCCGGAATCAGGATGTCGGTCTCGACGCTCCAGAATTCGTCGTTCGCCATCACTTCGGCGCCCGCGAAGCCCGCCACACCGCCCGTCTTCGCGACGTGCTCGAGCAGTGCTTCGGCGTTGATGCCGCTCGACTTGTAGAGCGAGCCGGTGTGGTCCTGCACGGCGACGATCTTCGCGCCCGCTTCCTGGAACAGACGTGCGGCAATGCCGCCCACGTTGCCGAAGCCCTGCACGGCAATGCGTGCGCCTTCGATCGACAGGCCCGTGCGGCGCGCCGCCTCGCAGCCGACGACGAACACGCCGCGGCCCGTCGCCTCGCGGCGGCCGAGCGAGCCGCCGAGCGAGATGGGCTTGCCCGTCACGACGCCCGTGGCCGTCTGGCCCTGGTTCATCGAGTAGGTGTCCATCATCCACGCCATGATCTGCTCGTTCGTGTTGACGTCCGGCGCGGGAATGTCGGTGTTCGGTCCGATGATGATGCCGATTTCGCTGGTGTAGCGGCGCGTCACGCGCTCGAGCTCACCACGCGAGAGCGTGCGCGGATCGACGCGGATGCCGCCCTTCGCGCCGCCGTACGGCACGTTCACCGCGGCGTTCTTCACCGACATCCACGCGGACAGCGCCATCACTTCGGAGAGCGTAACGTCCTGGTGATAACGCACGCCGCCCTTGCCGGGACCGCGCGATACGTTGTGCTGCACACGATAGCCTTCGAAGTGGGCGACGGTGCCGTTATCGAGCTCAATGGGCACGTCGACGATCAGGATTCGCTTCGGACGCTTGAGCGTTTCGAGCCAGCGCGAGAGCGAGCCGAGATACGGCGCGACGCGATCGACCTGACGAAGATAGTTGCCCCACGGGCCGAGATCGTCGGCGTGGAGATAGGAAGGAACCGACTGCAGTTGGGATGACATGTACGCTCCGATCGAACAAGTGGTGCCATTGTCAGAAAACGCCCACTTGAAATCCAATGCCGTTTGGTCATCCCGT
>NZ_DATJWR010000093.1:0-48677 GCF_035501035.1 Paraburkholderia sp.
ATGATGCGCCGAGCAGATCGCGGCGACGGCGTGCGCCACGGCCTTCTCCTCGGCCACGGGCCGGCGGCTGTAGCTCTTGGGGATGGGCTTGCCGTCGCCCTCTTCGTCGGCGACGTCTTCGGGCAGTTCCAGATGCACGGCACCGGGCCGCTCCTGCTCGGCCTGGCGAAACGCCTCGCGCACGAGCGCCGGAATATTGCCGATGGAGACGATTTGTCGCGCGTACTTGGTGAGCGGCTCCATCATGCGCACCACGTCGACGATCTGGAAGTGGCCCTGCTTGCTCGACTTGATGGGCTTCTGGCCCGTGACCATCAGCATGGGCATGCCGCCGAGCTGCGCATAGGCCGCCGCGGTGACGAAGTTAGTGGCGCCGGGGCCAAGCGTGGAAAGGCATACGCCGGTGCGGCCCGTGAGCCGCCCGTAGGTGGCGGCCATGAAGCCCGCGGCCTGCTCGTGGCGCGTGACGATCAGACGAATTTTCGAGCGCCGCAGCGATTCGAGCAGATCGAGGTTTTCCTCCCCCGGAATACCGAACACATACTCGACGCCTTCGGCTTCGAGCGCCCTCACGAACAGATCCGATGCTTTCATCGACCACCTCGCTGGCAGGAGCATGGCCGGCGGCGCGTGCGGCTGCCGGCTTTCGCGTATTCACGTAGGCCGACAGGTTACTCCGGCATGGCGGAACGCGTCGTCAAGCGTACGCGAAGCTCTAGCGCATGATGGTCGCGCAGCCGGAGAGCACCGGTTTCGGGCTCGCGTCCGACATGGTGTCGTAGAGGTCCGCGCCGGGGCCCTTGGTCCACCAGGTGTAGCGCTCGGCCACGTACCTCACGCCGGAAGCCGCGATCACGCCGACGAAGAGCAGCTTGCGGCCGTCCACGGGCACGAGCGCGAAGCTCTGGCCATTGGCCGCATTCAGATAGGTGACCTTGAAGGTCTTGCCGTCGGCGCAGGTGTAGCCGAAGGTGTGGCGCGTCTGCACCTGGATGTCGCGCACTTCCAGCGGGGCCGCGCTTGCCACGTTCGCTTGGAGTGCCGCGCCGAATCCGCACGCGAGCGCGAGCGCGGCACATGCGCGCGCGGTGCGCGATCCGGCTGCGCGGGCTGCGCCGGTCGCCCGAGTTGAAACAAGCCCAGAAACACCGCTTCGACCATCGATCATCGTGTTCTCCGTGTGTTGCGTCGGCCCCTCGCCCGATGCCGCCCAGGGCCGCAAGCTCACTTCGAAACGTCGCCCGGCACCGGACGCACCGCGGCTGCCGCCGCGCGAGCGCGCGAGCGGGCTTCGTCGGTGTCGGCGCCCGTGGCGAGCGCGACGCCCATGCGGCGCTTCACGAAGCTCTCGGGCTTGCCGAACAGACGCAGGTCCGCGCCCGGCACGGCCAGCGCCTCCTGCACCCCTTCGAACGCGATGCCGCGCGCGTCCATGCCGCCGTAGATCACCGCCGATGCGCCGGGTCCGCGCGCCGTCGTATCGACGGGCAGGCCGAGGATCGCGCGCGCGTGCAGCTCGAACTCGGAGAAGCGCTGCGAGGCGAGCGTCACGAGCCCCGTGTCGTGCGGACGCGGGCTCACTTCCGAGAACCACACTTCGTCGCCGCGCACGAACAGCTCGACGCCGAACAGGCCGCGCCCGCCGAGCGCCTCGGTCACCTTGTGCGAAATCTCGCGCGAGCGCTCGAGCGCCTTCGCGCTCATCGGCTGCGGCTGCCACGACTCGACATAGTCGCCGTCCACCTGCAGGTGGCCGATCGGGTCGCAGAAGTACGTCTGTACCTCGCCGCTCGCCGGATCGGTCGCGCGCACGGTGAGCTGCGTGATCTCGTAGTCGAAGTGGATGAAGCCTTCCACGATCACCCGCCCGCGATTCACGCGGCCGCCCGCGAGCGCGTATTGCCAGGCGCGCTCGACGTCGGCCTCGCTCCTCACGACCGACTGCCCCTTGCCCGAAGACGACATCACCGGCTTCACCACGCACGGGTAGCCGACCTTGGCGACGCCGGCCTTCAGCTCGTCGAGCGAATCGGCGAACGCATAGGGCGACGTGGCGAGGCCGAGCTCCTCGGCGGCGAGGCGCCGGATGCCCTCGCGGTTCATCGTGAGCTGCGCGGCGCGCGCGGTGGGGATCACCTCGGCGACGCCTTCGGCTTCGACGGCCGCGAGCGCGTCGGTGGCGATGGCCTCGATTTCGGGCACGACGAGATGCGGACGCTCGGCGTCGATGAGCGCGCGCAGCGCCTTGGGATCGGCCATGTCGATCACGTGCGCGCGATGCGCGACCTGATGGCCGGGCGCATTTTCGTAACGATCGACGGCGATCACCTCGACGCCGAGACGCTGCAGCGCGATGATCACTTCCTTGCCGAGCTCGCCCGCGCCGAGCAGCATGACACGGGTGGCGGAAGCCGAAAGCGGCGTGCCGATGCGGGGGCGGGTCTGCATGATGTCTCCAGAATGACGGTGTGGCTCGAATGCGTGAGAGCGCCGATGTTAACACGTGGCTTCACCGCTGCGAGACGCCATGCGGCGCCGGCGCACGCCCCTTTCATGAGCGGCGCGCGCGTTTACCCTCGCGTGGTGCAGCGCGGTGCGTTACGCTTACGCCTTCGTCGATTACGAGGACCGATGCGATGCGTATCAGCATGAACTTGCGCCTGAGCTTGCGCCCCGCCCGGCGCGTTTCTGCGCGACTGCTCGCCTCGCGCGCCGCGCCGCTCGCCGCAGCCTTGCTGGTTTGCGCGTGCAAGCTGCCCATCCACACGGACGCGTCGGCGCCGCTGCCCGATCCGTTCAACCCTGCCGCGACCCAGCTGCTCGACAACACGCACTGGCGGCTAGTGGAATGGAAGCGCGCCGACGGCACGCAGCGTGACGTGCCCGGCGCGAATGCGCTCGCCGCACCCGCTGGCACGGAAAACCCCGATGCGCACCCCATCACGCTCGACCTCTCGACCGAGAGCGGCCAGCGCCGTGCGAGCGGCTTCTCGGGCTGCAACCGTTTCTTCGGCGCGTACATCCTGAAAGACGGGCTGCTCTCGTTCGGCCAGCTTGGCAGCACACGCATGGCGTGCATTGGCGCGGGTGGCGAAATCGAGGGCGACTTTCTCGATGCGCTTTCGCATATCGCGCGCTCGGGCGTGCAGATGCGTCATCCAGAGGCGCTCTTGCTCATCCTCCAGAACGGCGACCGTCTGACGTTCGCCGAGCAAGCCGCGGCAGCAGGCTCGGCGCCGGGCGCCGCTTCCGACGCGAAGCCTGCGCAGTGAGCGTCGCACGCGCGACGAGCCGCGCCCTCGTCCGGCGCGGCTCTTTTTTTGCTGCGCGCGATCAAGGGCGCTGCGCGCAGTGTCTTTCTCGTGCCGCGCGCGCAACGCGCCTCGGGGCTCGCGCAACGCCGTGTCCAAGCCAATCGCGGCACGCGGCGGCCGAGCGGTTACACTCCACACGTCGCACACCTTCTATACGTTTATCTCTGGCATGCACACGGTAGTTCCTGGCTGGTTCGGCGCATCGGCCGTCTGGTTCATCCCTCTGATCTGGCGTCTCGTCAAGTCCGTGCTGCCGGGCGGCGCAGGCCTGCGCGGCCCCGGCACGATCCGGCTCTGGCTCGGCTTCATCGGCGTGCTCGTGGCGAGCTGCGTGCTCGAGGCGACGCTCATCGACATCGCCGGTTTCGACGCGTTCGGCCACGCGCTCTCGGGCGGGCTCGGCAAGCTCATCGGCCACGTGGCCACGCCGCTCGTGATGACGGCGCTCCTCCTTGTGAGCTTGCCGTGGCTGCTCGACTTCCATTGGCGCGAATTCCTCGCGTGGGCCGACGTCTCGCTCGGGCTCGGCCTGAACATCCGCGCCTCGCGCGAGCGCGACGACACCCCGCGGCGCGAAGGCCGCAACCGTCGCGCGGCAGCCGACGAAGGACTTCCCGCGCACAGCGCACCCACCCTCAATGCGTCGATGGCGGGCGATGGTGCGCGGCGCACGCGGCCGACCGTCTGGCGACCACCCGCGCGCGAGGGTATGAGTCTGCGTGAAGGTCGCGAGGGTGTGGGTGCCGTGGGTCCCGTCGGCGCCGCTGGTGCCATGGGTGCCGGGGCGGCGGGATCCGGCGCAGCGTCGGCCGCCGCGTCGGGCGCCGCATCAAGGCGTGCCGAACCGCGCTTCCGTGCTGCTGCCGAAGCCCCCTCGGCAGCATGGGCGCGCACCGAGCCCACCGCACCCGCGGACTGGCTGCGCGGTACGCGCGCGCCGCAGCCCACTCCGCCCGCGAGCGCGCCACGCGCGCAAATGGAGCCGTCGCGTGCGCCCATGCAACCAGGCGCGCCGCTAGGCGACACGCGCCGGCAAACCGCACGCGCGGTAAGCCCGGCGCCGGGCGCAGCGGGGGTATCGAGCGTATCGGGCGCACAGGGCATCCCTGCACAACCCAACGCGCCGTGGCGAGCGGAACCGGCCCACGCACGGCCGGCCACATCGGCCACATCGGCCACGTCAGCCACGTCAGCCACGTCAGCCATATCGCCCGCATCCAGCGCGATCGCGGGTGCGCGCGCGGCGTCGTCTGCGGTGCACGGCACGCCGCTCGCCGGTGCGGCTGCAGCAGCCGCGCGCGGTTTCGCATCCGCCAGTGCGGCGGCACCGCTCGATCCGCTGACGTCGCCATTCGCGCAGCCGGCCGCGCCGCGCCGCAATGCGCCGCCACCGCCCGCGGCAGGCAGCACGGCGGCCCGCGCGGCCGCCGCCGCGCCGCCGCGCGTCGCGAAGCCGCCGCGTCCGTACGTCTGGCAGGGTCAGCCCTCACGCGTGAATGCCCGCCCGCCCATGGCCGCGCCGCTCACCGACACGCAGCCCGCAACGCCTGCCTACTCGCGCCCCACGCCCACCAGCGCGGGGCAGCCCGAAGCGCCGCTCTCGACGAGCGTGCTGGAAACGCTGCGCTCGATCGAAGAGAACGCCGCGCGCTGGACGACGCTGGCGGGCGCAAGCCTCGCGCGCCGCAATCTCGACGAAGCCTCCCCGCTCATGAGCACGCAGGCAACGCACGCGAATGCGGTCGAACCCGCACAGCCGCGCGCGCAGTTCCCGACCGTGGCGCCGCGAATCTCGACGGCAACGTCCGCGTTGGAGCCTCAAGCCTCGTTTGCACCGGGCGCGCCGCCAGTGGCAACGCTCGCGTCAACTGCTGCGCCCACGCAGCAAGATGCCGAGGATGCCCCGGCGAACACGGATGTGCATTCGCTGCAGGAAAGTAGCGGCACGGCGCAGCCGGACGGGGCGCCGCCAGGCGCAACGTTTTCGGCATTCGTTGCTCCCTTGCCCGGCGTAACGCAAAACCCCGTGCAGCCGGAGACGCTATCGGCCGGGTACGACCCGGCAGTCTCCCTGGCTCCGTGGCAGCCGGTACGCCTGCCCGTGGAACGGGCATTCATCGGCGGCGATGCGAACGGCGCCTCACTCGAAGCGCCGCAAGTCACCCCGCCGGTATCGATGCCGGCCGAGCCTGAGCAGAGCGCGGCTCACGAGATCGCGGCGCCTTCGCCGTGGCCCACGCTCGATCACGGCATGCCGTGGATGCTGCTCGACGACGAGCCGTCGAGCGTCCCTGCGGCAGGAACGCACGCCGCAGAGCCCTTCAACACCTTCACGCCGACTCCGGCGCAGATCGACGCATTGACGCATGCGGCGCCGATCCAGGCATTGACGCATACGGCGCCGATCCAGGCATCGACGCATGCGGCGCCGCTCGCGACGCCGCAGCCCACAGCAACGCAGACGCCGGCTGTCGATACCGCGTCGGCAACGCAGCCGGACACACTGCATGCCGTGCCCGAGGCGATGGCCTTGTCGAATGTCGTGCATTTTCCGCGTCTCGTGCGCGAGGTTCACGCTGACGCCGGCGAAGATCTCGCCACACTCGCTGTGCCGATCGCCGCTCGAACACCTGGCGTGGAGACAGGCACCGATGCTGCCGATAACGCATCCACGGCAGATCTCGATGAATCGGCGTCGGTCGAATCCGCTTATGGCACCTATGGCGGTACGTTCGAATCGTCCGCGCGCGCGATACCGGTTCACGTGACGACCACGGTCGCTCATTCGCTTGCCCCCACCGCCGTCGAAGACGCGCCTTCGACCGCGCAGGACCAGGCCGCGAGCGCTGCAGTGGCACCGCGCGCGCCCGCTTTCGGCGCTACGACTGAGTCGTTCGCTCCCGAAGCGCGTCGCGACGCAACTCGCGTCAGCACGCCCCTTGCGCCTTTCGATCACGCGCACGTGCACTTAAGCGCACCTGGTGAGATCACGCCAGTTGCTCCTGAACCGCAAACGCACACGCCGGTTTTCAGCGCCGCGCCAGTGGCGTTCGCTCCCGCGACGCGTAGTGAAGCTGCGCAAGCGCCTTTCGATCAGGCACAGGTGGTTGCGAGCGCAGCGGCAGTTGCCGAACCTGAAGCACAGGCACCCGCATTCGACGCTCCCGCCATGCATGCCGCGCCAGCGCCACGCATCGAGCCGTCCAGCAGCGCCACACCTGGCGCGCGGTTCGCTTCGAGCGATGCCGCCGCGCCGGTTGTTGAGCCCGTTGTTGAGCCCGTTGTTGAGCCGATTGTTGAGCCGATCGTTGAGCCCGTTGTTGAGCCGATTGATGAGCCGATTGTTGCGCCGCTTGTCGCACCGGTTGCCGTGCCTGTCGTCGCACCTGTCATAGCGTCCGTTCCCGTGCCGGTTCCCGCGCCCTCGCACAACGCTGCCATGCCGTCACTCATCGCGCCTGCCGCACCGCAGCCCCCTGCGCCCGCCGCAACGCCACCATGGATAGCCGAGCCGCAACCGGAAAGTCGCGTGCCCTCAGAGACCGCGTTCGCGGCCATTCCCACGCCGCTCCCGGCCCCCGCGGCGCCCTACCCCGCCATCGCGAGCGAGCCCGCCGCTGCGAGCCCCGACGTCGAGCGCGCGCCCGAGCCGGCCGATGCCCCCGAGCCTCCCGTTCAGCGCACCTTCGTGCGCGGCCACGCGCCCACGACCTTCGTGTTCGAGCCGCTCAGCGCGTCGGCGGTGGAGTTGCCGGGCCTCGAACTGCTCGAGCGCGCCTCGTCCGAAATCGAGCCCATTTCCGAGCAGAAGCTCGCCGAAACGAGCCAGCTCATCGAGCAGCGCCTCCAGGAATTCAAGGTACCCGTGACCGTGGTCGGCGCCTCGGCGGGTCCGGTCATCACGCGTTTCGAAGTGGAACCCGCGCTCGGCGTGCGCGGCAGCCAGATCGTCGGGCTCATGAAGGATCTGTCACGCGGCCTCGGGCTCACGTCGATCCGCGTGGTCGAAACGATTCCCGGCAAGACCTGCATGGGCCTCGAACTACCGAACGCGCGCCGCCAGATGATCCGCCTGTCAGAGATCCTCGAATCGGCGCAGTACCAGCGCTCGCAGTCGAAGCTCACGATCGCGATGGGCAAGGACATCGTCGGCCATCCGATCGTCACGGATCTCGCGAAGGCGCCGCACATGCTCGTCGCGGGCACGACCGGCTCCGGCAAGTCGGTAGCGATCAACGCGATGATCCTCTCGCTGCTCTTCAAGTCCACGCCCGAGGACGTGCGGCTCATCATGATCGACCCGAAGATGCTCGAGCTCTCGGTCTACGAGGGCATCCCGCATCTGCTCGCGCCCGTGGTCACCGACATGAAGCTCGCCGCCAACGCGCTCAACTGGTGCGTGGGCGAAATGGAGAAGCGCTACCGCCTGATGTCGGCGGTGGGGGTGCGCAATCTCGCGGGCTTCAACCAGAAGATCCGCGACGCCGAGGCGCAGGAGAGGAAGATCGGCAATCCGTTCTCGCTCACGCCCGAGGCGCCCGAGCCGCTCTCGCCGCTGCCGATGATCGTGGTCGTGATCGACGAGCTCGCCGACCTCATGATGGTCGCGGGCAAGAAGATCGAAGAGCTGATCGCACGCCTCGCGCAAAAGGCGCGCGCCGCCGGCATCCACCTGATTCTCGCGACGCAGCGTCCTTCGGTGGACGTCATCACGGGCCTCATCAAGGCGAATATTCCGACGCGCGTGGCGTTCCAGGTCTCATCGAAGATCGACTCGCGCACGATCCTCGATCAGATGGGCGCCGAGTCGCTGCTCGGCCAGGGCGACATGCTGTTCCTGCCGCCCGGCACCGGCTACCCGCAGCGCGTGCACGGCGCGTTCGTCGCCGACGAGGAAGTGCACGCCGTGGTCGAGTACCTGAAGCAGTTCGGCGAGCCCGAGTATGTCGAGGGCATTCTCGACGGTCCGGCCTCCGAAGGCGCGCCGCAGGACCTGTTCGGCGATTCGCCCGAAGCCGAAGCCGATCCGCTCTACGACGAAGCCGTGGCGTTCGTCGTGCGCACGCGGCGCGCGTCGATCTCCTCGGTGCAGCGGCAGTTACGCATCGGCTACAACCGGGCCGCGCGCCTCGTCGAGCAGATGGAAGCGGCGGGCCTCGTCTCGCCGATGGGCATCAACGGCAGCCGCGAAGTGCTCGTGCCCGGCGGCGCGGGCGAATGAGGCAGGCGCGGCCCGCGCCGCGCCCTCCTTCGATCTGGCCGGCGCGTTCAGGCGCTGCGCCCGAGGCGCGCGCTGCGCGTCGCCCAGCGCATCAAAACTGGTAGCGCGCCCAGAAGAACCCCACGGCTCCCTTGTTCGCGCCACCCGGAAGCGGCGGAATGAGCGTGCCCATTACCGAAGCGCGCCGGTAGCGCAGCGAGGCCACCGGCAGCACGAGCGGAATCGGCACGTAATGCGCGATGTCGGCGCGCATCGTCACGCCCGCGAAATAGCCGCCGCCCAGCGAGAGGCCGCCCAGCACCGGCTTCGTGTACCACTGGCGCGCCCAGCCGCCGATCGGCTCGGGGCTGTCGTGCGAGTCGAGGAAGACCATGGCGAACAGGACGTCGTCGTTGCCGTTTTCGTCGGTGTAGTGCTTGCCCACGCCGCCGCCCCACGATTTGGCGTTGAGCGCATGAAGCTCCTCTTCCGTATAGCCGTTGATGTGCCAGCCATAGCCGGTCAGATACAGATCCCAGTTGCCGTCGTCCCACACGCGCGTCACGCGCCCACATACGCCCTGCAACCAGGTGCTGGAGAAGTCGCACGCGGCACGCGCCTGCAAAGGCGCGCCCAGAAACACGAAGAGGACGAGGGCCGCCCCGCACAGCGGCTGGCCCAGCACGCAAAGCGCGCGTCGTACGCGGATCATGAGCCCTCACGCGGATCATTGCGCGGGCCGGCCGTCGGGCTTCAACATCGGGCTTGGAAGCCGCGCCGGTCCGCTATTTCACGTCATTCACTTCCTCGCACGTGGCGGCTGCTTCGCCGAACTTCACGCCCAACCTTTGCCTCACGGCGCGACGAACTTGAAGTCGACCGGCGAACCGATGTCGAGGCGCTTCGGATTCGGCTCGAGCAGGCCCGTCTGCTGATCGCGGCGGAACACGTAGGCCGTGTCGCTGTTCTGGTTGCCGACGATGAGCCACTGGCCCGTCGGATCGATCGCGAATTCGCGCGGCGACTTGCCGAGGCTCGACTGGCGCCCCACACGCCTGAGCTTGCCGGAGCCGGCATCGACGGCGAAGATCGAAATGTCGTTGGCGTCGCCGCGATTCGAGACGTAGAGGAACTTGCCGTCCGGCGAAAGATGCAGCGCCGCCGCGCCCTGGGTCCCCTTGAAGCCCGGTTCCGCGAGCTTCTCGACCTGCTCCAGCGTGAGATGGCCGTCGCGATAGCCGAACACGCTGACCGTGGCCGCGAGTTCGCTCGTGAGATACGCATGGCGGCCGTCGTTGCCGAAAATCAGATGACGCGGGCCGCTGCCTGACTTCACATCGGCATAGCGCCACTCGGTCGGGCTCACGAGGCCGCGGCTGCCGTCCGGCGTGTAGAGGTAAGTCCAGAGCTTGTCGGTGCCGAGATCCTGGGTGAACAGATAGTGGCCATCGGGCGAGAACACGGTCGAGTGCACGTGCGCGTTGTCCTGGCGCCCCTTCACGGGACCGCCGCCCTCGTGATGCACGGTGAGCACGGCCTCGCCGAGCTTGCCGTCCTGCTGCACGGGCAGCACGGAGAAGCTGCCGCCCGGGTCGGCGGCGACGGAGTAGTTGGCGACGAACAGATAGCGCCCATCGGGCGAAAGGCTCAGGTAGCACGGATCGTTGCCCTGCGCCGACACCTTGTTGAGAAACGTGAGCTGGCCGCTCGCGGCATCGAAGCCGAAGGCGCTCACGTCGCCGCGCAGGCTCGCGGGGCCGTTATCGCCCGGCAACTCGTTGACCGCATAGACGAAGCGATTGTCCTTGCTCACCACGAAGTACGACGGATTCACCGTCTTCGCTACGCTCACCTGCTGCGCGTCGCCGGTCTTCGTGTCAAAGCGGTAGACGTAGAGGCCCTCGCTCTTGCCGCCCGTATAGGTGCCGACGATGAGATCGTAGACACCATCCGCGGGCGCGGCGGTGGAAGCAGACTGGGCGAACGCATGCGTCGCAGCGACAGAAGCCATGATGACGAAACCTTTGACGAGCTGGGTCAGGAGATGCGCGAGGCCACGCGCTGGCCGGCGTACACGGGCAGAACGCGCACGGGAGGACGCGGGCACGGCGTTTGCGCCGGTACAGCGAAGGAACATGTCGACCTCCTTTTTCTTGTCGGTGCGGCGAAGCGGATCGGCAACGCGCGACGGCGGCGCCCACGCTCGGCTCTCATCGCGAAGCCACGCGATACCGTCTGATGCATCGGGCCAGTATAAGAGAGGTTGTGCGCGCCCGCCCCGCACGCGCGCAGCCGCCTCGCGCAGGTACGGGACACGCCGGGAGCAACGGTCAAGCCCGGGGTTCGAGGCAACACAGGAAACGACGCAGGGAACAACACACCCGTGATCAACACCAGGAAGCCATCATGAACATTCACCTTGCCATCGGGCCGCTCGTCGCGCTCATCGCGGGCATTCTGATTCTCGCCGTGCCGCGCCTGCTCAACTACATCGTCGCGCTTTATCTGATCATTATCGGGATCATCGGACTATTCGGCACGGGCGGCCATCTCTGACGTTTGTTGACGTGGGCGCACAAGCGTTTTACGCGTGCTGCCGCGCAAAACGCGTTGCGCAGTGAGCCCCGCTGCCACTACTCTTGTGCGTGCACGCCGCGAAAACGCGGCTTCAAGGCTTACGCTTTCGAGCAACGCTGTCAAATTGCTTACCATGCCCGCACTCATCGAAGACTATGCATTGATCGGCGACGGCCACACGGCTGCGCTCGTGTCCCGCGACGGCTCCATCGACTGGCTCTGCTGGCCGCGTTTCGACTCCGGCGCCTGCTTCGCCGCACTGCTCGGCACGGAGGAGAATGGCCGCTGGCTCATCGCGCCCGCACAGCCCGAAAACGGTGCGCAAGTCGAGATCAAGACCACGCGGCGCTATCGCGGCGAAACGCTGATCCTCGAAACCGACTTCGAAACGCCCGAAGGCGCCGTCACGTTGATCGACTTCATGCCGCCAGGCAATGGCTGGTCGGAGCTCGTGCGCCTCGTGGTGGGCCGGCGCGGCACTGTGCGCATGGAGAGCCGGCTCGTGCTGCGCTTCGACTACGGCTTCTCGGTGCCGTGGGTCAGCCGCCTCACCTACGAGAGCGGCATCAAGGCCACGGTGGGCCCCGACACGGTCGTGCTGCGCACGCCAGTCGACCTCCAGGGCGAAAACATGCACACAGTCGCGCAGTTCGACGTGAAGGAAGGCGAGCGCGTGCCGTTCTCGCTCTCTTACGCGGCTTCGCATCGGCGGGTGCCACCGCCGCGCGATCCTTTCACGGCGCTCGCGCGCACCGAGAACTTCTGGACCGAGTGGGCCTCGCGCAGCACCGTGGAGGGCCGCTGGGCCGAGCCGATCCGGCGCTCGCTCATCACGCTCAAGGCGCTTGCGTATGAGCCCACGGGCGGCATCGTGGCCGCGCCCACCACGTCGCTGCCGGAGCAACTGGGCGGCACGCGCAACTGGGACTATCGCTACTGCTGGCTGCGCGACGCCACCATCACGCTGCTCGCGATGATGCGCTGCGGCTACTTCGACGAGGCGCGCGCCTGGCGGGCGTGGCTTGGACGCGTGATGGCGGGCTCGCCGTCGCAATTGCAGATCATGTATGGCCTTGCGGGCGAGCGCCGTCTGCCGGAGTTCGAGCTCGACTCGCTGCCGGGCTACGAAGGCGCGAAACCGGTGCGCGTGGGCAACAACGCCGTGGGCCAGTTGCAGCTCGACGTGTACGGCGAAGTCATGAACGCGCTGCACCTCGCGCGCGTGGGCGGCCTGCAGGCCGACGAAACCTCGTGGGCGATCCAGTGTGCGATGCTCGAGCACCTCGAGACGATCTGGACCCTGCCCGACGAAGGCATTTGGGAAACGCGCGGCGGCCGCCAGCATTTCACGTTCTCGAAGGTGATGGCATGGGTCGCGTTCGACCGCGCGGTGAGGTCGGCGGAAAAATTCTCGCTGCCCGGGCCGGTCGAGCACTGGCGCGAACTGCGCGCGCAGATCCACGCCACGATTTGCGAGCGCAGCTTCAACAAGGATCTGAATTCCTTTACGCAGATCTACGGCGGCACCGATCTCGACGCGAGCCTGCTCCTCATGCCTCTGGTCGGGTTCCTGCCGGCCGCGGACCCGCGCATCGCGGGCACGGTGGCGGCGATCGAGCGCGACCTCATGTGTGAAGGCTTCGTGATGCGCTACCGCACCACCGAATTCAACGACGGCCTGCCGCCCGGCGAAGGCACCTTCCTCGCGTGCAGCTTCTGGATGGTCGACAACCTCGCCCTGCAAGGCCGCATGGACGACGCGCGCCGCATGTACGAGCACCTGCTCTCGCTCGCCAACGACGTGGGCTTGCTCGCCGAGGAATATGACCCCATTGCGGGACGGCTCGTCGGCAATTTTCCGCAGGCGTTCTCGCACGTGGCGCTCGTGCATACGGGTCTGAACCTCATGCGCCACGAGCAGGAAATGGCGAAGGCAACGGGACATCCGTCAGCCGAGGGTGTCGCGGCGGAGGCTTCTGTTGCATCCACATCGTAATTGTTCGAAAGCGCCTGGACGTTTTCGCAAGCTGGGGTACACTAGAGTTGTTGCGTTGCACAACGACCGGGCGGAACAGACCGCCCGCGCCGTCGGGCGATGGGGCGCACCGGTGTGCTGCCCTGTAGGACGCCTGACAGCCAACTGTCAGGCGTCCTACAGGGCGACCCGTGCGCGCTAAAGCCCTCCCGGCGGCGGCCGATAAATAACCTGACCGACCAACCTTGCCGGCCCGCATCTGTTCCGCGCCTCATTCGCGCGCGACCCGGGTGCGAACCGCACCATGAAGATGCCGGAGCGCCCATGCTCTACCAAATCCGTGAATTCCAGCGCGCGCTGCTGAGCCCGCTGACCGCCTGGGCCCAGGCCGCCTCGAAATCGTTCTCGAATCCTTCGAGCCCGTTTTCGCTCGTGCCAGGAGCGCCCCGTCTCGCCGCAGGCTACGAACTGCTCTACCGTCTTGGCAAGGACTACGAGAAGCCCGAGTTCGACATCCGCCAAATCGTCAAGGACGGCTTCAACATTCCTATCGTCGAGCAGACCATCATCGAGAAGCCGTTCTGCCGCCTGCTGCGCTTCAAGCGCTACGCCGACGACAGCGGCGCCGTGGCAGCCCTCAAGGACGAGCCCTCCGTGCTCGTGTGCGCGCCGCTCTCGGGCCATCACTCCACGCTGTTGCGCGACACCGTGCGCACGCTGCTGCAGGACCACAAGGTGTACATCACCGACTGGATCGATGCGCGCATGGTGCCGCTCGAAGCTGGCGCGTTCCATCTCGACGACTACGTCGAGTACATCCAGGAATTCATCCGTCATATCGGCGCGAAGAACCTGCACGTGCTTTCCGTGTGCCAGCCCACGGTGCCCGTGCTCGCGGCCATCTCGCTCATGGCGAGCCGCGGCGAGGACACCCCGCTCACGATGACGATGATGGGCGGCCCGATCGACGCGCGCCGCAGCCCCACCGCCGTCAATTCGCTCGCCACCGAGCACTCGCTCGACTGGTTTGCGAACAACGTGATCCACACGGTGCCCGCCAACTATCCGGGCGAGGGGCGCGAGGTCTACCCGGGCTTCCTGCAGCACGCGGGCTTCGTCGCGATGAATCCCGGTCGCCACACAACCGCGCACTGGGACTTTTACAAGAGCCTGCTGCTCGGCGACGAAGAGGACGCCGAAGCACATCGCAAGTTCTACGACGAATACAACGCGGTGCTCGACATGGCCGCCGAATACTACCTGGAAACCATCCAGACCGTGTTCCAGGAGTTCCGGCTCGCGGAAGGCACGTGGGACGTGTCCGGCGAGCGCGTGCGCCCGCAGGACATTCGCGACACGGCGCTCTTCACGATCGAAGGCGAACTCGACGATATTTCCGGCGCCGGCCAGACGCGCGCCGCGCACGATCTGTGCACCGGCATACCCGAGGCGAACAAGCATCATCTGACTGCAGAAAAATGCGGCCACTACGGCATTTTCTCGGGCCGCCGCTGGCGCACGATCATCTATCCGCAACTGCGCGATTTCATCCGTGAGCATCAGCAGGCTGCGGGCCGCCCCAGCAAGCAGCCCTCTACCCGCGGCCGCTCGGCCGAGGGCGCCGTCGCCTGACGCTGTCGCTCGTTTGGCGCGCAACATGCGCGCACGCTCGCACCAAACACCGCGCGCCGTCTCTGAACGGCGCGCGGTGTTTGTGGAGCTCGCAACGCTCCCGCGTATCAGGTGAGCATCACTTGCGCATCAGGTACGCAAGCAGCATTTCCGTATTGAGCTGGATGACTTCGGCACGCTCGGCCGCCGAGCTGAAGTCGCGCCCGAGCGTTGCATTGAGCGTGAAGCGGTTCGAGACGATGTAGTAACCCATGCCCGAGAGCGTGACATAGAGCCGCAACGGATCGATGTTCGGGCGGAACAGTCCCGCAGACTCGCCGCGCGCAAGGATCGAGCCGAGCGTGGCCACGATAGGCGAGATCATCTCGCGAATGCGCGTGGACTTCTGCATGTAGCGCGCCTCGTGCAGGTTCTCGTTGTTCACGAGCCGCAGCAACTCGGGATGGTCGCGATAGTAGTCCCAGACGAAATGCGCGAGCCGCGTGATCGCTTCGACGGGGGCGAGCCCGGCGAGATCGAGCGCGCGCTCGGCTTCGTTGAGCGCGCCGAAGGCGTGCTCGAGCACCGCAGTGAAGAGTTGCTCCTTGCTACCGAAGTAGTAATAGAGCATGCGCTCGTTGGTTTCCGCGCGACGCGCGATCTGGTCGACGCGTGCGCCGAACAGGCCGCCATTGGCAAATTCTTCCGCCGCGGCGAGCAGAATGCGGCGGCGCGTGCCTTCAGGATCTCTTTTGATTTTTGGCTGATTCATGGTGGCAGGATCTCAGTAAGCCGCGTTGTCCGGTTTACGCTGCCGGGCCATACCTCGCCGGGCCTCTCCTAGCCCTGGTAGCGGCAGCGTTGTGCGGGGCGCGCCAGGTTAATGGACAGACACCCTCCGACCTACGGTCTTGCGTTCCCTCTATTGTTTGATGTCGTGCGTTGCCGACATTGTCTTAACCCCTGCATGCTTCTCGCGAGGCGCCTCGCCTGCCACGCTTTACGTCTATGGATTTCCCCTGGATTGCAAGGCGCTCCGCATTAAGCGCTTTGATTATGGCACATGGCCCGCCGATGGCAATGCGGGAAATCGGCGATAATGCAAGCTTTGGCGCCGTGCGTGCGCGCCCCCCGCGAGGCCCTGTGCACCCGAGGCCGCGCCGCCCGGCCCGCTCCAATGGGCCCGCCCTGATGGGCCAGCCCCGCTATCGCGACCGTGAACGATTCGAAAACTCTTGCAGATCGCATCGAAGATCTGCTGCCCCAAACCCAATGCACGAAGTGCGGTTATGACGGCTGCCGGCCCTATGCCGAAGCCGTCGCTGCCGGCACCGCCAACTACAACCAGTGCCCGCCCGGCGGCGAGGAAGGCGTCGCGCGCCTGGCGAAGCTGCTCGGCAAGCCCGTCATTCCGATCAATCCCGCCAACGGCGTGGAGCGTGCGCGCCCGGTGGCGTTCATCGACGAGCAACTGTGCATCGGCTGCACGCTGTGCATGCAGGCCTGTCCCGTCGACGCGATCGTCGGCGCGCCCAAGCAGATGCACACCATCGTCAAGGATCAATGCACGGGCTGCGACCTGTGCGTCGCGCCTTGCCCCGTCGACTGCATCGCGATGATTCCCGTGACGGGCGAAGCGACGGGCTGGGACGCATGGAGCCAGCAGCAGGCCGACGAAGCGCGCGTGCGCCACGACCGGCGTCTTGCACGGCAGGCCGCCGAGCGCAGCGCGGCCGAGGCGCGCGCCGCCGCACGCCGGGCCGCCGCGAGCACGCAGGCGCAGGCCGAGGCGCCTGGCGTCGCCGCCGCGCAAACGCCCGGCGCGCAGCCGGCAAGCGCGCCCGCCGACGAAGCTGAAGCGAAGAAGAAAGCGATCATCCAGGCGGCGCTCGAACGCGCGCGCCGCAAGAAGGCGGAGCTGGCCGAACAGGGCGTCGGCCCGCGCAACATCGAGCACGTGAGCGCCGACGTGCAGGCGCAAATCGACGCCGCCGAAGCGCGCCGCAAGCGGCTCGGCATCGGCGCGAACGCGCCGGACGACACAGCCGGCGAGCACGCAGCGCCCGACAACGGCAACGACGAATCCGCGCAATAGCGCGCCGCCTCCTGCTGCCACGGCCCCACGCACAACGAGCATGAACGCCACCAAGCGCCGCGCCATCTACGAAACGCTGCAAAGCCTCAATCCGCATCCCACCACCGAGCTGGAGTTCACCACGCCGTTCGAACTCCTGATCGCCGTGATGCTCTCCGCGCAGGCCACCGACGTTTCGGTGAACAAGGCGATGCGCAAGATGTTTCCAGTCGCCAATACGCCGCAAGCCCTGCTCGCGCTGGGCGCGGAAGGCGTTGCCGACTACATCAGGACGATCGGCCTCTACCACACCAAGGCGAAGAATGTCGTGGCGACCTGTCGCATCCTCGTCGAGCAGTACGGCGGCGAGGTGCCGCAAACGCGTGAGGCACTTGAAGCGTTGCCCGGCGTCGGGCGCAAGACCGCGAACGTCGTGCTCAATACGGCATTCGGCCAGCCGACCATTGCCGTCGACACGCATATCTTTCGGGTTGCGAACCGTACGGGGCTCGCACCCGGCAAGGACGTGCGCGCCGTCGAGTCCGCGCTCGAAAAATTCACGCCGCCCGAGTTTCGCCAGGACGCGCATCACTGGCTTATCCTGCATGGCCGCTATGTGTGCAAGGCGCGACGTCCCGAATGCTGGCATTGCGTGATCGAACCGCTGTGCGAATTCAAGCCGAAAACGCCGCCGCCAGAGCTCTGAGTGCGGCACGCCCAAGAGCGTAAAATCACTCGTTCGGACGCGCCCGCCATCCCCCACTTCATCGACAGAACCGACACAAGATGTTCAATCCCAGCCGCGACGAAGTCCGCCGCTTTTTCACCGAGACCTGGCGCAAGCAGCGCGCGGGCGAGATCCTCACGCCGCTCGAAGCCATCGCCGCCGACTGGATCATCGAGCATCCCGAATATCACGCCGAACTCGCCGATGCCGATACGGCCGCCGAGCAGGACTACTCGCCCGAGCGCGGCCAGAGCAATCCGTTCCTGCATCTGTCGATGCACCTCGCGATCAGCGAGCAACTCTCGATCGACCAGCCACCGGGCATTCGCGCCGCGCACGACCGTCTCGCAGCGCGCCTCGGCTCGACGCACGATGCGCAGCACGCGATCATGGAGTGCCTCGGCGAGACGATCTGGGAAGCGCAACGCACGAACACACCGCCCGACACCGACGCCTATCTCGCACGCATCGAGCGCCGCGCTTCGCGCGACTGAAGCGTTGCGCCCCTCATCTCCTCGTCGCACAGCAGCGAGACGGCACAAAAAACACCCCGCGCAACCTCGCTGAAAACGAGGTCCACGCGGGGTGTTTCGCATGATGCGGCACGCGCGATGCGTGCGGCCGCGACGCTTACTTTTTGTCGATCAGATCGCCCTTGAGCGATTCGATGTACGCGGCGAGATCCTTCATGTCGCTCTGCGAAAGACTCTGCACCTGCGCTTGCATGATCGGATTGTTGCGGCCGAGATGCGGGTTGCCGCTGCCCATCTGGTACTGCCGCAGCGCCCAGTAGATGTAGTCGGCGTGCTGGCCGGCGAGCTTCGGATATTCGGGGCTGACGGGTTTGTTCAGGCCCGGGCCGTGACAGGCCGCGCAGTTGTGGCTGTCGGCGAGCACCTTGCCGTTGGACGCGTCGGCCGCGTACGCGGGCTGGAGCGCGAGCGCCGCAGCGAACGCGAGCGTGGCGCCGGCGATGATGGTCGAACCGGCAAACGAGGGCACAGCCGTGTAGGGCTTGTTCATGGATTCTCCGCCGGTTATTTCTCAGGATTGTTCTTCGACGCGGCCGTTTGCGCAGCATAGTAGGCCGCGATGTCGGCGATGTCCTGTTCGGTGAGCGAAGCGGCGATCGCGTGCATCGTCTCGAAATGCCGGTCGCCCTTCTTGTAGCCGCGCAGCGCATTCATGATGTATTGCGCGTTCTGGCCGCCCAGGATGGGCACGTGATAGACCTCGGGATAGGCGGTGCGGTAGTCGGGAATACCATGACAGCCGATACACATCGCCACTTTGCCCTGCCCCGCCTTCGCGTCGCCCACGATGTCCGCCTGGGCCGTGACCGCGAAGCACGCCAGCGTTGTTATCGCACCGATGATGACGTGCCTGCCGACAATCTTTTTCATAGCATCCAACCTGGCTTGAGGGGATTCGAACGCCCGAACCGCAGGCCACGGCCTGCGCCGCATTACTGCTGTTTTACTTTTGGGGTCGCCGTGCAGGCCGAAAAAAATCGGTCCGAGTATACCGCGACGCCGCGCCGGCCGTCCACCGGCCGCCCCACGCCTGGCGGGCCTCGGCGGCCCCTGGGAAGCCCCTGCGGCGGCCATGCTGCGCCCGCCGCCGCTGCCTGCGCGCGTGTTTGCGGCGACGTGTCCGGAGGAACCCTGGCGCGCGCCGCAGCCCCGCCGCGCACTTGCGCGAGGGCCCGCTGTTCTGGCAACCCTGCGCCGGCTTTGACCCGACTTTGGCCTTACACCGCCACGACAGCGCCGCGAAACCGCCACGAAACCGCCACGGCATTGCCCCGACTTCGACCCGATTTCGACCCGACTTTGCCCCAAGCGGGCGGACCAAACCATACGCGAGGCGCCTCCGACGCAACACCCCATCTGACTTATACTGGGATTTTTTTCCCCAGCGAGCGGATTGACCATGCGCGGCACGCGTTTCGAAGGCTCATCGCAGTACGTCGCCACCGACGACCTCAAGCTCGCGGTCAACGCCGCGATCACGTTGAAGCGCCCTCTGCTCATCAAGGGCGAGCCGGGCACGGGCAAGACCATGCTGGCCGAAGAAGTCGCGGCGGCGTTGAACATGCCGCTCATGCAATGGCACATCAAGTCCACCACGAAGGCGCAGCAAGGGCTCTACGAGTACGACGCGGTCTCGCGCCTGCGCGACTCGCAATTGGGCGACGAGCGCGTGAAGGACATCGCCAACTACATCGTGAAGGGCGTGCTGTGGCAGGCATTTGAATCCGACGAGCAGAGCGTGCTGCTGATCGACGAAATCGACAAGGCCGACATCGAGTTCCCGAACGACCTGCTGCGCGAACTCGACCGCATGGAGTTCTACGTGTACGAGACGCGCGAGCTCATCAAGGCGAAGCAGCGTCCGCTCGTCATCATCACGTCGAACAACGAGAAGGAGCTGCCCGACGCCTTTTTGCGCCGCTGCTTCTTCCACTACATCAGCTTCCCCGATCCGGCCACGATGCAGCGCATCGTCGAGGTGCACTATCCGGGCATCCGCAAGGACCTGCTCAACGCGGCGCTCGAAAGCTTCTTCGAACTGCGCAACGTGGCGGGGCTGAAAAAGAAGCCGTCCACCTCGGAGCTGCTCGACTGGTTGAAGCTCCTGCTCGCCGAAGACGTTCCGCTCTCGGCGCTGCGCGCAGTCGATGGCGCGAAGTCGATGCCGCCGCTCGCGGGCGCGCTGCTCAAGAACGAGCAGGACATGACGCTCTTCGAGCGCCTCATCTACATGAACCGTCACAACCGCTAGCAACTGCTGATATCCGCTGATATCCGCCACGAGCACAGGCCACGCACGCGAAAAGCCGGAGACACCGCATGCTGATCGACTTCTTCTATACGCTGCGCGACGCGAAGCTGCCGGTTTCCGTGAAGGAGTACCTGACGCTCGTCGAAGCGCTCAAAGAGCGCGTGATCGCGCCCTCGCTCGACGACTTCTACTACCTCGCGCGCATGACGCTCGTTAAGGACGAGCAGTACTTCGACCGCTTCGACCAGGCGTTCGGCGCGTACTTCCGCGGCATCGAGACGAAGTCCGAACTCGCCTTCGAGCTTCCCGAAGACTGGCTCAAGAAGCGGCTCGAACGCGACTTCACGCCCGAGCAGCGCGCGCAGATCGAAGCCATGGGCGGGCTCGACAAGCTCATGGAGCGCCTCAAGGAGCTCTTCGAGGAGCAGAAGGAGCGCCACGAAGGCGGCAGTAAGTGGATCGGCACGGGGGGCACCTCGCCCTTCGGCAATGGCGGCTACAACCCTGAGGGCATCCGCATCGGCGGCGAAGGTGGCCAGCGCAGCGCCGTGAAGGTGTGGGACGCGCGCGCGTACCGCGACTACGACGACCAGGTCGAGATCGGCACGCGCAACATCAAGGTCGCATTGCGCCGCCTGCGCCGCTTCGCGCGCCAAGGCGCGGCCGAAGAACTCGATCTCCCGGGCACGATTCGCAGCACCGCCGCCAACGCTGGCTGGCTCGACCTCAAGATGGTGCCCGAGCGGCACAACAACGTGAAGGTGCTGATGCTGCTCGACGTGGGCGGCTCGATGGACGATCACATCAAGCGCACCGAGGAACTGTTCTCGGCGGCCAAGGCCGAGTTCAAGCACCTGGAGTTCTACTACTTCCACAACTGCGTCTACGACTACCTGTGGAAGAACAACCGGCGGCGCCACGCCGAGCGCACGCCCACGTGGGACCTGCTGCACAAGTTCACGCCCGACTACAAGCTGATCTTCGTCGGCGACGCCACCATGAGCCCGTATGAAGTGCTGCAACCGGGCGGCTCGGTCGAGTACAACAACCCCGAGGCGGGCGCCGTGTGGCTGCGGCGACTGGCCGACCAGTTCCCGCATTTCGCGTGGCTCAATCCCGAGCCCGAGCGGCTATGGGAATACCGACAGTCGGTGTCGATCATCCGCGAGATTCTCGGGCACCGCATGTATCCGCTCACCGTAGCAGGGCTCGAGACGGCCATGCGCGTGCTGAGCAAATAGGCACGAGCGCCAAGGCCCCGCACCTCCGAGGCGGCGCGCCACGATCGCGCGCCGCCTGGCCCCGTGTCGCACGCATGAACAACACACCAACAACGCATCAACAACGCATAACCAGGAGACCAGTAGCATGACCGCGCCCTCATCCCCCGACCTGCCGGCAACCTTCAGGCCGGGGCCGCTGCGACCCTTCGCCGATACGTCGGTCGCCACGGTCGTGGCTGGCTTCGTTGCAATGATGACGGGCTACACCAGTTCGCTCGTGCTGATGTTCCAGGCCGGCCAGGCCGCCCATCTCTCCGACGCGCAGATCTCCTCGTGGATCTGGGCGCTCTCCATCGGCATGGCCGTGACGACCATCGGATTGTCGCTGTGGTTCCGCGCGCCCATCGTGGTCGCGTGGTCCACGCCGGGCGCCGCGCTCCTCATCAGCTCGCTGCCGCACGTGCCGTATGCCGAGGCGATCGGCGCCTACATCGTGTGCGCGGTGCTGCTCACGGCCGTGGGCCTGACCGGCTGGTTCGACACGCTCATGAAGCGCATTCCCGGCGGCATCGCCGCGGCGCTGCTCGCGGGCATCCTGTTCGAGATCGGCATCGAGATCTTCCACGCGGCGCAGGTGCAAACGCCGCTCGTCCTCACGATGTTCTTCGGCTATCTGATCGTGAAGCGCTTCGTGCCCCGCTACGCGATCGTGGCGACGCTCGCGATCGGCATCGCCGCCGCCGCCGTGCTCGGGCTGCTCGACTTCAGCCATTTCCGCGTGGCCGTCGCCCAGCCCGTGTTCACGATGCCGGCGTTCTCGGTCCCCGCGATCGTGAGCATCGGCATCCCGCTCTTCGTCGTGGCGATGGCCTCGCAAAATGTGCCCGGCATCGCCGTGCTGCGCGCCGACGGCTACGACCACACGGTCGCGCCCTCCTCGCCGCTCATCGCCACGACCGGCCTCGCCTCGCTCGTGCTCGCGCCGTTCGGCTCGCACGGCGTGAACCTCGCGGCCATCACCGCGGCGATCTGCACCGGCCCGCACGCGCACGAAGACCGCACGAAGCGCTACATGGCGGCCGTGTGGTGCGGAGTCTTCTACCTGATCGCGGGCACCTTCGGCGCGACCATCGCGGCGCTGTTCGCGGCGTTCCCGAAGGCGCTCGTGGTCTCGATCGCGGCGCTCGCGCTGTTCGGCTCGATCATGAGCGGCCTCACCAACGCGATGCAGAACCCGAAGGAGCGCGAGGCCGCGCTCGTCACCTTCATGGTGACCGCCTCGGGACTCACGCTGCTTTCCATCGGCGCGGCGTTCTGGGGGCTCGTGGCGGGCGTCATCACCCAGTTCGTGCTGAACGCGCGGCGCGCGTGAGGCTGTCGCACACGGCGCCCAGCATGCCTCGAACGCAACGAAACGCAACGTCGCGCGTTTCCGCCATAGAATGACGAAGTCAGCTGCGCCCTCCGGCGCGGCGAAGCGCGCCGCATGGCTTCGCGCCCTCGTGCCCGGAACGCGCATTACACGCGTTCCGCGCGTTCTGCGCACAACGGGCACGACGCGTGCGAGCCAGCCGGCGTCCATACAGCGCCCTTTCGCGTTCCGCCCGGTGTGCCCGAGCCCCATCGCTCGCGCACACCGGCCGTTCAACTCTCACCGATGCAGGCGCACACGCGCCCACAAGGCCTGACATGACTACCGCACTCGATCAGCTCAAGCAGTACACCACCGTCGTCGCCGATACGGGCGACTTCCAGCAATTCGTGCAGTACAAGCCGCAGGACGCGACCACCAACCCCTCGCTGATCCTCAAGGCCGTTCAGAAGCCCGAGTACCGGCCGCTGCTCGAAAAAACCGTGCGCGATCACGCGAGCGAATCGCTCGAGTCGATCATCGACCATCTGCTGATCGCGTTCGGCACCGAAATCCTCAAGATCATTCCGGGCCGCGTTTCGACTGAAGTGGATGCGCGCCTGTCCTTCGACACGAAGAAGTCGATCGAGAAAGCGCACCACATCATCGACCTGTACAAGCAGGCCGGCATCGGGCGCGAACGGGTGCTGATCAAGCTCGCCTCCACGTGGGAAGGCATCCGCGCCGCCGAGGTGCTCCAGAAAGAGGGCATCCACTGCAACATGACGCTGCTGTTCTCGCTCGCGCAGGCCGTTGCGTGCGCGCAGGCGGGCGCGCAGCTCATTTCGCCGTTCGTGGGCCGCATCTATGACTGGTACAAAAAGGCCAAGGGGGCCGACTGGGACGAGGCGAAGGACGGCGGCGCGAACGACCCGGGCGTGCAGTCCGTGCGCCGCATCTACGCTTACTACAAGAAGTTCGGCTACAAGACCGAGGTGATGGGCGCGAGCTTCCGCAACACAAGCCAGATCGTCGAGCTGGCCGGGTGCGACCTGCTCACCATCAGCCCGGACCTGCTGCAGAAGCTCCACGACAGCACCGAAAAGGTCGAGCGCAAGCTCTCGCCGGAGGCGTTCAAGGACGAGCAAATCGAGCGCGTGGCCGTGGACGAGCCGTCGTTCCGCTTCCAGCTGAACGAAGAGGCCATGGCGACCGAGAAGCTCGCGGAAGGCATCCGCGCCTTCGCCGCCGACGCGATCAAGCTCGAAAAGATGATCGAGGAACTGCGCTAACGCTTCTGGAGCGCATTACTGAGGCGCGCTCACTGACAGCGTGCTGACAGGTAGCTGGCAGCACACTGCCGAGCGCGCGCTTTCGATCCCCAACGGGCGACGCATCATGCGTCGCCCGTTTGCATTCGCGGGTCATCCAGCGGCCCGTGGGTCCTTCTCGCGAGCCCCCGCGCCCTGCCGCAGCTTCCATCTCCTCGCCTGTATCGAGCCTGAAGGGGGCTTGCGCGCGCAACGCACATTCCCGTTCACGCCCTCGCAAACCCTGGCGACAGATCGCTCGGTCACGCCCACTCGCGCGCCTAGAATCAGGGCAGCGGCGCAGCTCGCCGCACTTATCCGGCTCCGCGCCAGCTATTGCGCGCCGAAGGGGCCGCCCAACGTCCAGTCCGCAAGGAAACCGACGATGCAAATCCAGCCCTATCTCTTCTACCCCGGAAATTGCGACGAGGCGATCGCGTTCTATCGCGACGCGCTCGGCGCGCAGGAACTGTTCAAGATGCGCTTCAAGGATGCGCCGCCCGATCCGCAGCGCCCCATGCCGCCGGAATTCGCCGAAAAGGTCATGCACGCGACGCTCCAGATCGGCGATGCGCAGTTCATGTTGTCCGACGGCGGCTGCATGACCCAGAACGACAAGTTCCTCGGCTTCAGCGTTTCGCTGGGTGCGCCCGACGCCGCCACGGCCGAGCGCTACTTCAACGCGCTAGCCAAGGATGGCAAGGTCACGATGCCGTTCCAGAAGACATTCTGGTCGCCCGGCTTCGGCATGCTGAGCGACAAGTTCGGCGTACCGTGGATGGTCACGGCGCCCCCGCTGCAACAACCGGCCGCCTGAGAGCCGGGCCGCGCCACCTTCGGAACATCGGCCCAGGCGCCTCGCGAGGCGCGCCGCGGCTCACACCATGCGGTGCGTCGAGGCGCGCTCGATGTTCCAGCGCGGCTCGGTTTCGAGGAGCAGCGCGCGCAGGTGCGCCACCTGCTCCTCCACGCGCAGGCTGAGCCAGTACGGCCCCTGCATCTGCGGCGCAAGCGGGCCCACCGCCGCCTCGGCCTGCGCGGCGACATTCATGCCCGTTTCGCCTGTTTCGCTGCCCTGCGCGAGCGAGGCCGGCATGCGCAGCGCCTGCGCGGCCGCCTCGGGATGCCGGCCGCCGCCAAAACGCAGCGCACGCGCGGCGGCGAGCAGCGCGCCGCGCACCCGCTCGCCGCGCTGCGCGAAGGCCTCGCGCACGAGCGCCTGCTCGCAGGTGCCCGTACTCGTCGAGAGCATTTCGAGCGCGCTCAGGATCGAGCGATGAATGCGCTGCACCTGCTCGAGCCGCGCCTGCGGCACGTCGATCTCCTTGGCCACCGAAGGCATCAAGGCACGCAACTGCACGAGCCGCGCGTTCAGGCGCATGAAGGTCTGCACCTGTTCATCGGGGTCGACGTGCACGCCGTTGGCCACCTGCGCGTAGACGCCGGCGCATTCGCGCAGATTGTCGGCGAGGAGGTAGCGCCACGAATACGTGGCATGCAGCGGCAAGGCAAACGAGAACACGAGCGCGATGACGATGCCGATCATCACGTTGAGCGTGCGCCAGAGGCCCGTGTCGATGAGGTTGTCGCCGTGGCCCGCGACGATGCACATGGTGATGGCCGCGAGCAGTGCCACGTAGCCCGGTTTGCCGATCGCGTAGTAGCCGCACACGGCGGCGACGACCGACATCAGCGTATAGGTGAGCGCCACCGAGCCGCTCACGGCCTGCACGACAATGAGCACGAGCCCGATGACGGCGCCGAGCAGCGTGCCGAGCGCACGCTCGGCGGCTTTCTTGCGGATGTTGCCTTGATGCTGCAGCCCGCCGATCACGACGAGCAGCGTGACAGAGGCCCAGATGCCATGTGGAATGTCGATGCCCGAGGTCGCGAGGATGGAGGCGAGCATCGCGAGACCCACGCGCACGCTGTGAATGACCTTGGCGTTTCGGTAGCGATAGTACGGCGAGGCCAGCGCGCGCCACATGCGCGCGAGCCGCGAACGGCTTCGTGGGGCGCCCTGGCGGCCAGCGCCGCCGTCGGCGAGCGTGCCGGCGGCCCTGGCACTGGCACTGGCACTGGCACTGGCGCTTCGTGCTTGCGGTTCGGTTTCGGGATCGGTTTCGGATGATGCCATGGCACGGGCTGGGCGTGAGCCGGTTGGAAACCGGACGCTCGGCAAGGCAGCGTCCCAGCAGCCATCGTGCACCAGAAAAACGAATGCCCGCAACTGTTCGTTGCGGGCATTGCGGGAAGTCCGTACCCGGCGGCGTGCGCCGGGCTCCTGGCGGATCAGCTCTCGACGACGTCGAGATAGTCTTCCGGACGCGTACGGTCCTCGGCCTTCTGCATGCCGAACATATGCACGAGCGCGGACACGACGACCGAGACCACGAGGTTCACGATCAGCGACCACACGGCGGCGTAGCCAGGCACGTCCATGCCGAACAGATGCACGACGAAGATCGAGCCCTTGAGGTGGAGCGAAATCGCCATCCACGTGCCGGTGGCGATGCCCACCGCCCAGCCGACCAGCAGGCCGCGGTAGTCGAGCATGCGCGTATAGAGGCCGAGCACGATGGCGGGCAGCGTCTGGATGATCCAGATACCGCCGAGCAGCTGCAGCTGGATGGCGTACGTGAGCGGCAAGCCCAGGATGAACGCCACGGCGCCGACCTTCACGATCAGCGAGACCAGCTTGGCGATGTTGGTCTCCTGCTCGTGGCTCATGTTGCGGTTGACGAACTCCTTGTGGATGTTGCGCGTGTAGAGGTTGGCCGCCGCGATCGACATGATCGCCGCGGGCACCAGCGCGCCGATGCCGATGGCCGCAAACGCCACGCCCACGAACCACGAGGGGAAGAAGTGCAGGAACAGCGCGGGCACCGCGAAGTTCGGGCCGAAGGCCTTGAAGTACGGCGCGAATTCCGGCATGTCCTTCACGCCCGAGGCGAGCGCCATGTAGCCGAGCAGCGCGAGCAGGCCGAGCACGAGCGAGTACGCGGGCAGCATCGCCATGTTGCGGCGGATGGTGTTGCCCGAGGACGACGAGAGAATCGCCGTGACCGAGTGCGGATAGAGGAACAGCGCGAGCGCCGAACCTACCGCGAGCGTCGCGTAAGCGCTATAGCCGTTCAGGCTCGTGGCATCGGGTGACTTGAGCAGCAGCTTGGCCGGCGGCACCGCGCCGAAGATATGGCCGAAGCCGCCCATCTGCGCGGGAATCACGATGATCGCCACGATGATCGTGATGTAGATGAGGATATCCTTCACGACCGCGATCATGGCCGGCGCGCGCAGGCCCGACGTGTACGTGTACGCGGCGAGGATCGCGAACGCGATGATGAGCGGCAGATCGCCCACGAAGCCCGTCGTGTCGAAGCCGAGCGCGCCGATCACCACTTCGATACCCACGAGCTGCAGCGCGATGTACGGCATGGTCGCGACGATGCCCGTCAACGCAATGGCGAGCGCGAGCATGCGGCTGCCATAGCGCGCGCTCACGAAATCGGCCGAGGTGACGTAGCTGTGGCGCTTCGCGATGGCCCAGAGCTTCGGGAACACGACGAACGCGAACGGATAGATCAGGATCGTGTACGGCAGCGCGAAGAAACCCGTTGCGCCCGCACCGAACACGAGCGCCGGCACGGCGACGAAGGTGTATGCGGTGTAGAGATCGCCGCCAAGCAGGAACCAGGTGACGAACGTCCCGAAGCGGCGGCCGCCGAGGCCCCACTCGTCCAGATGCGCGAGATTGCCCCTGCGCCAGCGAGCCGCGAAAAAGCCCAGAATCGTGACGCCGACGAAGAACAAGACGAAGACGGAAGTTGCGACGACGTTCATTGCGCACCCCCTGCATCACCCTTGCCGCGCGTCTTCGTCTTGAGATAGACGAGCGCGGTAATGACGGCGCTGATCAGTACCCAGAGCAACTGATACCAGTAGAAAAACGGAAAGTCCCACAACGTGGGTTCGATCTTGTTGTATGACGGCACCCAGATCATCGCGATCCAGGGCAGCAGCAAAAGCCAGAGCCAATGCTTGCTTGATTTTCCGGCGTCGGCGTCGTGAGCCATGACGTCTCCTCTTGCTTATGTAGTTATGCGGTCTTGCTTTGTGTGCGGTCCACCGCCTGGCGTGACGCGGCCGATGGTCCCGCAGACGGATAGCCCGCAAGGTCCCCGAAGGCGCTGAAAAGAGTATAGACGCCGCGCCCGACGGTCAAGCAGGGCTGACCCCAATTCGCAAGGCGTTGTCAAGTACCAACGGCTTGCGATAGATCTAGTAAATTTTCCGCGAACGCTGTCTGCTGCGGATGGACAAGCCCCAAAAAAGAAGCCGGCCACGTTGAACGTGGCCGGCTTCTTCGTGCACAGAGCGTGCGCTGCAGCGGCGCCAGGGCCGTCTGCGGCGATCAAATGCGGCGATTCAATGCGCAGATCAGATCGAGAACGTCGCGCCGTTCTGACCGCTCGATTCGCGCAGCGCCTTCACCCATTGATGGGCCGGCAAGCCGAGCTTGCTTTCCAGCAGGCGTGCGCGCTTTTCGAGCGCCTCGTAGGTCACTTCGAGCGCAGGGCCCGAGAACGCCAGCGCCACGCGATTGCCCTCGTGCACTTCGGGCAGCGCGATCACGCGGCCGTCGAAGGCTTCCTTCAGGCGCTTCATGTTGCGCACGAAGCTCGGGTGATCGCCGAACAGGTTGATCGTCGCGATGCCCGCATCGGCGAGACACGCGCGCACGGCGCGGTAGAACGCCACGCTGTCGAGCACCGGACCGCGCGCGGTCGCGTCGTAAACATCGATCTGCAACGCGCCGATCGTGCCGTGATTGGCGCGGTCGTGCACGAAATCCCACGCGTCGAGTTCGCGCACGGTGAGCCGCTCGTCGTCGTGCGGCAACTCGAACATCGTGTGCGCGGCCACCACGACCGCGGGATTGAGCTCGATCGCCTCGACCTTCGCGGGGCGCAGGTAGCGATGCGCGAACTTGGTGAGCGCCGCGGCGCCCAGACCCAGTTGGACGATGCGCTCGGGCGTGGCGAGAAAGAGCAGCCAGGCCATCATCTGTTGCGCGTATTCGAGCTCGATGTGCTGCGGCTTGGACAAGCGCATCGCGCCCTGCACCCATTCGGTGCCGAAATGCAGATAGCGCACGCCGTTCTCTTCCGAGAACGTGACGGGAGCAAAGCGCGGCTTGCGCGGCGCTTCGATGACCGGCGCGTTGTCGAGGTCGTCGCTGGCGGCGGCCTTGCGGGTCTTCGTTGCGCTGCCGGTCTTCTTGAATGCGCGCGCTTCGGCGGAGGCGCGCTTGATGAGAGTCGTCATGTAGAAAAATCGCTTGCTGTGGGACGCAGATGCAGGTGCAACTGCTCGGGCGACCGAGAGCATAGCATTCGCGGCACATCGGGCCCGATGAAGGCGCCACGGCGTGCAAGGCGCGATCTCGCACGCCATGCCGGCGCCTATCGTGCGTCACTCGACGAGCACCGGCGCCTCTTCGTTTTCCTCGACGGCGATCTTGCCCTTCACGAGTGCCAGATACGCGAGCGCCGCGAGCAGCGACATGCCCGCGCCGATATACAGCGCGAGATCGAAAGAGCCCGTTTTCTGCACGATGAAACCGGTCACGATCGGCGCGCAGGCGCCACCGACATAGCCGCCGAAGTTCTGGAGCGAACCGAGCGAGCCCGTGCAGGACGAAGGTGCGAATACGCTGACCATGGCCCAGGCGATCGTCGTGGCGGCAGTCCCGCAGAACATCGCGCCCGAGAGGCACGCGATGGCGACCGAATCGCTCGTGCTCGACACCGCGCAGGTGACGAGCAAGGTCTGCACGACGAGGAACACGCAGGCCGGCACCTTGCGGCTGGCCGTGAGGCTCGCGCCGCGCTGCGAGAGCCAGTCGACCAGATAGCCTGCCGTGATCGCGCCCACCACCGCGCACGAATACGGAATGGCCGCCATCCACCCCACTTGCACGAGGCTCATGTGCCGCTGCATGTGCAGATAGCCGGGCAGCCAGGTATTGAATAGCCAGTTCACGTAGATGATGCCGAAATAGCCGGCGAGCATACCCCACGTGGTCCCGGACTTGAATAAACTGGCCCACTGTCGCAGGCTGACTTGCTGTGCACCCGCCGCGCGGCCTTGCGGCGTGCCGAAGTAGGCGCGCTCATCGTCGCCGAGCGCGACCTCCTGCGGGCCGCGGTATTTCATCGCCCAGACGAGCGCGACGACGAGGCCGAGCACGCCCATGATGAGGAACATCCAGCGCCAGCCGAACGTCAGCATCAATCCGGTGATGAGCGGCGCGGCAATGCCGGTGCCGAGATAGGACGCGCACATGAACCAGCCGGTGGCGCGACCGCGATCGCGTACGGCGAACCAGTCTTTCGCCGCGCAGGCGGCTGTCGGAAACTGCGGCGCCTCTCCCACGCCGAGCAGCGCGCGTGCGCCGGCGAACGCGAGGGTTCCCGTTGCCGCGCCACACAGCATTTGCGCCGTGGACCAGACGGTGATGCCGGCAGCCAGCACGCGACGCGGGCCGAACCGGTCGATCAGCGGACCGATGGGCAACTGGGCGACGGCGTAGGCCCACAAGAAAGCGGACAGGAGCAGCCCCATTTCCGACACGGATAGTCCGAGGTCGTGCCGCACGAGGGGGTTCGCCACCGCGAGGGCGGCGCGGTCGATCGTGCTGATCGACACGCAGATCACCAGCAGGATGAGGGTTTGACGCTGGATGGTCTTCACGCGCCGCGAAGGCGCCACGTCGGGTTGCATGCTGTCTCCGGATTTTGTTCTCGCTCAGGCGACGAGAATATCTGAAGTCAGACAACTTCGCAAAAGAAGTATTACAACTCGTGCAGGCGGTGCTGGTGGGCCACCGCGGTAAAGTCATTTGCTTGCATGATTGCGAATGCAGATATCGAGACTGCCGGTGCGCTGCGTTTCGCCGGAAGCAGCCCGAGACGTTTTTTGTAATCCCGTTGGCGCAACATCCGTATGGAAGGCATTAGCTCCGTTTTGATCGTCGCGTTGGCTCCGCTATGGTCGGGCATCGATCGCGTGTCCCTCGGAGGGACGCGCGCCTCGTCGCCAATGCACCGCTCAACACAGCTACACCTCAATACCAGGGTCTTCTACCAGGCCAACGGTCAAATGACAACGCAACCGTCATTCGCGAGGGAACGACGCTCGCCATCACGAGCGCAGGCAACTCCGCACCCCGGAATTTCTACATTTTCCTGAACCGCGCGGAAGTGCAATCGATAGAAGGGGCTATCAACTTTTGACGCAAAAGCCTCGCGGACTGATCGGCAAACGCACGAGCTGATATCGACTAGCCGTCTCGTCAGGCGCCTTTAGCTCGATCTTCGCCGCCTTCCCGCCGTCGAGCGCAATAGCATGGCGCGCCTACTGCTGCGCGCCAACCTTGAACGACTCAAGCTCGGTCGAGTACCGTTCCATACGCACGCCGTTGCTGCCGTAATACTCCTCGACAGATTTCACCCAGCGACCGACTTCCGGCACGTACCAGACTGCCTTGTAGAGCCGGCCGGTCGCCGAGACAGGTGCGACGTTTCGACTGTTCATCACGATGGTCGTGCCATCTTGCTTCGCAACGGTTGCGGCGGCAGTCGCATGCATCGGCGCCATTTGCGCCGTCCATTCGCCTTCGGCCTCGATCTTGATCGCCTCGAATTTGCCTGCGGGCACTTCGATTGTCTCAGTGCCGACAACCCTGAATCGGCTATCGAACGATTCAGAGTTGTGTTTGGGATTCGGATGGGCTTCGGTATATTTCACTTCCCAGCTTTTTCCGGTGGAAAGCGGAAACATCAACGGTCGATTGACCGTCGTTTCAGTGCCGTTCACGTTGCGAGACCGGCTCCAGTCCGCGCCGGCGATCGTTTCATTGGCTGCCTGTGCAGAGCCTGCCTGCTTCGTCTCGATGTAGATGTGCTCGGGCGTGGTACGCAGTACGACGATCTCGTCGTGCGTCTGGCGCCAGCCGTTCGGCGCGGTCTCCACGGTATCGATTTATGTCCACGTATCTCCCGGCTGGATAGCCGGCGCCGGAACCGAATCGGCCCAGGCAAAGAGTGGAGCGGCTGTCGCAATCAGCAACAGCGTCTTTATCGTTTTCATGGTCGAGGCATTGTCAATATTCAGGCGTCGATTCCAGGCGTCCAATCTTTCGAACTCCATTCGGCCGCCCCCATTGAATTAGACCTTCCTCAACAATGACGCATGCGCCCGCAACGAATTGAAGCCGTTCGCCTGCGCATTGCCGATCGCCGAATGGGTTCAGCCGGCCATCCTGCCGCCTGCTGCCAGCAGCCCGGACACCCCTTGTCGCCCTCCTTCTGCTGGCGCCACGGCACGTTTGCCCAAATTAATCCAATTGCCGCAGCAGCCGCCAAACCGCCAGCTTTTCCGCGTATGGGACTGAGGCATGGGCAGGACTGCTCGATGGCAGGCGCAGCAGTCGATATTGATCTCCACGCTCGCCAAGCGCCTTCATCCCGATCCTTGCTGCGGTCCCACCATTGAAGGCAATCGTCGCCAGATTCGGCAACGTATCGACGAGCGCAATCAGATCGTTACTGGCATGGTCGCGTATGCGGCTATCGAGACTCCCGACACGTCGGGCTTCCGCAACGACATCCCACAACCCGATGCGATGTTCGAGCAAGGTGTCGAGACGAGCCGGATAGTCCATACCGACCAGATCCCGTTCGATCACCTCGCCAACAAGCATCCAGAACTTGTTCTGCCGATGTGCGTAGTACTGCTGATGAATCAGCGAGACTTCTCCAGGCAGGCTGCCGAGGATGAGCACGCGCGTACGCGCATCGACGACGGGATCGAAGCAGCGCTTGAACGTCATGTATCGGCCTGCAACACGTTCAACGCGGCGCCTGATGCGCGCGCGATGCGGTGTGATCGAGCGGGCCGCGCTCGCGCGCCGGATGCACGCCCTGGGCGTGCGCCCTCGCCTGCGGGCCGCTCGCAAGCCGCGCCCATAGCGCGGGCAGCATGCACTCCGTCACGAGCAAGGGTGCGCCGGCGCGCTCGAATACCGAGCGCCGCGCGATGAACGCATGCGGCACGTCACAGGCGGGCGTTTCGCGCGCCGCAAGCGCGTGAAGCGGATGCCGGCCACTCGCGCGCCGGCTCACGAGCGCCGAGCGCGCCACGCCGCTGTCGCTGTAGAGCAGCTCGGCAAGCGGCCGCGTGCGCAGGCGGCGCATGGCCTGCCAGACGCCGTGACTCGCGGCGAGCGGCGTCGCGCTGTGCGCCGCCACGAACGGCACGCCATCGACGGCGAGCACGATCTCGCGCACCCACGCGCGCTCGCGCGGCGCGAGACCGAGCGCCGCGCATTCGTCGGACCAGGGCATAGCGAGGGCTTCGCGCGTCACGCGCACCTCGACACGTCCGAGCGTGCGCAGGTGCGCCGTGAGCGAACCGCCGCGCGTGAGCCAGTCTTTCTGGTCTGCGCTCAAGGCGGGCAAGGGCGTGACGCGCCAGTGCGCGTCGGCGGCATCGAATCGGATGGACATGGCGCGCATTATAGGCTGCGCGCATTTCAGCTCGCCGCCAGCCGGACCAAAGAAAAACCCCTCGCGGCAAGCAACCGCAAGGGGCATCGGTCATGCAAGGCCGCGCGCCGCATCAAGCTTGACACATGCGACACGCGCGGAGCATGCGGCACGCGCCGCGTCAGCTCGCGCGCGCGAGCAGCAGGGCGTTGGTCCGCTTCACGAAGCTCGCGGGATCGTCGAGCGCGCCGCCTTCGGCAAGCAGCGCCTGATCGAACAGCAGATGGCACCAGTCACCGAAGTCCGCGCTATCGGTGCGCAGCGCCTTCACGAGCGGATGCTCCGGGTTCACCTCCAGAATCGGATGAGACGAAGGCGCCTGCTGCCCCGCCGCCTTCAGCATGCGCTGCAGGTAGCCGCTCATGTCGCCTTCGTCGGCCACGAGGCACGAGGGCGAATCGGTCAGGCGGAACGTGAGGCGCACGTCCTTGGCCTTGTCCTTGAGCGCTTCCTTCATCTGTTCGACGAGCGGCTTGAGTGCTTCGCCCACCTTCTCCTGTTGCTGCTTTTCCTCGTCGTTGAGCGCGCCGAGGTCGAGGTCGCCGCGCGCCACGCTCGCGAGCGGCTTGCCGTCGAACTCGTTGAGGAACGACAGCATCCACTCGTCCACACGGTCCGTGAGCAGCAGCACTTCCACGCCCTTCTTGCGGAACACCTCGAGGTGCGGGCTGTTCTTCGCGGCCTGCCACGTGTCGGCGGTGACGTAGTAGATCTTCGTCTGCTCGGGCTTCATGCGCGCAACGTAGTCGGCGAGCGAGACGGTCTGCTCGCTCGTGTCGTTGTGCGTCGACGCGAAGCGCGCGAGCTTCGCCACGCGCTCGCGATTGGCGTGATCCTCGCCGATGCCTTCCTTGAGCACCTGGCCGAACTCGGTCCAGAACGTCGCGTACTTCGCCTTGTCCTCTTCCTTCGCTTCGGCGTCCGTTTGCGCGTTCGCCAACTCTTCGAGCATCGAGAGCACGCGCTTGGTCACGCCGTCGCGAATCGCCTTGACGTCACGGCTTTCCTGCAGGATTTCGCGCGAGACGTTCAGCGGCAGATCCGCCGAATCCACCACGCCCTTCACGAAGCGCAGGTAGTTCGGCAGCAGCTGCTCGGCGTCGTCCATGATGAAGACGCGCTTCACATAGAGCTTCAGCCCGCTCTTGTGATCGCGGTTCCACAGATCGAACGGCGCGTGCGACGGCACGTAGAGCAGCTGCGTGTATTCGCTGCGGCCTTCCACGCGGTTGTGCGTCCACGCGAGCGGATTCTGGTGGTCGTGCGCGAGGTGCTGATAGAACTGCTGATACTGCTCGTCGCTGATGTCGCTCTTCGCGCGCGTCCACAGCGCACTCGCCTGGTTGATGGTCTCGTATTCGTCCTTCGTGACCATCTCGCTCTTTTCGGCGTCCCATTCTTCCTTCTTCATCTCGATGGGCAGGCCGACGTGATCCGAATACTTCTGGATGATCGACTTGATCTTCCACGCCGAAAGCAGCTCGTCCTCGCCCTCGCGCAGATGCAGCGTGATGGTCGTGCCGCGTTGCGCGCGCTCGATCACCTCGACCGAGAACTCGCCCTCGCCCGCGCTCGACCAGCGCACGCCCTCGGCGGCCGAAAGGCCCGCGCGGCGGCTTTCCACGGTGATCTTGTCCGCGACGATGAAGCCCGAATAGAAGCCCACGCCGAACTGGCCGATCAGCGCCGCGTCCTTCTGCTGGTCGCCCGAGAGCTTGCCGAAGAACTCCTTCGTGCCTGAGCGCGCGATCGTGCCGAGGTTCGACACGGCTTCGTCGTGGCTCATGCCGATGCCGTTGTCGTCGATCGTGATGGTGCGCGCGGCTTTGTCGTAACCCACGCGGATGCGCAGGTTCGGATCGTTCTCATAGAGCGCGTTGTTCGCGATCGCCTCGAAGCGCAGCTTGTCGGCCGCGTCCGATGCGTTCGAGATCAGTTCGCGCAGGAAGATTTCCTTGTTGCTGTACAGCGAATGGATCATCAGATGCAGAAGCTGTTTCACTTCCGCCTGAAAGCTCATGGTTTCTTGTGCCATGGTCGAGAGTCCTCTTTCGTTGACGTGCTGGTCTGATAGATTTCAGCGCCGCGGGGTCGCTCGTGCCCGGGTTATCCCGGAGCAGCGATGCCTCGCGGCGCGCCGCCCGCGCACTTGGGGACAGGCGGCGCCGTTTTCAAGAGTCGCTGGCCGAATTCGCGTTTGCGCGCGGCCCCACGCCGTCCAGGTAGTCGGCGAGGAAAGCCGGCAACGCCGGGTCGCCGCAATTGGCGATATTGAAGCGCATCCAGGTGGTCGGCGACTGGTGCGGCGAAAACAGGGTCCCCGGCGTGAGCAGGAAACCGGCTTCGTGGCCCGCGGCGGTGAGCGCGTCCGCGTCGACGCCGGTGTCCGCCCACAGGAACATGCCCGCGCCGGGCGCAAAGAAGAGCCGGCAGCCGGCGCGCTCCAGCATGCGGGCCGCCTTGTCGCGCACGCCGTCGAGCCGCGCGCGCAGGCGCTCCACGTGGCGCCGGTAGTGGCCTTCCGTGAGCACGCGGTAGAGCACGCGCTCATTGAGCTCGGGGCTCGTCATGCCGACCAGCATCTTCTGGTCCGCCACGGCCTGGGCCACTTCCGGCGCGCACGCGATATAGCCCACGCGCAGGTTCGGCGCGAGCGTCTTCGAAAAGCTGCCGAGGTAGATCACGCGGCGCAACTGGTCGAGGCTCGCGAGGCGCGTGGCTGGATAGCCCGCCGGACAAAGGTCGCCGTAGATATCGTCCTCGACGACGATGAAGTCGTACTGCTCGGCGAGGCGCAGGATGCGGAAGGCCTGGGCGGCCGTGAGCGACGTGCCCGTGGGGTTTTGCAGCACGGAGTTGATGACGAGCATCTTCGGCCGCCAGGTCTCGACGAGCGCTTCGAGCGCGTCGAGGTCCGGCCCTTCGGGCGTGTACGGCATGCCCACGAGCCGCGCGCCCTGCGAGGCGAAGCGCCCGAACATCTGGAACCAGGCGGGGTCGCCCACCACGACCGTGTCGCCGGGCTGCACGTAGAGGCGCGCGAGCAGGTCGATGGCCTGGGTGATGCCCGAGACAAGCACGATCTGCTCGGGCGTCGCGCCGATTTCGAGCTCGGCCATGCGCGTCTGGAGCTGCTGGCGCAGCGGCAGGAAGCCTTGCGGCGAGCCGAAGCCGAGCAGCTGCGAGCCGCTCTGGCGGCCGAGCGAGCGCATCGCACCCGCCAGCAGTTCGCCGTCCAGCCAGCGCGCGGGCAGATAGCCCAGACCCGGCCCTTTTTCTGGCCGCGTGGACGTGTGCAGCATGTTGCGCAGCAGCCAGACCACGTCGATCGTGGGCGGCGCGGGGGCGACCGCGGCGCCTTCGACGGAGCGCGCCTGCGCACCCGCCAGCACCGGCGACCGCTCGCCGCCCGCCACGAGGGCGAGCCGCTCACGCACGTAGAACCCCGAGCCGCGGCGGGAATCGAGGTAGCCCTGCGCGACCAGCCGTTCGTAGGCCTCGACCACGGTGAAGCGCGAGACGCCCTTGTCGAGCGCGAGCTTGCGGATGGACGGCATACGCATGCCGGGCCGGAACACGCGCTCCTCGATGCGGCGGCGGCCCCACTGCACAAGCTGGTCGACGAGCGTGAGCGTGGCCGCGTCATGTGGCGCGGGAATCTGGTCGAGTGGAACGGACGACATGACTTCTCCCTGGAGTCCAACTGTACCGAGCACTATCGGGCTGATTGTACCGTTACTGTCTGCAGGCATACCGGTACATTTCAATGCATGCGTACCGGTAAGGATTCGGTAGAGGCATGCGCGCACCGTTTGCCCGCGCGTTCCCGCCCCATTCCTTCCGGCCCCCACCGACACCTCGCCGCCAACATGAACGCTTCGCCGCTTCGTCTCGATCATCTCGTCGTCGCCGCGCGCACGCTGGAAGAAGGCGTGCAGTACGTGAGCGACGTGCTTGGCGCCACGCCCGCGGGCGGCGGCGCGCACCCGCTCATGCGCACGCACAACCGCCTGCTCGGGCTGTGGGGCGGCGTGTATCTCGAAGTCATCGCCATCGATCCCGATGCGGCAGGCGCGGCGAATGCCCGCGCGCGTCTCTTCGCGCTCGACTCCCCGGCCGTTCAGGCGCGCCTCGACGAGGGCCCGTACCTTTCGCACTGGGTCGCGCGCGTGGACCCGCCGAAAAACCTCGCGCGCTGGCACGCCCAGTACCCGCAGCGCATCGCGAACCCGGTGCCGATGACGCGCGGCGACTTCTCGTGGCAGCTCACGGTGCCGGCGGACGGCGCCTTCCCGGCTTGGCAAGGTGCGGGCGACGGCGTGCTGCCCTCGCTGATCCAGTGGGACACCGCGCGCCACCCGTCACAGGCACTCGCCGATACCGGCATCGCGCTCACGTCGCTCAGCGGGTTCCATCCGCAGGCGCAGGTCGTGCGCGAACAGCTCGAGTGGCTCGGCGCGGCGCATCTGATCGCCATCGACGAAGCACCCTACGCCGCGCTCGTCGCGCAGTTCGAAACCCCGTCCGGACCGCGCACGCTCGGCGCACCGGCGCGCTGATCCATCGAGCGCAAGTCACGCAAAGCACGTATGAAAGCACGCGAAACCCAAGGCATGTTGCTCGGCCTCATCGGCGTCATGATCTTCAGCCTGACCCTGCCGATGACGCGCATCGTCGTCAGCGAATTCCATCCGCTCCTGAACGGCCTCGGCCGCGCGCTCGCCGCCGCCGTGCCGGCCGCGCTGCTGCTCGCCGTCCGCCGCGAAAAGTGGCCCACCTGGCCGCAGGTCAAGAGCCTCGCCGTGGTCTCGCTTGGCGTGATCGTCGCTTTCCCGGTGTTTTCCGCCTTTGCGATGAAGACCGTGCCGGCCTCGCACGGCGCCATCGTCAACGGCCTGCAGCCGCTGGCCGTGGCGATCTACGCCGCGTGGCTCTCGCACGAGCGGCCCTCGAAGGCGTTCTGGGTGAGCGCGCTCCTCGGCAGCGCGCTCGTGGTCGCGTTCGCACTCCAGGCGGGCGGCGGCGCACTGCACGCCGGTGACGCGTGGATGCTCGTCGCCGTCGGCATCGGCGCGCTCGGCTACGCTGAAGGCGCGCGCCTCGCCCGCCAGCTCGGCGGCTGGCAGGTGATCTGCTGGGCGCTCGTGCTCTCCGCGCCCTTCCTCGTACTGCCGGTGGGCTGGCTCGCGTGGGCGCACCACGTCGCGCATCCCGAGCCCGTCGCGCTCAAGACCTGGCTCGCCTTCGGCTACGTCACGCTGTTCTCGCAGTTCATCGGCTTTTTCGCGTGGTACGCCGGGCTCGCCATGGGCGGCACGGCGCGCGTGGGCCAGGTCCAGCTGCTGCAGATTTTCTTCACGATGGCCTTCTCGGCGCTGCTGTTCGGCGAGCAGGTCGCGCCCTCGGCGTGGCTCTACGCGACGGCCGTGATCGCCACGGTGGTGCTGGGCCGGCGCGCCGCGATCCGCACCGCCCCCGCCCCGGCGCGCGCTTGAGCAGGTTTCGCGTCATAATCAAAGGTTTTCGGCGGCAGCCGGCGGCGCGCGATCCTGTTGCAAAGCGCGCCCCATGCCGCCCCTGAATTTGCATCCGCGTTCGTACCCGCATTCGTACCCACTCGCCCGACCCCTATAAAGGAGACCCTATGGACCAGAGCGATCTTCGTGCCGCCCCCGCCTGGCAACTGTCCGAGCGCGCAATCAAGCTGACCAGCTCGGCAATTCGCGAAATCCTGAAGGTCACCGAGCGCCCGGAAGTCATTTCGTTCGCGGGCGGCCTGCCCTCGCCGGCCAGCTTCCCGGCCGAGGAAATGCGCGCCGCCGCCGACCGCATCCTGCGCGACGACCCCTCGGGCGCGCTCCAGTACAGCGCGACCGAAGGCTACATGCCGCTGCGCGAATGGGTGGCTGCGCGTTACTCGGTGGGCGGCGTGAAGGTGCGAGCCTCGCAGGTGCTCATCACCACCGGCTCGCAGCAGGCGCTCGACCTGCTCGGCAAGGTGCTGGTCTCGCCCGGTAGCCCCGTGCTCGTGGAAACGCCCACGTATCTGGGGGCACTGCAGTCGTTCTCGCTCTACGAGCCGAACTACGTGCAGGTGCCGACCGACGACAAGGGCCTCGTGCCCGAAGGCCTCACGCCCGAGCTGACGGCCGGTGCTCGCCTGCTCTACGCGATCCCGAACTTCCAGAACCCCACGGGCCGCCGCCTGCCGCTCGAGCGCCGCCAGGCGCTCGCGGAGTTCGCGAAGCATTCGCCCTTCCCCGTCATCGAAGACGACCCCTATGGCGCGCTGCTCTACGCGGGCGAGCCGCTGCCCACGGTGCACTCGCTCGCACCCGAGCATGTCGTGCATCTGGGCTCGTTCTCGAAGGTGCTGGCGCCGGGCCTGCGCCTCGGCTACATCATTGCGCCCGAAGATCTGCACTTCAAGCTCGTGCAGGCCAAGCAGGCCACCGACCTGCACACACCGACCTTCACGCAGCGTATCGTCTACGAGGTCGTGAAGGGCGGTTTCCTCGATACTCACATCCCGAAGGTGCGCGCGCTCTATCGCGACCAGTGTGAAGCGATGCTCGACTCGCTCAAGCGCAACATGCCCGAAGGCGTGAGCTGGAACCGCCCCGAAGGCGGCATGTTCGTGTGGGTGACGCTGCCCGCGCACATCGACAGCATGAAGCTGCTGGCCGAGGCCGTCGCGCAGAACGTGGCCTTCGTGCCCGGCGCGCCGTTCTATGCGAACGAGCCGGAACACAACAAGCTGCGCCTGTCGTTCGTCACGGTGCCGCCCGCGAAGATCGAGGAAGGCGTCGCGAAACTCGCGGCCCTGATCCGCGCGCACGCCTGATGTAACGCCAGGCTTTTTTGATTCATCACCCGAACGAGGAATCCTGATCATGGCTGACATCAACATCTACGACCGTCTCGAACAGCTCGGCATCGAACTGCCGCAGGCAGGCGCGCCCGCCGCGGCCTACGTGATGAGCGCACAGAGCGGCAACACGGTGTACCTGTCCGGTCACATCGCGAAGAAGGAAGGCAAGGTGTGGGCCGGCAAGCTCGGCGACTCGCTCACGACCGAGGACGGCAAGGCCGCCGCGCGCTCGATCGCGATCGACCTGCTCGCCACGCTGCACGCCCACACGGGCGACCTCAACAAGGTCAAGCGCGTCGTCAAGCTGATGAGCCTCGTGAACTCGACGCTCACCTTCACCGAGCAGCACATCGTCACGAACGGCGCGTCCGAGCTGATCGCCGACGTGTTCGGCGAGAAGGGCAAACACGCGCGCTCGGCCTTCGGCGTCGCGCAGATTCCGCTTGGCGCGTGCGTCGAGATCGAACTGATCGCCGAAGTCGAGTAAGCGTTATCCACGCGCGGGCCGATACCCTGGCCCGCGCGCTTTCTTTTTTCGCACTTTCCGCAATTTCTGTCCCTTCCGCTTTTCCGCTTTGTCCGATTGCGCGCTCGCGCGACCTGGCGCATCCTGCACCGCGCCATCCCTCCTACCTCTACGATCGCTCCGCCATGACCCAGCACAGCGTCCGTTTCAAACAGGTCGATGTCTTCACGTCGGTTCCCTTCAAGGGCAACCCGCTCGCCGTGGTATTCGACGCCGATAGCCTTAGTGGCGACGAGATGCAGGCCATCGCGCGCTGGACCAATCTCTCGGAAACCGTCTTCCTGCTCGCGCCGACCGACGCACGCGCCGACTACCGCGTGCGCATCTTCACGACAAAAGGCGAACTGCCCTTTGCGGGCCACCCGACGCTTGGCACGGCACATGCATTCCTCGAGAGCGGCCGCAAGCCGAAGACGCCGGGCCGCCTCGTGCAGCAATGCGGCGCGGGGCTCATCGAGCTGGCCGCAGATGCGCGTGTGACAAGTGACACAACAAGCGAGGCAACGAGCGGCGGCGCATGGGCCTTCGCAGCGCCGCCCGCGCGCATGACGCCGCTCGCCGCCAACCAGCACGACGCGTTGCGCGCGGCGCTGCGCTCGGACGCCATCGATTTCACGGCCACGCCTTGTGGCGTGGACAACGGCGCGCCCTGGCTCGTCGTGCGCCTTGCCTCGGCGCAAGCGGTGCTCGCGCTCGACGTCGACTACGCGGCGATCGAGGCGATTGCCGCGAGCGTGGGCGCGCACGGCGTTGCCGCCTACGGCCCGCATGACGCCCACGGACCGGCCACCTTCGAAGTGCGTTGCCTGATGACAGGCCTCGGCAGAGGCGAAGACCCCGTGACCGGCAGCGCGAACGCCGCCATCGCCATGCTGCTCGAGGAGCAAAACCGCCGCCCTGGCGAACGCTACACCGTCCGCCAGGGCACGGCGCTCGGGCGTGACGGGCGCGTGCACGTCGCATACGACGATGCTGCCCGCAAGACATGGGTAGGCGGCCATTCGGTAACCGTTGTCGACGGAACCTGCCGGCTCGGCTGAGAGCTGACGCAACTGGCACAGCTCCGCAACGGGCGTAGCTAGCGCCCCGCGAGGCACGGCAACGCTCGGAACAAGGCGGGCGGGGCCCGCCCGAACAGCGCACGCGCCCGCCTTACCCTGTACGACGTGGGCGCCCTGCCCCCTGCCTATTGCACGCACATCGGCAGGCGCACCGGCACGCGACATCGGCAGACGCACCGGCACGCACATCGGCACGCGACATCGGCCGCCCCCGCCGCGCGCACCAGCAATATGCATGGCGTCGCGTTTATGCACCGCACATGCGCGCCGACGATTGGCGGAGGCGGCCCTCGCGTATACCCGAGGGAGCATAGCTTCCTTAAACATTCCCCAACCATTAATATCGAAACATCGGACGCATGACGCGTCCGGCGTTCGTTGTCCGCGCGCAATACGCCTATTCCCCAGCCGTGCTGTTATCCATGCCGCCAAATCATCCGAGCGCTCCGTTGCCATCCCGGCCGCCGCACCCGCGGTGTGGCGTTACGCGCGTACGGCGGCCACGATGAGCCCGCCCCGGGGTCCGTTCTCGCGCGAATCCAGCATGCGCGGCGCGTCGAGGCCAACCTACACGCGCCCTCACGCGCTGCTTGCCATCCCCCTGCTCGGCGTACTGGTGCTCCTGTTGTTGTGGGCGGTCATCTTCACGCGCCTCTCGGTCGAAAAGGAAGCGACGATGCACGAGGCCACGGCCTCGGCTGCGATCCTCTCGGCGGCGCTCGAGCAGCACACCATCAAGGCGATCCACCAGGTCGACCAGATCACGCGCTTCGTGAAGTACGAGTTCGAGAAGTCGCCCGAACACTTCAATCTCGCGAGCACCGTCGAGAAGGGCGTCGTACAGAGCGACTCGCTCGTGCAGGTATCGATCATCGACGAGCACGGCAGGCTCATCGCCAACACGGCCGACCCGAACCCCAAGCCCATCGATCTCTCCGACCGCGAGCACTTCAAGGTTCACGAGCACGAGAACGACGACCAGCTCTACATCAGCAAGCCGGTGCTCGGGCGCGTGTCCGGCCACTGGACATTGCAGATGACGCGCCGTCTCAATCACGCGGACGGCTCGTTCGCGGGCGTGGTGGTGGTGTCGGAAGACCCGAGCTACTTCACGAGCGACTTCTACAACAACGCGGCGATCGGCCGTGACGGCGTGATCGCCGTGATCTCGGACACCGGCGCCGTGCTCGCGCGCCGCACGGGCAGCGCCGAACGCGCGAGCGGCACGTTCTCGGCAAGCGGCGTCTACCCGATTTCAGAGCATGTGTCGGGCACCTACGCCGACCCGATCGATCACGTCACGCGCATCGTCTCGTACCGTCATATCGACGGCTATCCGCTCGCCGTGCTGGTCGGCCTCTCGCAGGCCGAGGAGTTCGCCGACTACAACCACACGCGCGACGTCTACCTGATGATGGCGACGTTCATCTCGCTCGCCATGCTCTCGTTCTTCGCCGTGGCGACGGGCCTGATCGGCAAGCTGCTCGGGCGCGAGCGCGAAATGTCGCAGCTCGTGCAGTACGACCTGCTCACGGGCCTGCCCAACCGCTACGCGACGCTGCAACGCCTGCGCCACGAAGTCGCGCAGCCTGGCAACCTCGGGCGGCTCGCGATCCTCTTCATCGACCTCGACAACTTCAAGACCGTGAACGACACGCTCGGCCACAACGCCGGCGACATCGTGCTGCAGATGAGCGCCGCGCGTCTCGCCGACGCCGTGGGCGGCGCGGGCACGCTCGCGCGCATCGGCGGCGACGAGTTCGTGGTGATCGTGAAGGGCGACGACATCGAAAAGCGTGCCATCGCGCTCGCCGAGGCGACCAACGCCGCCTTCACGCATCCGTTCGACGTGCGCGGCAGCGCCTTCGTGCTGCACGCGAGCACGGGCATCGCGCTTTTCGCGGTCGCGCACGAAAGCGAGATCGATCTGCTCAAGAAGGCCGACCTCGCGATGTACGCCGCGAAAGAGGCCGGGCGCAACTGCTTTCGCTTCTACTCGCCGCAGCTCGCCCATCGCGCCGACCACCTGATGAAGTGGGAGCAGCAGTTGCGCGTCGCGCTCGCCGAAGACCAGCTCTTCCTCGCCTACCAGCCGAAGATCGACCTGCGCCGTCGCTGCATCACGGGGTTCGAAGCGCTCGTGCGCTGGAACCATCCGCAGTACGGGCTCATTCCGGCTGGCGAATTCATTCCGGTGGCCGAATCGACGGGCCTCATCGTGCCGGTGGGCGACTTCGTGATTCACACCGCGTGTGCCCAACTCGCGCAGTGGCAGCGACAGGGCTACGAGTCGCTCACGCTCGCCGTCAACATCTCGGCCGTGCAGTTCTGGCGCGGCGACCTCTATGAGACCGTTGCGCGCGCGATCGAGGAAACCGGCATCGCCGCGCACCGGCTCGAGCTCGAAATCACCGAAACCGCGATGATGGAGTACCCGGAACTCGTCTCCGAGAAGATCTTCGCGTTGAAGCGCCTTGGCGTGCGCGTCGCGCTCGACGACTTCGGCACGGGCTATTCTTCGCTCTCCTACCTGAACCGCTTCGCCGTCGACACGCTCAAGGTCGACCGCTCGTTCGTGCAGGCGATTCCGGCCGACCGCAGCGTTTGCGTGATGGTATCGGCGATCGTCAATCTCGCGCGCTCGCTCGGGCTCACGGTGGTCGTGGAGGGCACCGAGACCGAGGAGCAGATCGCGTGGCTCTCCGCGCTCGGGCCGATCGAGGCGCAAGGCTTCCTGTTCTCGCGCCCCGTGCCCGTGGAAGGCGTGCCCGCGCTGATCGAGCGCTTCGGCGTATGCAGTGCGCCGCAGCCCGCGGGCGCGCACGCCGGGCGCGAGGATCGCCGCGACGAGCGCCTGAGCGACGTGCCTCAATCGCGCTGACGCTTGCCACTCGCGCGCGTTGGCCGCGTGGCCCGCGTTGGCCGTATTGACCGCGTTGCCCCAGATAGAAGCACGACTCGCACGCCTGCAGCGCGTGCCTTTGCGCACAGATTCACACGCACTTCCGCCCGCATGATTCGGCCATGCATACCCGAACCAACGATGCGTTCGCGGCGCCTTCCCGCGATGATCACGAATCGCTCCTGACGCTCTTTCGCGTCGTGCTGACCTTGTCCGCGGTCTCGTGGGGCGGTCTCGCGCTGATGGCGCAACTGGAGCAGCACTATGTCGTGCGCGAGCGTCGCCTCACGCAAACCGCGTTCTCGGATTTCGTCGCGCTCGCCTGGATGGTGCCGGGGCCAGTGGGATGCAACGTCGCGGTGCAACTCGGCCATGCGCTACGCGGACGCGCGGGCGCCTGGATCGCGGGCGCGGCGAGCGTGCTGCCCTTCTTCGCGCTGATGACGGCGTTCGCCATCTTCTACCGCACGCCGCTCGTGCATGCGGTTGCTTCGCGCACGCTGCTCGATCATTTCAGTGCCGTGCTCGCCATGCTGATCGGCGTGACCTGGTACCGGCAAACGCGTGCACTCGTGCGCGGCCGCCTCGCATGGGGCGTGGCGATCGCCGCCTGCGTGGCGCTCGCGCTCGCCGCGAGCGGCGCGGCCTATGTGGCGATTCTCGTCGCCGCGTTCGCCGCGGGCTGGCTCGCGAGCCCCGTGCCTTCCGAGCGGTTTGAACTGCGCGTGACGAGACGCGACGTGCGCTTGCTCGCCGCGCTTGCCGCGCTGATCGTCGTGTTCGTGCTGCCCCTGCCCCACCGGCTCGACACGGCGCTGTTGTGGCCGCGCCTCGCGGGCGCGGGCATGACCCTCTTCGGCGGCGGCTTTTCGGCGCTGCCGGTGCTCAAGACGTTGTTCGTGACGCCCACTGTCGGCATCACGAACGACGAATTCACGCTGGCATTCACGCTCTCGCCGCTTTCGCCAGGGCCGCTTTTGAACGTGGTGCCCTTCTTCGGCTACCTCGTGGATGGCTGGGCGGGCGCGCTCGTCGCCACGCTCGCGCTATTCGTGCCTTCGGGTTGCCTCATCTTGCTCGCGCAGCGGCACTTGCACCGCATGAAGGCGAACCCGCGCTTCGAGCACGCCATGCGCGTGCTGCGCGCCGCGACGACGGCGTTCCTCGCGATCGCGGTCTGGCATATCGTGCGGCACGTGCCGCTGCAACCGTCCTGTCTGCTGACGGCCATTTTCGCGGCGATGTGCTTCGGCAAGCTCAAGCTGCCCGCGTACGCGGTCTACGCGACGGTCGGGCTCGCATGCGGGGCGTGGCTGCTGTGGGCCTGACCGGCTGACCCACGCGCCGGTCAAGCAGTTGATCGGGATAAAACCAGGTCTTGATCCCCAGTTCTCCGAAGGTTGCGGAGGAAACGACTGGTATCGACGAAAAGGCCGGCGATCAGAACCCGCGCGCGAGCACGGCAACGCCGATCGTCACGACGCCGAGCACGAGATTGATGACGACGAGCCGGCGCACCGTGCCCACGGCGCGCGCGCCGTCAGGCCACTTCTGCGCTTGCACCGCGCGGCGAATGCGCGGAAACACGGCGAAGCGGATGTGGCCGAAGATCAGCATCATCAGCACGCCGAGGCCGGCCATCGCATGCAGTTGCCAGGTGGCGTGTCCGCCGCCGAACTGCATGAGGAGGAAGCCGCCGGTGAGCAGGATCACGATGACCGCCACGCCCACCCAGTTGAAGAAGCGGCTGAACACCGACTCCCAGAGCGGCAGCCGAAGTTGCGGCGAGAGGTCTTCGAGCGCCGGACGCAGGCAGAAGTGCGCGAAGATCATGCCGCCCACCCACACGGCGACGCCCAGCAGATGCAGAAAGAGCGCGATTTCGATCGCATGGCCCATGCTTGAATTCCCTCGTGACGTGTAAGTATCCGGATCCGGCTGCCGACCAGAATTCGCGCTTTCGCGCGAGACTCAGGTCCCATGCATCGCTCCAGAGCGGCTTTGCGCAGCATTATTTCATGCCGCGCAGCCGTTCGGGCCAGATATGCGCCGGGCGCCGAAGCCAGCCCTCGCACTTTACTGCGGCAGCACCGGGCGCATGCCCGTGACGACCTTGAGCTTCGAATCCGGCGCGCGGCCCTTGCGTGCGCGCTTGCCGATCTGCGGCGCGAGCACCGCCCCCGCCATCAGGTCCTCGCCCGCCTTGCCGCCGCGGCCCGTGCCCACGAGCACGACACCCGCCGCGCTGATGGCGAGCGCCTGCACGAGCGTTTCGCGCGTTTTGCCATCATCGTCGAGCTGCATCAGCGTCACGCCGCGCCCGCCGCCCGAAAGCGTCTTCATCTCGTCGAGGCCGAACACGAGCAGGCGCCCGCTCGACGAGAGACACGCCACCTGAATCGCGTCGGGCAGCATCGGCATCGGCGCGAGCGGTGCGCAGCCCTCATCGATCGTCATGAACGACTTGCCCGCCTTCACGCGGCTCACCATGTCGCCGATCTTCGCGATGAAGCCGAAGCCGTTGCTGGACGCGAGGAGCAATTGCTGCTCCGCGTTCGCCGCGAAGTAATGCAGCAAATGCGTGCCCGCTTCGAGTTCGATGAGCGACGTGACCGGCACGCCGTCGCCACGGCCGCCTGGCAGGTTCGCGATCGCCACCGAATAGACGCGCCCGTTGCTGCCCCACGCGATGAGCGTGTCGGGCGTGCGGCACTGGAACGCGGCGTACAGGCCGTCGCCGGCCTTGAACGTGAATCCTTGCGTGTCGAGCCCGTGCCCCTTGAGCGCACGCACCCAGCCCTTCTGCGAAACGACCACCGTGACCGGCTCGTCCACCACGCGCACCTCGAAGCTCGCGCGCTTTTCCTGCTGGATGAGCGTGCGGCGGTCGTCGCCGTACTGCTTCGCGTCGGCTTCGATTTCCCTCACGATGAGCCGCTTCATCGACGACTCGTTCGCAAGCAGTTCTTCGAGCTTCGCCTTTTCCTCGCGCAGTTCCGCGAGTTCCTTCTCGATCTTGATCTTTTCCAGGCGCGCCAACTGGCGCAGACGGATTTCGAGAATGTCCTCGGCCTGGCGCTCGGAGAGCCCGAACGCGCTCATCAAGGCGCTCTTGGGTTCGTCCGACTCGCGGATGATGCGGATGACCTCGTCGATATTGAGGAAGACGATCATCCGCCCTTCGAGGATATGGATGCGGTCGTCGACCCTGGTGAGACGGTATTTAGTGCGGCGCGTGACCGTCGCGAAGCGGAAGCCGATCCACTCGCCGAGGATCTCGCTGATGCCCTTCTGACGCGGACGCCCATCGGCGCCGATCATCACGAGATTGAGCGATGCGTTCGACTCGAGGCTCGTGTTCGCGAGCAGCGAATTGACGAATTCGGACTGATCGATGCGGCTCGTCTTCGGCTCGAACACGAGGCGCACGGGTGCATCCTTGCCCGACTCGTCGCGCACGGCATCGAGCAGCGCGAGCATGGTCTGCTTGCTCTGCAGCTGCTCGGGCGTGAGCGTCTTCTTGCCGAGCTTGAGCTTCGGGTTCGTGAGTTCCTCGATCT